>CAUTOX010000005.1:0-45170 GCA_963539665.1 uncultured Treponema sp.
GACCCTAGCCTTATAGGCTAAGTGCAAACCACCCGTTTTACGGGTGGTTGTGATTGTACTTGACCATATCCGTGTCCCCGTCATCCTGCCGCCTGCCTTCTAATCCCGCAAACCAGTTTCAAACTCGCGAAACTGGAAGCGGGAGGGCACGATGCTACTCTATGCGGCAAAAGATCCCCGTCCGCACGGAAATCAACCTTTGAAAAAATTGGTACTTACCGTGAATAGAGGATGGTGTTTTTAGAAAAAATTGCAATTCTTTGAGGATTCTACGAATGATCGCAGCTTCACAAAGTTATAACAAGACCGAAACCAAGCTTTAAAAATAAGTAAGGGTGGTTCAAAAATTGATTTTCGTGTCCCGCCCGCCCCTTGCATTTTCGCGCGGAATGCGTGTACTCTTTGGCGTAATCGGCGACGGCGGCATTGGGGCGCGGCAAAATCCGGCTGACGGGCAGCGTTCTCTGATGAGCTGCCGCCGAAATCCCTAAAGCAGGTTTTTATGAAACGCATACTTTCTACATTATCCGCATTGTTTTTACTGTCGCTGTGTTCATGCGGGAGCGACTTAACCGTCAAAGCGTCGGCGGACGGGAGCATTTCATTCAATTATTCGGCCGTGTGCGGCAAAGAACTCATGGCAACGGTCGCTGCAATTACCGGTTCAAAGGACGGAATCATTTTTAGCAAGGCGCGGACGGAAAGCGCGCTTACGTCTTCGGGCTTTTTGAACACCTCCGCAACGCTGCCGTCTCCCGAACGCATCGCATTTTCGGCAACGCTTTCGCCAAAGCTTGACGATGCCGTATCAAAATCGGGCTTAGTGAGCTACAGCGCTGCCGATAAAATCGTCAGCCTGATTTTGAGCGCGGAGCTTTTACACGCGCTCTACGCAAAAATGCCGGATGACTTTCAGTCATACATGGATTTGTTTATGGCGCCGGTGTTTACAGGAGAGGATATGAGCGATGCGGACTACCTCGATCTGGTTACGACCGTGTACGGGCAGCCGCTTGTCGATGAACTGAAAAACGCTTCCGTCAAAATAACGGTCATTTCGCCGACATCGAAAAAAACGGAGCGCATCCCCCTGCTCAAAATTATGAATCTCAAAGAAAAACTGGTGATCCGGGCATGAGCGCGGACGACGAACGCATAACGGCGTTGGAAATAAAGCTGTCGTATCTTGAGGATTTTATGAACGGCTTGCAGCAGGCATCGCTTGAACAGGCCAAGCTCATCGACGACTTGCAGCGGGAACAAAAACTCTTGGTCGGCAGAGTGCGCGAACTGTCCGCCCAACTTGAAGACGAGATTGCCGACAGAAAACCGCCGCATTATTAGGAGCTGTTTGCCGCCTCGCGCATACAATTATGGAAGGTTGAATTATGAATCGTTTTTTTACGCATTTTAAAGCGCGGACGCTCGCTTGGGCGCTTCTGGTTATCCTGCTTCCCCCGTTTACGCTTACCGCATACGACGGCATTATGGCGGGGGAATCGGATCTGCGGATTATCAGCACGAAGCATTTTGATATTATTTTTCCCGAACGCTCTCGAAAGACCGCCGCGCTTTTATATGAGCAGGCCGATGCAATTTATGCGGAAACGGCGGAAAAATATACGCTCCCGCATGACTTCCGCTTGCCCGTTGTCATTTCGCCATCGCAAGAGACGTTTAACGCCTATTTTTCCTTTGCGCCTTTTAATCACATCGTAATGCGCGATGCTGCGCCAGATAGCGGCATGGCCGTTTTTTCCGAAACCTTTGTAAGCGTCTTCCGGCATGAGCTGACCCACGCAATTTCTTACAACATGCACAACGACTTTTGGTTCGGCGTGAAGGAGACGCTCGGCGATTCGTACAATCCGGGCATCCTGACCGTTACCACCGCATGGGCGGAAGGAGCTGCCGTTTCATCCGAAAGCGACGGCGGAGAAGGCCGGCTCAACGACGAATACAGTCGGCACTTCATCAAACAGGCGAAAATCGAAGGGAAATTTCCGCGTTATTCGGAAATCAACGGAACGAAAGATGTCTATCCATACGCAATGCAAAGCTATTACTTCGGCGGAGCGTTTAGCGCGTGGCTGCAAAAAGAATACGGCAGGGAAAAATACGCGCAGTTTTGGTACAAATGCGTTAATTTCCAAACGCTGACGTACTTTATGTGTTTCCGCCAAGTGTACGGCATTCCGATAAAAGAGGCGTGGGCAAAGTTTTATGCCTCGCTTGCCGTGCCGGATGTTCCCGCCTCTCCGCTTGAACACGCATGGTGCGCTCCGGTATGCGCCGACCTCGCGTACTACGGCGGTTTGACCGCATATCGCGCAGGCTTCGCCTTTTTCGATGCGTATTCTGCGTCGGTACGCTTTAGCGCAATCGGTTCGCAAAAGGCAAAACTGCTTTTCCGTCAACCGGCGATTTCCCGCATCAATTTCTGCGACGACGGCCGCTTTCTTGCCGTGTCTTATACATCGGCGGCAGGGAGCGCTGCAAAGCGAAAGGTACGCATCTTCGACATGAATACGCGGCGATTTTTTTCTGTTAAAGAGGACGCGCTCCGCGATGCGGCAGTTTTCCGCGCGGGCGGAACGTATTATCTTGCGGCGGTGTATACGCAAAATCAAAATGCTTCCATTAAATTATACGCGCTCGAATTACATGCCGCCGGTAAAATCCGCGCCCTCCGCTTTGTTGATGAGATAAAAAACGAAACGCAGCAGTTCGTTTACGCGCCAACCGGCGGCACGGATGGAACGCTCTCTTTCATCCATAAAAACGGCCTGAGCTTTTCCATCCTCTCCTATAATCTTGCGGAAAAAAGCATAACCGAATACCGTCTGCCGTATGAACGCGCCGTCATTCGGGATTTAAGCGAAATGGAAGACGGAACGCTCCTCTTTTCGTGGACAAAACCCGGCTCGATGCCGCGTTTGGGACTTTTACGCAGAAGCGGAACGGACGGCGGCGCGTTTTTTCTGCAAGCGGAAGACTGTTCCGGCGGGATTTTCTCTCCTGTTCCGATCGATGGAAAGCGCGCCTTCTATATCGGAAGTTTTTTTGACGGCGCCGCGGTGTTTTCCGCCGACATTGAGCGGATGCAGATGCTTGAAGAACGGGCGGTTGCCGCTCCGGTATCGGCTTCGGAAGCGGCCTTTGCGGGCGGCAACGCGCAAACTGCCGCGTCCGATTCTACGCCGGTAAGCGCAGCGGCAAAAAACTTCCCGGGCGAACAAAAGTTTTCCCTTCTTACATTCGCCCTGCGGCAAAAAGGAACCGTTATTCCATTCAGCTTAACGGCAACGCACACCATTTCCCCTTCCGGCGCAGCGCTTGCAGACGTTTCTCTGCCGTTCGGTCTCACCTATGTAACGGCAAGCCCATGGACGCTGCCGGTTTTGGGCATCAGCGCGGGGTATAATCCGCTGACCAACTCGGCAGCAGTCGGCGCATTCGTATACGGCGGAACGGTTACCGACCTTTTGAAGTACAATGTGAAGGCGGAGAGTGAATTTGATTCCGGCGGGTACAAACAGACGGCGAGCGCGGCGAATCTTGCGCTCAAATTGCCGGCAGGAAGAACGGGCTACGTCCGATTCGAGGGGGACGCGCAATTTTTAGAGGGGCGGCAGTCGATGTTGGGGCTACGGGCGTTCTTGAATCATGACCGTTCATTTCAGATTTTCGATTTGGTCGGCAGCATGGAGTCGAAAGACAAACGTTCGCGCCTTTTTGCCGCAGCGTCGGCTTCTGCTGCGGTCGGGAACATCCGGCGAGCGGGGCGAGAGCATTATGAGCAGTCAGGTGTGCAGCTAAGCGCCGCGTACAAAACCAGCTATTGCGCGCCGCTTAACGGGCTGGAGGCAGCGCGGACGTACCGCCAAAACATGAGCGTGGGAGCGACGTTCAAGGCGGCGCGGCTTTTACCGGTGAAAAATGCGCCGGGCATGACGTACAACCTGCCGCTTTCTGCTGTGTGCGCGCTCTTTCCGGCTCCGGATGCGGTTGCCTCGGCTGCGGCATCGCTCGTCCTTTTTTCCAAAGAGATTCAGGCAGCTCCGAATTTTCTACCGCTCTTTTACACGAACCGCTTTACGCTCCGCACGTATTATACAGCGCAGTGGTCGAACGGCATCAACGGCGACTGGGCAATTAAAGATACCGTAAAAATCCTGACTTCCGCCAGAGAATCCCTCTCCTATTCCGATGAGTGCGGTCTGACCGCAGCGTTTTTTCTGACCCCGAATATCGGCGGAGCTGCAAATACCGCGCTCCGCTTCTCGCTTGAAGCGACCGTCAAATACCGCCCGATACCGCAGGCGGGACGGCGGCCTTTTGCGCTCGACATCTTGGGCGTTACGCTCTTTTAGGAATCCGCGCGGCTCTCTCGGCAAATGGATGGGGGTGGCTCGGCGGACTGCCGAATGCCTCCTGCCCGGCGAATGGACTTGCAACATCACCGGCAGGGGGCAAAATGATGGAATAACTTGTCTGCCTCTGCGCCAGCGCGTTCTCAGGAGCAGGTCAGGCACTAAAACATATACATGATGCCGACTGAGCCGCCAACGTATGCGGGGACGGCGCTGCGGAAAATAAAAGCGGACAGGGAGAAAGTAAACATGGCGGAGGTTGTGGGCACCATGAAGGCGGCTCCAACTCCGGTGTCGAATGCGTGGCCAAAGGCTACGGGGATGCGCTCTTTGCTTTTTGGGAAGTAATTGATCGCGCTGTCGACGGCAAACCATGCGCTGTACGCAACTTCTTCCGTCGGCATGATCGATACGGCGGCAGCTTTCCTCCAAACGGCTTCCTTGTAGTAGAGGTTGCCGGTTTCGGCTCCGAGCGTTATAGAACTGGTAAGTCCCGCATAGAATGTTTCATTGTCCAGACCGAACATGAACGCTGCGCCCAAGCCGCTGCCGGTATCGACGCCGGTTGCCGGAATGTGTTTTTTTGCTTCCATGGAAAACCCATATCGCGCCGCGCCGCCGATGCAGAAATTAAGATTTATACCCAGCGGCTGTTCATGCGAAACTTTCAGTGCGCCGCCTGCGGAAATATGCGCTGGCTCATTACTCAGATGAAGCGAGCAATGCGCCGAAAGCTCCAGAATGCTCGTGGGAACAAAAGCCATTGCAAGGCTGATGGGCGCCGTATAAAAATCGCCGTCCGTTCGGAAAAGCGCTTCTCCATTGCCCGACAAGAGCGTTGTGCTTGCAGGGAGCGTGAATGCTGCGGGGACGCGCCCGATTCCAAGTCCGCCTGACGAGATGTCCGCCAGCCGGTAGAACAACGAATAATAGTAGATTCCAACCGACACGGAGGCAGATTGACCGCCTGCACTCAATTCCACCGTGTACACACCTTCCGGCAGGAGCTGTCCGCCTGTTTTACGCCCGTTCCAGCGAATGCGCTGCTCCCATGTCGAAAATTCTCCGGTTGGGATGCGGCATATTTCCGTTTCATCCGAAGATTTGATAATCAACTCTCCTTTTTCCGGCGCACTTACTGCGATTGAAAACACGCACTCCCCCAAACTTCCTGCGTATCGGGGATTAAACGCATCCTTCGATACCTCAAACGATTGAATCCGAAATTCCTCCTGCGTCATGTTGACCGAAAGGCTTTTGACCGTACGCGCTTTCAGAAACACCCTGCCGGACGCATCTTTGTACCCAAACTTCCGCACACGTACTTTATGCCAGCCTTCATCCTTTTCTATATACGTGTCGCGAACCGGCTCGGAATCAACGGAAACTTCCGCGCCCTGCGGCAAAGCGGACAGGTCGAAAAAGCCCGTATTTCGTTTGAGCGGCACAAAATAGGAATAGGAACGCCCCTCCGCAAGATAAATGAGATAGGTGCAGTCCGTAAAACCTGATTTTTTTACATAAAGCTCATAAACGCCCGGCGTTAAACCGGATATAGTCAGCGGCGTAAGGCCATGATATTCGCGGTTAAGATACACTTCCGCCTCCTGCGCGTTCGAGCGGACGGCAATGGCCGTTTGCAGCGGATCAAGTTCGATAATATGCTCCGCCTCAAGATTTTGAACGCGGGCGTCGCTTTCGCTGTCCCCGCCGGTTCCGGCGTCCGCCATGCGCACCGCGCTCTCGTTTTCGGTAAACGGACTATTTGTCGCTTCTGCACGGGCTATGAATGGTAAAAGTAATGCGAGGAAAAGCGAGAGGTATCGTTTCATGCAGCGCATGATACTTGAGAACGCCGCTTGCTGCAATGAGCCCAAAGGAGCGCAGCGTTTCCGCACCCGAATGCGCAGGCAGGAAGAGCGCATCGAGCGCGGCCGCATTGCCGTCAGCCGCTTTATGCGCGGCAGTTAGACATGCGGCGCGTTCTGCGGCGGCTGGTCCCGGTTTGTGATGTAGCGGCTGCCGTTGGCGGTAAGCGCTGCGTTGATCGTTTCCTGCATCTTTTCGGTAATGCGTTTGGCGGCAAGGCTTTCCGGAAGCGATGCGTAGTCGGCAATTTTGATTTCCGGCAGCAAAGACAGGTCGTAGAGGTATTCTTCGGCATGGTTGTACGACCACCACGGATCGCACTTGCCAAGCCCGTACTTATCGTTGCCGCCGACAAGAATCGGCTGAATGTCAGCTTGTGCGTAGTGCGCGATCCGCGCAGCGCCTTTTTTATACGGGCTTGGGCCGTGCCGCGGCGTTCGCGTTCCCTCCGGAAAGATAATCACGTTGTTGCCGTCATCAAGCGTTTCCTTGCAGCGGCGGCACAATTCCTCAAAGTCGAGCGTGTTCACGATGTACGCCTGCCGAATTACGCCGGCAAGCACCGTCTTGGTCAATCCGCCGCGTACAATGCAATTTGCATTCGGTACAAGCGACATGATGAAGACGAAATCGAGCATAGACGGATGGTTTGCGACAAGCACTTTTGAATGCAGGTTGCGGAATTTTTCTGATTCGGACGTTTGCAGCCGCGCAGCTCCGGCAACGCGCATAAAATTGACGAAGAAGCGGAACGTGTGCGAAACATAGGCGCGCGCCGCCGTCTGAAACTTCTTTTTCGGATGGACGAAAAGCCGTATCCACGGAAAAACTGCCAGCGCAAGGAATATGCTGCCCGTTCCGAAGAAAAAATAAAAGAAGAGTTTGACAAATGCGCGGTAAGCGTAAACAAGGCGATTTTTTACCGGCGGCAATTCGCGATGGCTGTATTTTTCGTCTATAGCGCGTTTTTTTCGGTTGAACATTGCAAATCTCCAGATGCTGCTGCCGCCGCACCTTGCGCGTTGGCGGCAAGCTCTTCCCGTAAAAGCATTTGCAGAAATTGAGCCGGGGACATCGGAACTGCATCAATACTAATAGGAAGAGAATGATTTTTGCTGCGGCAATCTAAAACCGCAGCAAACGCAAGCGGCGCATTTTCTTCCCCATTTGTCTGTTTTGCATCGGGAAGCGCCGCATACGGTTCCGGCACGGCTTCATCCGCATAGGCAAGGAGAAGCCGCTCTTCCGCTCCGCATAAAACCGGAGAAGCTGCCGCCTTGAACGCGGCGGAAAAGTCCCCGCCTGCCGGATATACTGCCGTATAGCCGGCTTTGAGCTTGAGCGCAATCGCTGCAAGCGCGATGGGCGTATTGAACACGGAAAGCGAAAACGCCGCCGGCATAATTTCTGAATCTTCGGCAAGGCTTTCATTTATCGTAAACTGCCGCTCAATTTCGCCGCGCAACGAAATAAAAACCTGCTTGAGCGAAGGTGCTTCCGGCTCCTTTTCGATAACGTCATGCACGGTTTGAATCGTCATGCGGCTGATTTGGCTGAGCCTCCGGCGGAAAAGAGGAGCGGTAAACGCGATGTCAGGCGCGCTGCGTTCAAGCAAAATCCGCTGCTTGCCGTCGGCCCAGCGTCGCCAATCGTCAGCTGTAGTAAGTCCGGGCGCCCACATACTCAGCCCGGATAGGTATACCGTCCGCCGCACACTACGCCTGCTTTCTGAAAACGAGGAGGGAATAGCTGTTTGAGCCGACATGGTGATGGGCTGTTTTTAGCTCGAAGCCCGCCGCGCACACGGCGGAAACCAACTCCGCGTACCGGTACATCTTGCTCGTGCCGTTCGCCATGCACGTAAAATAAAGCGACGTTCCCATCAGAGAATACGCGGAAGCCGCAAAGCGCTGCTTGTCCCACAACGGTTCAAGAACATATACGTCCGTGTCGGGGCGCGCCGCTTCGCGTACCTTTTTCAGAATCTCTGTAATTTGCGGCAGACTAAAACAGTCGAGAAACTGGCTCATCCAAAACGCATCGGGCGCGGAAGGCAGTTTCGTTCCGGCATCGAGCATATTCGCGCTGTGCGTGTTGATTCTGTCAGCAAAGCCTGCGTCCGCCGCATTTTTTTTTGCAACCTGCGTCTGACCCGGCAAATCGACAATCGTAACGGTTACATCAGGATGGTAGCGGCAGCAGGCGATTGCCCACTTGGCCGTGTTCCCGCCGATGTCAACAAGATGCGCGGGCGGAGTTGCAAAGACAATCGGCAACGCCTCCGGAAACGCGATGTCGCTGTAGAAGTGGTCGAAGGCGAACCAGCTCCGCTTTGCCTCCTCCGGCAGCGATGAAAGCGCTTCGTAAATGGTGTTCCATTCCGTGCCGAAAACCGCAAGCCCTTCCGGTTTGCCGCTCTTGATCGCCGCCGTCAAATCCGCAGCTCCCTTGTAGCAAATATCGTGTGTAAAATAAAAATTCACCCGCGTCAGTTCGTCCTCAAGCAAAAACCAGCCGATTTTGCCGAGTACAAACTGCTCGTTCTCCGGTTCGGCGATGTCGGAATCGGCTGCAAGCTTAATGACGTTCATGCCGAGCGCCATTTCGCACAACACGCCGACGCCGTATTCTGAAACGCCGGTTTTTTCCGCAAGCGCCGAGCGCGAAATACCCGCATCGCCAGCATTTTCAATCGCTTGCATAATGCCAAGCTCCAGCATCGCGCGCACGGCCTGAAAAGCAAGCGGCGCAAAGGCAATCTTCTGCGCTTCAAATTTCGCATCGACCGCCCGTATCGTATCTATTTTGAATTGATTACTATCGAAAAGCGAAGGATCCATAATTGGCGGATACTACTGGATATAAAGCGGATGTACAAGCCGAAGGGAAGATGCATCCGCCCTTCTCAAGCAGTCAGCCGTCCGCTCGCGGGGCCGCGTCTTTTGTCCCTCATTGAATAGAAGCGTATGTTTTAGTATGATTGTGAAAAATCAAATAGAAAAGGAATGCTCAATGACTGAGATTTTTGCAGAGGATAAGGACAAGAAGGCGGCAGAGGTATCCGATCCTTTAATGGAAAAGTTCTTAAAAACCAGACAGATTATTCTTTCGGGCGAGATAAACAAGGAGCTTGCGGATAAAATTGTGCGGCAGCTGCTTTTGCTCGAATCCGATGATGCGGAAAAAACGATTTATATGTATATCGATTCGCCGGGCGGCGATGTTGACGCAGGTTTTGCAATTTTCGACATTATCCGGTTTATCAAGGCGCCGGTTGTCCTTGTTGGCATGGGACTTATCGCAAGCGCGGCGGCGTTGATTCTGCTTGCCGTCGATAAGGAGCGGCGCGTCGGGTTACCGAACAGCAGGTATTTGATTCATCAGCCTTCAAGCGGCATGAAGGGCGTTGCGACTGATATTGAGATTCACGCAAAGGAAATTGAAAAAACGCGGGCGGCGCTGAATAAAATTATTGCCGACCAGACCGGACGCGACGCTGAGCAGGTTGCCAAAGACACGGACCGCGATTACTGGCTAAGCGCCGAAGAAGCGGTTTCTTACGGGCTTATTGGCCGCGTGATTACCGTTCGCGCCGATTTGGATGCGTAGCGCATGACATTCCGGCTGACGGAGCAGCTTACCGACGAAATCATCAACGCGCTTGAAAATCAGGAACAAGTTTTTTTTGTTGATGCCGAAAACGGCCGTTTGACAGCGGCGGAACGCCATGTTGCCGACGGCCAACGGTATTACGCGCTGCCGGAGTGGACATCGGCTGACGGTTTTGCATTGCGGGAGAAGTTTGCCCGTGCGTTGCATACGCCGTTGGCTCGCGGCAAGCTGTGCCGGATATTGCATTCGGGAAGGGGGGTATTTAAAGGCTTTAAGAATGTATTGAAGGAATTTCCGCTGGTAGAAAAACGCTGGCATTGGTATCGATATGCTGCAATGTGCGCGCTTATCGGTCAGTGGTACCATTCCCTGTGCGAAATATGGGGATTGGAAAAGCTGGAACTTGATTTTGAAGACTGCGGCGATTTGCTCCGCGATGATTTCACCTTCCAAAAAGCAAGCGCTTTGGACTTTGCCGAAGCAGAGCGCGTCTTCATATCCGATGGCGCGGATGGGCTTGACCGCTCGTTTCCGCAGGAAGTAACTGAAGCTGCGCGGATAATTTGGCTGCGGCATTTTTCCGAATATCCGAAGGGGCGTACGGGTTTTGTATGCCGGACGCTTTTAGGCGAGTTTGCGGGGATTATTTCTGCGGCTCCCCTTTCGGAGGCTACGGACGGAATACTGCTGCTTAACGGGTGGTATGTTCGGGAACAATACCGCGGTTTAGGCGTCGGCACGGAGCTACTGACATTGCTGTACGCGGCTTTAAAATCCTTCAAGAAAAATTCTGTTTTAATTGTATGTTTACTGCTTTCCGATGCGGCTGCGCGTTTGCTGGAAAAGCAGGGTTTTGAAAAAAACGGCGCCGGATTTTTGCTGCACTTCCGCTGATTTTCGGGGCAGGCGTTTAAGGCATCATTTTATTTTGACTTTTCAGACGCTGAATGGGGAAGCAGTAAAGCTCGAAAAATAAACCGTGATAAAACGCGGCGTTTATATGGATTCGATTATTTACGTGCAAGCGTATGCAAGTGTGTTTATTGATCCTTTAAAAGTTTTACAGGAGTATTTATGTACAAAAATCGTGATATGGAAATTGATTTGGATGCGATGGGAGCGCTGCTCAAAGATGCCGTTAATAAAGTAAAAACACAGGAAAATCCTGATGTGCTCAACGGTCTTAAAAAAGTTTACAAAAAAAATGTTCCGTTTTCGCTTCGGATGTATGTTGCTGCGTATCTGGTCAAAGAGATGCTCCAGCGGTCTGCAGGGACTTCAAAGGGGCAGAAGCGGGATTATAAACAGGGACGTGATTTTAAAGATGGGCGGACGAAGGCGCATGAACGGAATGACAGCAATGCGGCAGAGGCGGCAAATGATGCGGAACGGCGTTCGGCGCGTCCTCGTGTGGAAATAGATCCTGCGCTTGCCGCAACGATTTTCATTGGAATCGGTCGGAACCGCAGAGTGTTTGCCCGCGATTTGGTCGGCTTACTGATAAGCGTGGCGGGCATTGAGCGCGAGCGGATTGGCGATATTCGCGTGCTTGCCAACTATTCGTTCATTCAATTGTTTGCAGATGATGCGGATAAGGCGATTGCTGCGCTCAACGGGTATGAATATCGCGGACGGAAGCTGTCTGCAAGTTTTTCTCGCCAAAAAGACGATGGCGCAGAAGGGATGCAGGCGGATGCCGACAACGGACGGGCGCGGACAGGCAGCGGCTCGGAACAAAATGCTATGGGCGCGGCGGCAGAGGATGCGAATACTCCGGATGCAACCGATGGCGGGTGCTTAGTTTGACGGAGCCGATAGAAATTGCGACCGGCCCGCTGCAAGTGCATACGTGGCTTGTCCCGCTTACTGGTAATAAAGTGTTCGCCGTTGATCCTGCGGCGTGCGCTTTTTCGCATGACGGCGCGGCATTACTCGATTATCTGGCGCAACACGCGCTGGAGCTTGTCGGAATCCTTTTGACGCATGGGCATTTTGACCACGTAATGGGAACGCGCATTTTGAAGGACGCATTTCCTGATTGTAAGATTGCCGTTCATGCGTTGGATAAGGGGATGGCGGGCAGCCGGGCGGCACAGATGCAGGGCGTTACGCTGCATGAAATCGGCATGGGAGAGCTGACGTTCGCACTGGAGAATCTGCCGGACGCGGATGCGTTGCTTTCAGGCGGAGAAACGCTGGAGCGTGTCTTTCTTTCAGAAGATGCTGACGAAGCGCTTGTCAATGCGCTGAAAGCATGGCAAATCATTCACACGCCCGGCCACACGCAAGGTTCTTTATGCGCGTACAATGCGGCGGAGAATATTTTGCTCTCCGGAGACACCTTGTTCTACCGCACGCGGGGACGAACCGACTTACCGGGCGGCAGCGAGCAGGAGATTCAGCAAAGTCTCCGCCTGCTCTATCAGATCATTCCGCCGAAAACACGCATTTATCCGGGGCACGGTAAATACGGTTTTCCGCTCGAAGAAAATTTTTAAGAACCTGTCAGAATTCGCCAAAGCAAGGATGAGCCGCAAAGGTTAATGTCATACAGTGATCCAGAGATTTTCGGCTTATCATTGCGAGAAGGCGGAATACCGCCAGTAATATGGGATTCTTTTTTATTTATTAAAGCTGTTCGAAAACTTTAGTTTCTGAACAGGTCTATTATATGCTCGCTCGTTGGCCGTCCGTGTATTTTCTTCGTATTTTTAAATCGCACAGGCGCCCTAAAATAACGATGATAAGCGAATCTTTTATGCTGCAAACATATCTATCGTATTCCCGTTTTGTTTCAAGTTCTTTGAGCGTATCTTTTCTTTCCGCCCACACCTCATTCATCCCTGCACGCCTGTTTTGATTACGCAAAACTTGCGAGCTTTGCACGATGCTTTCTATTTTAACGAGAAAACTTTCTGCAAACCGACAGTATGCGGCGCAGAAAAAAAAGCGACATGGCAACCGATGCGCCTTCTGCAACGAGGTAGGCCCACCATATTTCGTTGATATTACCGGAGCGGGAAAGCCAATAGGTAACCGGAAGCAGCACTGCAATCTGGCGGACAAAGGTAGCGATCATACTGTAGAAGGCGTTTCCGAACGCCTGAAAGACGGAGGAAAGCGTTATTGCGACGGCTGCCCCCGGAAAGCTCAGCGCGATAATGCGCAAGGCGGGGATTCCGATTTCAAGCATGGAAGGCGAGGCATCGAATAGCCGCAAAAGCTTTGCGGGAAAAAGTTCGAATGCCGCCGTGCCCGCCAGCATGATGAGCGAGGCAAGCGCGAGCGCCTTTGTAATCGCCTGAACGATGCGCTCCTTATTCTGCGCACCGTAATTGTACGCGATAATCGGCACAATCCCATTGTTCAAACCGAATACCGGCATAAAAATAAAGCTGACGAGCTTAAAGTAAATGCCGTACACCGCAATCGCCGTGCTCGAAAAACCTCCGAGAATGCGATTAATAAAGTACGTTGTAACGGAAGTAATTGAAACCATAATAATTGACGGCACGCCGACTTTATAGATTTCTGCGATGATGCGCAGTTCCGGCAGCAGATTTCGGAGCTTAAATTGAATTTCACGATTCTTCGTAAAATTGAAGAAGAGCGAAACGCAGAGTCCCAAAAGCTGCCCCAAAACGGTTGCAAGGGCAGCTCCCCGTATTCCCATCTCCGGAAATGGACCGATGCCGAAGATGAGCAGCGGGTCAAAAATGATATTGAATGCCGCGCCGGAAAGCTGCGAATACATCGTGTAGATGGTGCGCCCCGTCGATTGCAGCAAGCGGTCAAACGTGATGCCGAAAAAGAGCGCAAACGACATAACAAGGATGACATCGAGGTATTCAGTTCCGTATGCGATGATTTTTGCGCTCACGATTTGCGAGGCAAGATACGGGCGGGAAAGCGCGATGCCGGCGGTCAAAAAAAGCGCGTAATTGCACAGCGCAAGAAAAACCCCGGTCATCGCGGTTTTGTTGACATCTTGCTGATTTTTCTGTCCCAGCCGCTTTGACAAGAGGGCGTTCATGCCGACTCCCGTTCCCGCTGCAAACGAAAGCATCAGATTTTGCACGGGAAAAGCGATTGTTACGGCCGTCAGCGCCTCTTCATTAATTTTTGCAACAAAAATGCTATCGACAATATTGTAGAGCGCCATAACAAGCATGGAAAACATCATCGGAAGCGACATATTTATAATGAGGCGCATCATGGGCATTGCGCCCATTTTATTTTCTGCCGGCACTGCTGTCTGTCCGCTCATTTTGCGCCGCTGCTAATCGAGGAGCGCATCCAAGTCGGAAGTAATTTTCTGTCGGTCAAGTTTTTGCCCGATGATGCAGAGCTTTATCATACGGTCGCCGACTTTTTCATCCCATTCTTCGCGCGCTTTCGGTTCTTCGGCAAAAACGGCATCCTGTTCCGCCTTCGGAAAGGATGCAAGCCATCTGCCGGAAGGCCCTGCCTGAATCTGCCGTCCCGCCGTTTCAAACACATACGCGGTCTCTTGCTCATCGCTAAACCAGACGACGCCCTTGCAACGGATGACGTTTCTCGGCCACGTTTCCGCATAGTCTTCCAGTTTTGTTCTATTGAACGGCCGCCGACGGTAATAGACAAAAGAGCCGATTCCGTATTCGTCCTCGTCAGCGCCTTCGTGGTTGTGTTCATGATGGTGATGACAGCAGCCTCCTTCATGATCGCAATGCTCGTGCCCATCGTGTTCGCAGCATTCCTCTTCTGCGTCCGCACGGCGTTCCAGCTCAGAAACCCAGCCGGCGCTTTCAAACACGGCCTCGAAATCAAACCTGCCAGTTGCAAGCAAATCTTCCATCGGCACGGCGCCCTTGGACGTTTCGATGACCTTTACATGCGGCTGGAGCTTTGCAACAACCGCCCGAACCTTTTTCATCTGCTCATCCGACACCAAATCCTTTTTATTGATGACGAGCGTAGAGCAAAACTCAATCTGCTGCACCAAAAGCGATTCGATATCCGTTTCGTCCATGTCCGTTTTGAGCAGCCGTGCGCCTTCGGAAAACTCATCGACGAGCCGCTTGGCATCAACAACGCTTACGACATTATCAAGATGCCCGTTTTCGATCATCATAATCGACTGGGCAATCGGCATCGGCTCGCATACGCCGCTTGCTTCAATCAAAATGTAATCGTATTTACCGGTTGCAATCAGCATTTCAATCTGCTTTACCAAATCGCTTTTGAGCGTACAGCAGATGCAGCCGTTCGTCAGCGGCACTAAACTGCGTTTGTCGGTGATATTTGCACCTTTTTCGATCAGATCCGCATCAACGTTAATCTCGCCAATGTCATTTACGATGACGGCAACCTTGTATCCTTTTTGGTTGGTCAGAATATTGTTCAGCAGCGTTGTCTTTCCTGCGCCAAGATAGCCGCACAAAAGCGTAATCGGAACTAATTTTTTTTCCATCTTTACCCTCGTTTTAAGTCTGTTTGTAAGAGAATTCTCAGGAACCCTCACATTGAGGCTTTCTGAGATTTAATTTGCGACGCTTTGTTTTATCCGCAACGGGCGCGGATTTTGCGATAATATAGTATAAAAGGGAGACAGATGGAAGCGAAAACGAATAACGCGCAACGCCCGCAGGTATTTGCAAGGCGCACTGGAGGGAATAAAAAAATTGTTAGATCTGTTCAGAAACGGAAACTTCCAAACAGGTCTATTCTTCGGTGATTTTTAAATCGACGGCAAGATTTGCGGTATACGATTTTCCTTTTTGAATGGCAAGCGTACGGATAATTTCATAGCCGCCGATAAGGACGCGAAGCGTATAATCGCCTTCCGGAACGGCTACTGGACTTGCGCTCTTATGAAAGGGCGCATCGTTTAAGAAAATCTCTGCATTATCAGGAGCGGTAACAAAAAGCGTCGGCGTAAGGCTTTTGAGCGCGACGATAAGTTTCGCAGTTCTTGCCTGCTCAATGCGGAGCGAGCGCGTTTCATTCCGGTATTCTTCGGATTGAATGCTCAGCGTGTGCGTTCCGACATCGAGTAAAAGGCCGTCCGGCGGCAGTTGCGCTTGAACGCCGTCCAAAAGCATCCGGTATCCGTCTTTCCGGCCGTCAGGCGCCTCAATGGACACCTGCAATTTCCCTTTATTGATGAAAATAGGCTTTACCGCAAGTTCCAGCGTTGCATTGAGCGCTTGATCGGGCATTCCTTTCATTGCCGGTTGAAAGCGGATGAAGATGTGGCCGTCGGAAATATCGGGAATGACGCCGATTTTCGATAAATATTGGCTGTCTTTTAGAGAGCTTTGCGCGTGGAGCGGAATTTGCATAATCCACGAAAGCTTATCCGGCAGCGTGGTTACAAATGTCTTTGCGCCCGAATAATCGATTTGCTTTGCGGAAGGCGCAGGCTTTAACTTTTCGTACAGCGAGCAAGCGACCGAATCGCGCCACTCGGAGACTGCTGCTGGAATCTGCATTTTTATTTCGATCCCTTCAATGAATTCTGTATTTTGCGGCATAAAAAGCGCAATGGCGTCATTGACGCCGATACGAATCGTCTGCGCTTCTTGTGCGCTGTCTGAAATGTAAACTGGAATAAGTTTATGTACTCGGAAGGATTCCGCATACGAAAGGAAGAGCGAAAGGATCACGGTTACTACAAGCGCGGCGTTTTTTTTGAAAGAAGTCCCAACTCCGCTCTTTTTGTGCGCCGCGCTCGGCAACGCTCGGTCAAAATAAAAAGCTTGATTTTGTTTCCTGAATAATTCCATCCGCATTATGGTTGCGATTCTATAACATATTTCTCTGTTTGCAAAGCAGTTATGCCGTTTTGAAGGAGCTGCGGCCGGTTAAAATGCGGCGTTCAAGCGGCCGCTATCATTGGCGAGTGCGCAATGCAAAAGCCGATTTAACGCCGAAAGCGGACAGAATACGGACGATGCCGCCTGTCCGCCGCGTAAAATTGCTACTTAATAACCGCGCGTACAAACCGTTTTTTCCCCGCGCGAAGAATAAACTCGCCTTCGTCATCGGCATCATTTAAGGTGAATACCGCTTTAATGTCCGAAACTTGCGTATTGTTGACGGACGCGCCCCCCTGCATAATCAGGCGGCGGATTTCGCTTTTTGAACCGCCGATTTTCGCCGCGTCAAAAAGGTCGATAACGCCGATGCCGTTTTCAAATAGCGAACGCGGAAGCTCTGCCGTCGGCATCTGCGAGCGATCCCCTGCGCCCCCAAAAGCAGCACGCGCTCCCGCCTGCGCCTTTTCCGCCTCATCCTTTCCGTGAATGAGCTGCGTTACCTCATAGGCGAGCCGCTCCTTCGCTTCGTTTATGTTTCCCGCGCAAATTACGCCGATTTCCGACAGCGGCAGAAAGGTAAACAGTTTGAAAAACCGTTCAACATCAGCATCAACGCAATTCCGCCAATACTGGAAAAAATCATACGGGCTGGTAAGCGATGGATTTAAAAAAATCGCGCCCTTTTCTGTTTTTCCCATTTTCTTGCCGTCCGCCGTCATAATCAGCGGGAACGTCAAGCCGAACGCTTCGTGTTCCTTGTTGAGCTCCGTGGTCCCGCCGAGCTTACGCCGGATAAGGTCAACGCCTGCGGTAATGTTTCCCCACTGGTCGTCGCCGCCAATCTGGAGGACGGCTCCGTATTTTTCGTGCAGATTAAGATAATCGAACGCCTGTAAAAGCTGGTAATTGAATTCGATAAACGACAGGCCCCGCTCAAGGCGCTGCTTGTACGCTTCAAACGAAAGCATCTTGTTTACGCTGAAGCACGAACCGATGTCGCGGAGAAAGTCGATGTAATTCAAATCGGCAAGCCAATCTTTATTGTTGACCGCCTGAGCCGTATCTCCATCGAAATGCAAAAAAGCGTCAAGCTGCACACGGATGGATTCGACATTCGCATCAATTTGCTCGTAAGAAATCATTTTCCGCATCTCGCTTTTCCCGCTCGGATCCCCGATCCGCGCAGTTCCCCCGCCGATGAGCGCAAGCCCCTTGTGTCCTGCGCTGCACAGATGGCGGAACGCAAAATACGGAACCATGTGCCCAATGTGTAAGCTCATGCCGGTCGGATCGCAGCCCTCATAAAAAGTAATCGCGCCTTTATCCATTCGCTCAGAAAGAGCGGTTAAATCAGTGCACTGAGAGATAAAGCCCCTGTCTTGCAGATTTTGTAATGCTGCGTTCATTTTTGCCTCCTGCTTGAAAAATCGTCCGGTTTTAAGGCGGATGATTTTCCGTTATTTTTTATCCTTAAAGTATTGCACGGCGTTCCTGACCGCGTCATCAGCGCCTTTTTTCATGATGAGCGCCTTGCCGTTTTTAATGACGACATTTAAGTCATCGACGCCGCAAAGCGCAACGGGGATATCCGAATAGACGAAACAGTTTTCGCTTGAAACGCATACCGCATCCTCCGCTCCTTTTGCGTGCGCGGCAAATGAATCCCAGCTTCCAATGTCATACCAGCGAAAGGATGCGGCAACCATAGCGGCGCGCGCGGTTTTTTCGGCAACTGCGCGGTCAATGGCGATCGCCGGCGTTGCCTTGTATGCGGCATCCATCGCCTGCCACGAAAGGAGCGCATTGACGCCCCGTATTTTTTCAAGCGGCGGGGGCGTTTCTGTCGAAAGCGGGGCAAAGGCATTTGCAATCTCCGGCGTACACCGCTCAAGCTCCGCAATAAAAAAATCGGCGAAAAAGGCGAACATTCCGCTGTTCCACCAGCAATTTCCGGCATCGATATATTTTTGCGCAGTTTCGGCATCAGGCTTTTCCGTAAACCGCTGAATCCGAAACGCACCGGCCCCGTCCGGAAGCGTCTCCTTGGTTTGAATGTATCCGTAACCGGTTGCAGGATGATCCGGTTTGATGCCGAACGTAACAAAATTTTCGCCTGAGGCGGCTTTAAACGCTTTTTCCGCATCCTGTACAAAATGCGCCGCAGGTTCTATCAGATGATCGCTTGTCAAAACCAAAATGGAATGCGGCGTCTCAGGCTCCAAAAGTTTTAAAAGATGACAGCCGAGAATGACCGGCGCCGCCGTATGCTTCGGGACAGGCTCCGCGGCAATCAAAACATCATCGAAAATCTTTTGTTTATAGCGCGCCGCCGTCTCCGTAAGCAAGCGGCACTGCCGAGCAATTTCATCTTCAAGCCCGATGCGCGTAACGATGAGGATTTTCCCGCTGACTTCAAGCAACAGCGAACGCAACACGGCCTCCTGCAAAAAGGAAACCCCATCTTTAATAGAAAGAAACTGCTTCGGAAAATCCGGCCGCGACGCAGGCCATAAGCGCTCCCCAAAACCTCCGGCTAAAATCACAACATCGGTAAACACAAAATACTCCTCAATCGATTATGGCGCGGATTATATAAGCAAAAATACGAACTTGCAACGGAATGGGGGGCGATGGAAAAACGGGCATCTTGATGATAGAGAGGCTTGACCATTGGCTTACTGTTTTGCTTACAGAAAATACCGGCTGATTTTTTTCGGCTGCTGCAATTTCACAGGTAAGCGCCTACACATGTGGGACTGCAAGCCATACGCCGCGTAAACCGAATACCAGCGGCAGCGCAGTCAGCAATGCCAGCCATAAAACTGCTGCCGCATATACGGCAGGTTGTCTTTTCAGCTCCGTAAAAATAGGTAGTTGTAATCCGCGCATAGGAAAGAAAGAGCGCTGCCGCTAAAAAAGCAGAAGATAGATTGCAGCTTCACAGCTTGCCGATTCTGCCGCGCCTAACAAAGTGCCGGCTAAGCCCCGCGCCGCATACAATTCGAGCGCACAGACAAGCGTAACGGCCAACTCCGCAATATAGACTCAAGCAAGCATGCGTTTTATAGCGGCGCAACTTCATGGATATGTTTGCCAATAGAGTTATCGAACAAGTTGGCGAACTCTAAATCGCACAGATAGCGTGATTTAGGTCATCGTATTTCAAGGTAGCATCTTCCGACAGCATTAAGAAAACTTGAGAGTACGGGTCGCTTTTTATTCTGCAAGATAATTTTCGATTATTGATTTTATTTCTTTCAAGAGTTCGCGGGCATTTTTATCTTCGAGGTAATCGACTGCGGGATTTTCGGAAAATAAAAGGGCTGGATGTATTTGAAAAACTTCTGCCATTTTTATAATCAAATCAAAAGACGGTTTTGCAATTCCGCATTCAATATTTCCGATTGTACCAGTCGCAACATCACATAACTCTGCAAAATATGACTGAGAAAATCCGTTTTTTATTCTGTTCTTTTTGACATTTGCAACAAATTCTTGCTGGTATCTATGCATACTGTCAGTATAAAATGATGTTTTTTTGTTTGACATAATATTTAATTGGTAATATGATGATAAAATCAATTAAATTGAGTAAGAGCTCAATAAATTATTTTAGCAGGAGGTGTTCACCATGAACACGCAAAAAAAATTGCTTTCAATGTTGGGAACAATATTTGCGGTTGTCTGCATATTGTTTTTCTATATGGGATGTGACGGAGATTTTTCCAAGGCAGCCAGCAGCGGTATCAATAACGGCGTAAATAACGCTGCTGATCAGAGCGAAAAAGGATTTGAATACACATTTTATAACAACTCAAGTCATACCGTGTATGTTATGCCTACAAACGAAGATGAACTCGTCCTTTATACAGGAGAAATTAGATCATATACTTTTAATAAAAAGGTGAGAATTTCTCAGGCGCAATATCGGCCGGGCAACCTTGTTTCCGTTCGGCAATCTGCATTTGATATCTATTTTAAGGACAGATGAATACGCGCTTATTTGATAATCTCTGCCAAAAATGAAAAGCGGATTATTTCCATAGTGTGAATGCCGGAAATATTAAATCCGGGAAGAATTCTGATATTCGGAACAATGCAAATTATATTGCAAAGATGGAGGTTAAATATATGAAACGAAGAAAGATAGTTTTCGTGATAGAGGTATTTGTAATGCTGATTACTGCAACGATAATTACAACAGGTTGTGAAAGTACTGATGCAATAGCTGTCTTGCAAGGCATTAGCGACGGACTGGAGGCATATCAAGAAGATCTTGAAAACGGGGTCTACTTCTAACAAAAGATCGGTAACAACACAAACCTTTGCTCCGATGCAAAGTTCTGCACAAGGAGCAAATGTTTGCCTATTTGGAATAAAGAATAGTCGTTAAAACCTGCCGAAGAAGAATCCTCCGCCTAATCTTTCACACACATCCGCCTGCCGAAGCCCCGCTTTCAAGGCAATATGCTGTATTCGTCCTATAAAAACACTGTCGAAGCATTCCGCATAACACTGCGCGTCGTAAAAGACTCTGTAGATTTGAAATATAGCTACTTGCCTTGTAAAGCGGAATTGCGAGCCTCTGAGACAGAGCTGTAGCGATGGATGAGACTTGCAATATTCCGCTTCAAAGGACTCCACGTATGTTTAGTGATATTGATTTCAGTGAAAACGGCTGCAAAAAGATCAAGGCTTGCAAATATTTTTTTTGCAATTTGATACAGTACCTCTTTTTTGTGAAAACTAGCATTGTCTGTGATGATGACGCGCTTTTTGGGCAAGAGTTTCAACAGCGTCTTTTCAAAACAGCGCTCGAACAAAACGCCATTCATTGTCTCGTCATACGTGTAGGGAGCAATCAATTTACCCGCGCATAATGCCGCAACGTGAAGGCGCTTTGCTTGCTCCGCACACCTACAGCGGAACGATGAAGGCTCCTTGTTCGAGAAGCGATTTGAAGAGGAATTGTTAAAGAAGCTGCTAAAGGATCATGTCATCCTCATGGACAATGCAGCTGTTCATGAACAAAGAAGTTTTACAGAACCTTGCGAGAAAAACATTCGCAGAGATTGATTTTTCTGCCGCCGTAATTCACCTGAATACAATTCTATTAAGCACAAGTGGAGCGCTTTGAAGCGGAATATTGCAAGACAAATCCAATCGTTGCAGTGCCGTCGCAGCGATACCCTGTGCGGTTTTGCAAGACCAGTAGCTATAAAGTCGAATGCAATCACCTTATGTTCTCTTGCACCGCTCGTTTTGCCGCAAGATGCGGGGACAAGTGAACTCACGCAATTTGCCATGCCTTAAATCTTGGTATAACCGCATACGTACTCATTCAAGTCTGAATTACAGAACTCCGGAAGCTGTTTATTCAGGATGTGAAAATATTGCCGCATAAACGAGCTTTTTTGCGTCAACTTTATTGAATTCAGTACAACGACTAATAAATTCCCATCTCTACCGCACTTGCAATCAAAGCATCCTAAAACAGCTCCGGTTCTTCCAGATTCTCTAGCAACGACAGTTCCCAATCGGCGCTTTTTCTTGGCGGGAAGGGGGACGGCGGAACTGGAGCGCGGCGGGCGTTCGCTTCCTTGACAATACGCAATAGCTCCGTTTTGCTGCCGGAATTGACTTTTTCAAGGTACGCAGGCGCTCGCGCTGCAATGCGTTGGCGGCCGGCCTTGTCCGTGTAGATTGCCGCATCGAACGGTAATGAAGCGTACTTTTTCACATTCCGAATGTTTTTTCCGCGTCCGGAGACCGCTGTATAGGTTTGCGCCGCACTGCGTATGTGTTTTTTTACGGTCAACGCGGCCTTACCAGCCCTGCACGATGCGGCAGCATCTTCATCATATTCCATATCCGTTCGCCAGAAACGCAATTTGTACGCCGCATCCTCCCCGATATACCACGCTGCAACTTCCGCTTTGCCCGTCCGCGCAAAAATCCGGATCGCATCAGCTGCATTTACGCCGTACCAAAACGAACCGTTCTCAAGTTCTGCTGCGCGTTCCACTTGCAGTTCCGTCGGATTCGCTGGAGCCGGAGTTACGTTGTCTGCTCCGCTGCGAATAAAAAAGTCCAAATACAGTTTATCGTCAAAAACCGCAACGGGAATCCGAGCAGCCCCTTTCCCGCCGTATGTAATTTCAATTTCCCATGCCGGAAGCTCTGTTTCCAGCGGCGTATATGTTGCAGTCAGTTGCTGCGGCGTTTGCGTTGTAGCGGAGTTGATTGTTCGCGCGGCCGTCTCCGCAAAATCCTCAGGCTCCGCCGCCCGATCGTAATACCAGCCGTAGTACGCTTTCAGCAGCACAGCAATGTTTCCATCATTACCGAAAAGAACATAGCGGTCGCGGCCATGCCATATTCCGGCGAGTTCCGGCGGCGTTTGCGCGGCAAGAGCAATACAGAAAAACGAGAGAATCAATGGTATAAATCGTTTCATATTCCGATTATCGGCACACCCGTTTGAATGCAAAGGGTTCTTATTCGAAAGAAGTCCCCGATGCGCATTCCGCAGTTGCCGAGCTTACACAGCCGCGCGGCGCAGAGAACGGAAACGCGCTATTCAGGATTTATACGGAATGAGCGGGAGGCGGGACGCATTTACGCGGGGAGTTTTGCAATCTGCGCAACCTCTTTCAAAGCCGGTTGCAGAAGTTGCGCAGATTGAACCTTAACAGCAGCTTGCGGCTTTGAGCATCCAAACGCTTTTTGAAAAGTTTTTGATGTAATCGTCCATCAAAGCGGAAATCAAATAAACGCCGTCTTTGTCGGCTTCTTTTTTAATGTCGGTAACGGATTTTAAAAGATAGGTGAAATCCTCCAGAATCGCTTTGAATATTTCGGCGGAAGAAATTGATTTTGCGGCAGCTTCTTTAATTCCTGCGAGCGCCAAGCAATCTTTCAGCGATGCAATCGGTTTTCCGCCGAGCATCAAAATGTTCTCTGCAACTTCATCAATCCCGTTTTTCATTCCGTCATAATATGCTTCAAGCTGCGGGTGTACGGTAAAAAAGTCGCGTCCGGTAACATACCAGTGAAAATTCTGCAACTTGTGGTATTCAACCGTAAAGTCCGCCAATAATTTGTTTAATAATTCTTCCATAACAAGCTCCTTATGCTTAATAATACACGCAATCTTAATGTCGAAACGGTATTTTTGCAAGGAAGAACCATTCTGCGCCACGGAACTCAGTTTTTGCAAAAATTAGTATTGTCGTTGAATGGGCAATGGCATTTTTAGAAAAAAAATCAGTTTTTTGAGTATTTTAGAAATGTTTTTAACTTTAAAATCCTTAATAATGGCCGAAACCTAGTTCAATAAGTGAGTAATAGCTAGAAGCGATTCAAAAACTGAGTTCCGTGATTCTGCGCCCGCGTCGGCGTTCGGATGCTCGGGCGCGGCCGATTGTGGATTCTTCTTTCTTTCTATGCTATGGTGCATTCCGTAGGCAGGTCGGTTTGCAGCTTTTGGGAACCTCTAAAAGCTGAAGTTTTTAGAGGTAACTTTGAAAATGCGATGTTGGAACTCTCTATAATCCAGCGAGTTACAACTCGTCGCAATCTCGAAAGAATCGCAAAAAGCGAGTTTTTCGAGATGACCTTTTCCGCGATCTGAAATTGCAGAGGTACCGTATGAATATCGATATGCTGATTGATGGGATTCTCGATTCGTATGACCGCTACGGCGGCATAAATCGCAGCGAATCGGAGAATTTTCCGAATCGGGAGAATGTGATTGCCGTCCTTTCCGATCTGCAAAGTTTAGTTTTCCCCGGATTCCGCTGCGACGAAGAAATTACGCCGGTCAATATCCGCTACATTACCGGAATGCGCGTCAACCGCATCATTGCAACGCTCACAAAAGAAATCCAAAAAGCGCTTGTGTACGCGGACACGCATAAGCGGAATGCCCCCGCAGCCGAAAGCGCGCAGTGCTTGAAGAAGGCGGAAGGCATTGCAATGGCGCTCGTTGAAGAACTGCCGGAAATTAGAAGAAAAATTACCATCGATGCAGAGGCCGCCTATCGCGGAGATCCCGCCGCGCAAAGCAGAGAAGACGTTATCCTCTCCTATCCCGGACTAGAAGCAATTCTCATATACCGAATCGCCCATTTCTTGTACGCCAGCAACATACCCATCATTCCGCGCATCATGAGCGAATACATACACGGTAAAACCGGAATCGACATCAATCCGGGAGCCGAAATCGGCGAATCCTTCTTCATCGATCACGGAACGGGCGTCGTTATCGGCGAATCGACCGTAATCGGGCGAAACGTAAAAATCTATCAGGGCGTTACGCTCGGCGCGTTGAGCGTAAAAAAAGAATTGATGAACAAAAAACGGCATCCTACAATAGAAGATGATGTAACCATCTACGCCGGCGCAACCATACTCGGCGGAAAAACTATAATCGGACGCGGCTGCATCATCGGCGGCAACACATGGGTAACCGAATCCCTCCCCCCGGGCACCGTCCTGACGCAAGAACGCGAGGAACAAGATGCAGCAAGCGGTATTAAATGACGGAAACGCCCGACAGCCCCCTTTCTGATTACGCGGGAGCGGGCATCCCCTTGAATGAGAGTGGGCTTCTTTCCCCGCTCCTCAATGCGTTCCTTTTGCAGGCAGCTTTTATGCCGCGTAAATATGGCCGGTAGCTGTTCCAGTCGAGTAGTAGTATCTGGCCGTACTCGATAAAGCGGTCGGCGGCGGCTTCTCCGATGTAGGTTATGAAGTCCGGCTTGCTCATGTTTGCCGTGATGATAAGCGGCTTTTCTACGTTGTAGCGGGCGTTAATAATCTGGTAGAGCGTGTATTTTTCGTCTGCAGCGTTGTCTGCCCGTCCTACTTCGTCAATCACAAGTACGCGCGGCACGGCGTATTCTTGTAACAATGCCGCTTCATTTTTGTGCGTGGAATAGCTCCGCGCTTGCCGTAATTGCGTAACAAGCTGGCTCGATAGCGTAAAAGTACCCGCCGTATTGCGCAAGGTTGCCGCCGCAAGATGCGTCTTTCCGGTCCCGCAGTTGCCTAAAAGCGCAACAAATGACGCGCCGCCATTTTGAACGGCCTGCATGAAGTCATTGCGCATGAAGTCTAAGGCCGCCTGTTTTTTGCGCTGGATGGCATGAGAAGCATCGGCCGTTATGAATGTGTCAAATGATTCTTGCCAATAGCGTTTGGGAACGCCGCAATGCGTGTAGCGTTCGTAGTTGCTTGCCTTTTGTCGCTGCGCTTCAAGGTGCGCAAGTTCGGCATCCCGCCCTGCACGGCGTTGTTGATTTGCTGTACGCCCGCCGATATTTCGTTCATTAGCAGGCTGCTTCTATTTACCGTGAACGGAATACAAGGTCGTGCAGCTTGCCCGGGCGGATGGGGAAATGGGCGTGAGAGGGATGGAATAGCTCGGCCGTCCGCCTCCTGTTTTTGCCGATAGGCAAAAAGGCAAGATTGCTCGTATTCGGCAAACTCGTTGTTTTCCGTCCGCATCCAGTTTTGCCGTTAGGCAAAAACTGGCACCCCCGAAACGAAGCGCAAACTTGCAAGATGCCCTTAGCCAGTTTCGCACTTGCGAAACTGGAAGCTGGCGGCCAAGCCCTTCTATCCTAAAAGTGCTTTTTTTCCCGCCAGCCTCTCTCTTGCCAGTTTGCGTCGGGCGATAAAAATGGCTCTTGAACGACACAACTGCCAGACCGCCCCCTACGTTCCTCTAGCCTGTTTGCCTATGCAAACAGGAGCGGCCTGTACGATACTCCATCATCTGTACGGAACAATTCCCCGCAGGCTGCTTCTATTTACCGTAAAAGAAATACCGGCCGTGCAGCCTGCCCGACTTTGCCTGCGGCAAACTCGTTGCTTTTTCGTCCCTATAAAAAACGCCGCCAGAGACAAAAACTCTCCGACGGCAATAATTCCCCCCATAACCAGCTTACCCGCAGGCAAATTAGTCGCGGACGGACGACTAAGTTAAATATCCTCGATAAAGTTGCTCCGTCCGCACCAGTTTTTGCCTTTCGGCAAAAACTGGCAAGAACGAAACGAAGCGCAAACCAACAAGATGCCCCGACCACGTTCCTTTTAGCCAGTTTCGCACTTGCGAAACTGGAAGCGGGCGTCAACGCCCTTCTATCATAAAGGCGCTTTTTTCCCGCCAGCCCTGCTCGTTTTATTATCACTTTAATGATGCCATTCTTGCAGTCCGCCCGCTACGTTTCTCTAGCCTGTTTGCCGTATGGCAAACAGGAGCGGCCTGTTCGATGCTTCTCCATCTGTACGGCGCAATTCCCACAGGCCGCCCGCCCCCGCCTTATACCTTAAATTTCCCGACCACCTCCGCAAGTCCCTCAATGCTGTCTTTATTCTTCCGTGCAAGGTCGTTGACTTCCTGCACGGCGGACGGAGGAACTTTATCCGTCAGATGGAGTTTTGTCGCCCGTCCGCGCGCAGTTTTGTTTTCCAACAAAACTGCGAAACGAACGGTAAGGGGCTATCTACACGACGAAGTTCTTCCTTCTATCCTAAACCTTAAACTTCCCGACCTCCGCGGCCAGCCCCTCAATGCTGTCTTTATTTTTCCGCGCAAGGTTGTTGACTTCTTGGACGGCGTTGTTGATTTGTTGTACGCCCGCGCTCATCTCGTTCATCGAATCTTTGATTTCTGCCGTTAACCGGTCGAGCTTTTGCATCTCTTTGGCGACGCCGCGGCCGCCGGTGAGCATTTCTTCGGAGCCGTCTTTAACTTCGGCGGTTACGGAGCTGATGGTTTTGATGGCGGCGAGCACTTCGCGGCTGCCGTTTTCTTGTTCTTTCATCGCGGAGGTGAGTTCTGCGCTCATGCCGCGGACGTTTTCTGAGAGCTGGAAGATGGCGTTGAATTTTTCTTCGACGGTTTTCGAGCTTTCAGAAAGGCCTGCGATTTCGTCGCTGAGCTTTTTGAGCGTATCGGTGATGGCTTTTCCTTGCGCGCCGGCTTCTTCGGCAAGCATCCGAATTTCGTCGGCGACGACGGCAAATCCTTTCCCCGCTTCTCCGGCATGGGCTGCTTCAATCGCTGCATTCATTGCCAACAAGTTCGTTTGGCTTGCGATATTTTCAATGACGCTCGACGCTTCGATGAGGCCGCCGGAGGCTTCGGCAATTTTCTGGGTAACGGCATTGGATGTTTGCAGCGTCGTTTTGCCTTCGGACGTAGCCGTCGCGAGCATTTTTACCATGTCATCGCTTTTTTCTAGCGACTGCGTGATGGAGGTTATGTTCGCGACCATCTCCTCAACTGCCGCTGACGACTCTACAACGCTTGCCGACTGGTTTTCTATACTGTCGTTGAGCGTTTCGATGGTGCGGATAATTGCTGCAACGGCGCCCGCCGTCTTGGTAACGCTTGCGGCCTGCGTCATCGCTTGCTCCTTTACGCCTTTAATGTTCGAAGAAATCTCGTTCAAGGCGCACGCGGTTTCGGTCATGTTGGCCGACAAATTTTCTCCAACAGCCTGCATCACCTCCGCATTGTTATCAACGGATTTTATGGCCGAACCAATCTTCGCAATCGTCTGATTAAAATACTCGGAAAGCTCTGCAATTTCGTCTTTACCGTGAACAGGCAGGCGCACCGTCAAATCGCCTTCGCCATGCGCAATGTTTTTGAGCGCGTCGCTCGTAAATCGGAGCGGCGTACTTATAACGCGGAGCACCAGAATGAACAGCAGCGCGACGATGCAAATCAAAATCAACGCATATTGAACAACCGTTGAAATCATATATTCCCGCGCAGTTTCGGTAAAAACATTGAGCGCAGTTGTAGAAACGAGCGTCCATTGCTTATTCATTCCTTTGATTTCGACGGGTACAAAAATATATTTTGACTTTAAGCCCGATGTTCCCGAAATACTAATGGCCTCTTGAACGCTTCCGGGCGTTAACGAATTGAAAATCGCTTTGAAATCGCGATGCCGATCAAAAAAGTTATTCAGACAATCGGAGGCATTTGCGCTGTTTGCGACAACAAGACCGTCATCTGCGCAGAGAATCTTGAAGTTCGTTTTTGCCATTTCCGGAAGGTTTTCGAGCTTTTTCTGCAAGAAAGAAATATCAACGTCTGCATTGATAACGCCGACGGCTTTGCCTTCATGCATGATCGGCAAGGCAAACGTAATAAGCAGCGCCTTTTCGCTTTCAAACGGCGGAGTTATCGTCGGATTCGCTTGCTTTAGAATTGACGTATACCACACGTCTGCCGAATCATCGAAGTGAACGGAGCGAACAATGATATTTCCGTCTTTTTTTACTGCATACGGAATGAACCGTCCGTTTTCATCGTAAATGCCGATATTTTTGAACGCTTGGTCCCGCGCATCAAAGGCATTGGGTTCAAACAAAGCTGCCAACGCCAGCAATATAGAATTTTCTCGTTGGAGGTATTCAAGTTGAGCAAGGATGCGATCGCGGCTCCGCTCGGAGATAGGCAAGCTCAATTCATATTGTATAAGCGCATTCAAATCGCAGCATATTTGTCGAGCTTCCGAAAAAATATGCGCAATGTTGGAAGCAATCAACTGATTTTCGAGCGTAATCTTTATAGTTTTTTCAGAAATTCCGTATGAATATTCATCATAAGTATCGTAAATTACTTTTCCCGAAAATATACATAACACCGTTAAGGAAATAATAACGGAAAGCTTAAAGCCGATTCCGTTTACTCTTTTACGCGACCCGATGCCTCCGTAAATTCCGGAAGTTTGCGGGCGGGGAATAGAAGCCTTGTCCATCATGAGGAGCGGGTATCCTTTTTAAGTAGATTTATGCAGCCGGAAGTCCTGCTTCTCCGCTGAATGGGCCGTGCAGGCATCTCT
The DNA here is from genome assembly GCA_963539665.1 of uncultured Treponema sp. GTDB lineage: Bacteria > Spirochaetota > Spirochaetia > Treponematales > Treponemataceae > Treponema_D. Next base: position 29,524 of record CAUTOX010000005.1, read on the forward strand.
CCTGAAACATGGCGCGAGTATATATAAAATGGAACAGACTGTACATTGGGGGGGGGGCCCCCCGCATAAATGTGTTTTTCCTCCGCCTTATGCATAAAAATGCAAGAATATGCAATATTTTAGCGTTTTTTTGCATAAATATATTTTGTATAACGGTTGGATTGTGTATAATCTTCCGCATAATTTACAGGAGCGCGTTCCGTTTGTATGCGCTGCCTACCATACTATTAAAGGAGCACAAAGTATGAAACACCAAAAGATGCGCGTACTGGCAGCCGCAGTAGGCGCCGCATTGATTTTTTCAGGCTGTAGCAAAAAGGCGGCAAGCGGCGGCAATGAATTTATTATCGGAAACGGAGCCGAACCGCAGAGCCTTGATCCGGCAAAAATTCAGGGCGTTCCGGAGCACCGCATCAATCTTTCGATGTTTGAAGGTCTTGTGTCCTATGATCCGAAAACCGCAACTGCCGTTCCCGGTGTTGCCGAATCCTGGGATATCAGCGAAGACGGAATGGTCTACACCTTCCATTTGCGGGAGGCTGAATGGAGCGACGGGACTCCGATCACTGCGCAGACGTTCGTCGATTCGTGGCTGCGTGTGCTCAATCCGTCAACCGCCGCGCAGTATGCATATATGATTACGATGATTGTAAAAGGCGCGGAAGATTACAACACGGGTAAGGCGGACGCTTCGGCGGTCGCTTTAAGGGCTGTCGACGATAAGACCTTTGAAGTGCAGCTGACCAGCCCTGCTCCGTATGCAATCGACATGATGGCGCATTACGCCTTCGGTCCCGTTCCGATGCACGCTATCGAAAAGTACGGGGCGGATTGGGTAAAGCCGGGTAATTTTGTCGGCAACGGCCCGTTCGTTCTCGAATCGTGGGTTCCGCAGGAAAAGCTGACCGTCACTCCGAACGAAAAATATTGGAATAAGGAAAACGTACATCTTTCCCGCATTACGTTCTTGCCGATTGAAGATATGAACACCTCGTTTGAAAAGTACAAGGCGGGCGAGATTGATTGGAGCTACGGTATTCCGACTCCGCGTCTTGATGAAGTAAAAGCGCTGCCGGATTATCAAGGCTCTCCGCAGAACGGCACGTACTATTACATCCTCAATGTGAAACGTCCGCCGCTCACCGATGTGCGCGTGCGGAAAGCGCTCGCAATGGCGCTCAATAATCAGGAAATCGTTACAAAAGTAACGCGCGCAGGACAAATCGCAAGCCGTTCGATGGTTCCGCCGATGGCAGGTTATACGCCGGCCGAAGGCGCCGCCTACGATCCGGAAGGCGCAAAACAGTTGCTTGCCGAAGCGGGCTTCCCGGACGGCAAAGACTTCCCGACGATCACGATTATTTACAACACAAATGACGGTCACAAATTGATTGCCGAATATGCGCAGGAAGCGTGGAAAAACGTGCTCGGCATATCGGTCAACATTCAAAATCTCGAGTGGAAAACCTTCCTCGACGTGCGCCATCAGCATGATTTCGACATCAGCCGCGCAGGTTGGGTCGGCGACTATCAGGATCCGAACAACTTCTTGGAGCTGTTTATGACCGGAGCCGGCAACAACGACGGCGAATACAGCAACGCGGAATTTGACCGGTTGGTGCGCTACGCCGGTACGCTCAAAAGCGGCGCGGAACGTTTCCAAACCTTGCACGATGCCGAAGCGGTTTTCCTCACTGAAGATCAAGGCGTTCTGCCGATCTATTCGTATGTCAGTCAGCACCTTATCGACACGGATAAGTGGGAAGGCTGGTATTCAAACGTGTCGGACGTGCACCCGTATGTCGGGATTAAAAAAATGAAATAACGCCGATGCGCAAGGCGTAAAAAGTATGGGGCAGGGCTGCCTGAAGCGACCGCTTTTGAGACGCCCTGTCCTTATTATTAACCTGTTCGATGGCTTTGTTGTCGAACAGGTTTGTTGTATAAAACTTTTGGGGGAAGCATGATTCGATTTATTATCCGCCGGCTGCTGAGTCTTATTCCGACTCTTTTTTTAATTACTACGTTCAGCTTCTTTATTATGAAAGCCGCGCCGGGGGGGCCGTTTTCCGTTGAGCGGAACATACCGCCTGAAGTGCTTGCGAATATCAACAAAGCCTATCACTTGGACGAACCGCTTTTTAAGCAGTATGTACGCTACTTAGGAAATATGCTGAGGGGCGATTTAGGCCCATCGTTCCGCTATCAAGATTATAACGTCAATCAGCTTATCGGAAATACGCTGCCGAACTCGCTTATTTTAGGCGTAACCGCTTTGTGCAGCGCGCTCTTTTTTGGGCTTTTGGTCGGATTTATTTCCGCCGTCAAGCAAAATTCCCCCGCCGATTACGCGTCTATGTCGGTCGCCGTTATCGGCATTTCGGTGCCGCTGTTCGTTGTGGGGCCGGTTTTAATGTATATTTTTGCCGTAAAACTCAAATGGCTCCCGACTTCCGGCTGGATTACGGGGCGGCAGGGCTTAAAAACGCTTGTCATGCCGGCTCTTGCGCTCTCTCTTCCGTATTTTGCCTACATTGCCCGCCTTTCGCGCGCAAGTATTTTGGAAGTGCTGCGCTCAGATTATATCCGCACGGCCTACGCAAAGGGGCTTTCGTACCCGACCGTGCTGTTTAAACACGCTCTAAAGGGCGCGATGCTGCCGGTTATCAGCTACCTTGGCCCTGCTTTTGCCGGAATTATTACCGGCTCCGTCGTTATCGAAAAAATCTTTTTGGTACCCGGCCTCGGCACCTTCTTTGTGCAATCAGCATTAAACCGCGACTACACGCTCATCATGGGAACGGTTGTTATGTATTCGATTATTTTAATTGTGATGAATTTCGTCGTTGACGTTTTATATGCGGTTATCGACCCGCGCATTTCATATAAGTGAGGCTAAAAATGGATAGTACGCATGAAAATGCCGCAGGCGAAAGCGGCGGAAATGGGAGCGGCTCGCAGTTAAATGAATTTAATCAGTCGGTAAAGCCGGTTTCCCTTTGGGATGACGCATGGCGGCGGCTCAAGAAAAACAAAATGGCGCTTGCAGGGCTTTTTGTCGTCGGCTTTTATTTTGCAGTGTCGATTTTAGCCCCGATTTTGCCTATCTATTTGTATTCCGAACAAGTGATTATCCACCAAAATTTGCCGCCGTCTTTCCGCAATGCCGGAAGCCTTATGCTTCACCGCCGCACCGTCGAGATGACGAAGCAAGCGAAAAAAGAAGGACGGGCGGAACTTTCCGCCGCGCAAAAAGACGAATTACGCGCCTTGCAGGATGAAATCAACGCAAATCCCGTCTATAAACGCCGCTATCTTTTAGGAACGGACTCGCTTGGGCGCGACATGTTTGCCCGCGTTATCTACGGCGGCAGGATTTCGATAATGATCGGTCTTATCGGCACGATTACCTCGCTTTTTATCGGCGTATTGGTGGGTTCTGTCAGCGGCTACTTCGGCGGCTGGATTGACAACGTGCTCATGCGCTTTGTCGATATTATGTACGGGCTGCCGTATATGCTCGTCGTTATCATTATGATGGCGATTTTGGGACAGAATATCGTGATTTTGTTTGTGGCGATTGCGCTTGTTTCGTGGCTGACGATTGCGCGCGTTGTGCGCGGACAGGTTATCAGTCTTAAAAATGCGGAGTTTGTTGAAGCGGCTCGTTCGATGGGCGCGTCAACTCCGCGTATCATCTTCAAGCACATTCTGCCGAATACGCTCGGCATTATCATCATTTATTCGACGCTTTCGATTCCGGGATTTATTATGAATGAAAGTTTTTTGTCATTCTTGGGACTCGGTATTTCCGCTCCGCGCGCGTCATGGGGCTCGCTCGTTTCCGACGGCGTGAACGTCATGACGCTCTACCCGTGGCAGCTTTTAGCTCCGGCGATTGCAATGACGCTTTTCTTATTCGCAATGAACTTCCTCGGCGACGGGCTTCGCGACGCCTTCGATCCGCAAAGTAAAAACAGGGTGTAAAGATGAATAGTCAAAAGACAAACGAGAAAATATTAGAGGTTAGGAATTTACAGGCGCATTTTCGTACCGATGCAGGAATCGTCAAAGCGGTTGACGGCGTGTCCTTCAACTTACACAAAGGCGAAATGCTTGCGATTGTCGGCGAGTCAGGTTCGGGGAAAAGCGTAACAAATCTTGCAATTATGAACTTGATTCCGAATCCGCCCGGAAAGATTGTCGGCGGCGAAGTGATCTTCAACGGGCAAGATATTTTGAAGATGGATAAAAAGGCGATTCGAGAGATACGCGGAAACAAAATCTCGATGATTTTTCAAGACCCGATGACGAGCCTTAATCCGTTTTTGAAGATTTCTACGCAAATGATTGAAACAATCCGGCTGCATCAGGGCTTATCCAAAAAAGATGCGCGCGAACGCGCAATCGAAATGCTTAAACTAGTCGGCATTCCCGCAGCGGAAAAGCGCATTGACTGTTATCCGCACCAGTTTTCCGGCGGAATGCGGCAGCGCGTAATGATTGCGATGGGATTAAGCTGCGATCCGGAAGTGCTGATTGCCGATGAGCCGACCAGCGCGCTTGACGTTACGATTCAGGCGCAGATTCTCGAGCTTATCGGCGACTTGAGCGCACGGCTCGGCACTGCCGTCATCATGATTACGCATTCGCTTGGGCTTGTTGCCGGAATGTGCGACAGCGTGTGCGTTATGTACGCGGGGCGCGTTGTGGAGCAAGGGGGCGTGGACGAGCTGTTTTCAAATCCTGTGCATCCGTACACGCGCGGGTTGATTAAATCCGTTCCGCGCATGGATAAAAAGAATACCGGAAGGCTGTTTTCGATCAGCGGACAGCCGCCGAATGTTATCGATTTGCCGCCGTGCTGTCCGTTTTATCCGCGTTGCAGCGAGGCACTTCCGCAGTGCAGGACGCAGTATCCGTCTTCGTATGATTTTTCACCATCACACCGCGCAAGCTGCTGGCTTTGCGCAAACCAAAAGAACGGCGCGGAATCGCGGACTTGAGGAATAGGAGGCATTGACTTATGGAAGGAATGGAAAACGCATCGGAAGATTTATTGACCGTTACCGATTTGAAAATGCACTTTCCTTTTACGGAAGGAGGTCTCCTTTCAAGAAAAAAAGGCGCCATCCGCGCAGTTGACGGCATAAGTTTTTCGGTAAAAAAAGGAGAGACGCTCGGCCTTGTCGGGGAATCAGGCTGCGGCAAATCCACCGCGGCTCGCGCTATCGCACAGCTTTATAAACCTACTTCAGGCTCCGTCCGCTTTAAGGGCACGGAACTTGTCGGATGTTCAAAGCAGACTTTAATGCGCGCTCGTAAAGATATGCAGATGGTCTTTCAGGATCCGTATGCATCGCTCAATCCGCGCATGACAGCCGGAAACATCATTGCCGAGCCGATGAAGATTCTTACGCATCGCGGCATTCTTTCGTACACGAAAAAAGAAATTGCCGATCGGGTTGCAATTCTCATGGAAAAGGTCGGGCTTTCCCGCTTTTTTCGGAACCGCTACCCGCACGAGTTTTCCGGCGGGCAACGTCAGCGCATCGGAATTGCCCGCGCGCTTGCGCTTAAACCGGAGCTGATTCTTGCCGATGAACCAGTCAGCGCGCTCGACGTGTCCATTCAAGCGCAGATTTTGAATCTTTTTAAGGATTTGCAGGATGAATTCGGTTTAACTTACGTGTTTATCGCGCACGATCTTGCCGTCATTCAATATATTTCCACGCGGGTTGCCGTTATGTACCTCGGCGTTATCGTAGAAATTGCCGATTCCGACTCTCTTTATGCAAAGCCGCTCCATCCGTACACGGAAGCGCTCCTTTCGGCCGCCCCGATTCCCGATCCGGAAATCGAACGCAAACGGCAGCGCATCATTCTTTCAGGCGATGTGCCGTCCCCTGCCGAAGAACACACCGGCTGCTACTTCTATGACCGCTGCCCAAAACGCAAGGATTACTGCAAGTGCAATATCCCCGAACTCAAAGAACAGAGCGCAGGGCATAAAGTCGCGTGCTTTCTGTATGAGGGCGGGCGGGAGAACAGTCAGTTTATGATATAAGGGCTTGGCCGCCCGTATCCCGCCAGCAAGACAGGCTCCCGCGTCAAACCTGACGACCAGCATAGCGTTTTGCAGCAAGGCAAAAGGCGTCGCGGACAGCGCGGGCGGAAAACCTTTGTCTGCCAGATAGAACTCGTCGGCCGCCCGTGTGCAGTTTTTGTTTGACAACAAAAACTGCACGAACCCCGCAAAACATACCGCCACGTCCGCATCCAGTTTGCCAAGCGGAAAACTGGCAAGAGGTTCGTACGTGGTGGGGCGGGAAAACAGGCTGGTATGATGTAAGGGCTTGGCCGCCCGCTTCCCGCCAGCAAGACAGCCCCCGCACCAAACCTGCCGACCTGCGTAGCGTTTTGCAGCAAGGCAAAACGCGTCGCGGACGGTGAGAGCCCTCAATGCTGTAAGCAGCTCCTCCCGCCGTCCGCCCCGCCCGCTCCAGTTTGCCAAACGGAAAACTGGCAAGAGATGCGTACGTGGCTGCTGGGCTACTTTAATAATTGCTTCGGTTTTCGGTAGCCCTGTTTTTTGTGCTATAGCTCCTTTCCTTCCGTTTGAACAGATGGCTCTATCTGTATTTTTCTTCAAGAGCTTCAATAACTTTTGCAACCGCGTCTAAATCATTTTCTGAAAAATGCAGCAGGGCATTTTCAATGTGCATAATTTTACTCGGGATTTTCTGCATCCCAGATTTTTTACCTGTTACAAGATATTCTACAGAAACGCCAAGCGCCTCCGCAATTTTCACCGCCACTTCCGCACTTGGAACTGCATTGTGCCCGTTTATGTAGTTTCGAATCGTATTTATGCTAATTCCAGTTTTTTCTGAAAGTTCTTTTTGTTTTATATCCTGAAATTCCATTTCTCCCCGGAGATTATCCTTAAAACTCATTTTTGCGAATGTAGTCTAATAAGACTATTTTTAGGTTGAATTAAATCTTATTAGATATTAAACTCCTAAGAAATGATTATATCTAATCATTTAATTCTTAAAATAGGAGCATATCGAATATGAATCTTGAAGAAAAAGCTCTGATAAATACAGATTTTTCAAAACGGATTACGTCTCTGCGTTTTATTCTTGCGATTTTTGTCATTCTGATTCACAGCGTAGCAGGAGAAAATAACCAAATCAATTTTGCAGAGAATGTTGTACAGTTAGAAATGCCAGCTTATGTCGATGTGATTCAATATATTTTTACAAATGTTTTAGGCGGAATTGCGGTACCTTTCTTTTTTATAATTTCATCATATTTATTTTTTGCAAAACCCAAAAAGATGAAGGCTTCCATAAAATCAAAGGTGAAATCAATTGCCGTCCCGTATATTTTTTGGACTATTTTAACGATTTTACTTTTTTATATAGCGCAATCTTTTTCTTTTTCAAAGAACTATTTTGCAAAGCAAGAAAACATCATTCGTTCGTGGCATTTGATTGATTTTCTTAAAGCATTTGCAGGGCGAAAAGTAAGGAATGATTACTGGCAGCCGCTTGTGTTTCAATTTTGGTATCTCCGAAACCTTATTATTTTTATGATTTTTTCCCCGCTGATAAAATTATTTGCCGGACGTTTTCCGGCTTCATACCTTTGCTTCGTTTTTACTGCAACGCTGTTTCGTCTTGCAGGAGCGTTTTCTGATCCATTATGGATTTTTCCTGCATTTTTCTACTTTTCACTTGGATTTTATGCAGTGAATCATATTCAACACGTCCTTGAATTTTTAGATTCAATCCGATGGAGAGATTTTATCATTGCGTATATTTTTTTTACGGCCGCTTCACTAGTATTTCAAGTTTACGCAAAATTCTATTTCAGGTGTTGTAGGTTTTGCTCGTTCCTTTTTTACAATTTTACTTTTTATAAAAATTTCAGGTGTTCTTTCAAAGAATAAGAGCGTCTATAAAAAACTTTCTGCGCTTTCTGTATTTTCATTCTGGATTTATGCAGCCCATGCGCCTTTTGTTGTTACTGCAATCAAAAAACTCATTGTTAGAGTAGTTCCAATGCATGGCATTTTTATTTTGATTCAATTCTTTTTAACGGCACTTTTATGCGTGGCTTTCTTGATGAGCTTAGGACTTCCGACTCATAAGTTTTTTCCGGTATTTTTCTCGTTTATAACAGGCGGAAGAAAAGAGAAAAGGGATGAGAATGTATCGCCTTAAATGCAGCTTCATCCCGGTGCATGTTGCTGGGGCGCGACAAACTTAACGTATGCCGCAAAAAATAGCAGACGGCGATGTGTCGTCTAGAGAGAGGGCTCGTACTGTAGCAGATGGCGATGACGCTCCCGGAAGTTGTTCGCATCAACTCAAATAGCACAGGGGAATAATGAATCGGAATAAGATGAAGAAATTACGGTGCACGGGAAAACAGGCAGGTATGATATAAGGGCTTGGCCGCCCGTATCCCGCCAGCAAGACAGCCTCCCGCGTCAAACTTGCCGACCAGCATAGCGTTTTGCAGCAAGGCAAAAGTCATCGCGGACAGCGCGGGCGGAAAACCTTTGTCTGCCAGATAGAACTCGTCGGCCGCCCGCGTGCAGTTTTTGTTTGACAACAAAAACTGCACGAACCCCGCAAAACATACCGCCCCGCCCGCATCCAGTTTGCCAAACGGAAAACTGGATGCGGAGGCAGATAAGATATCCGCCGTATGTGTCAGCTTACAAAGCCGCAAGCGTACGCTCGATGCGCTCCAGCGAACGCGGTACGCCTAAAATCAAAATGGAGCCGATAAGCGGCGGACTTATGCGGCTTCCCGTTACCGCCATGCGAATCGGCATCATAAAGTCGCCGAGCTTAACGCCGAGTTTTTCGGCAGTCTCTTTTGCGCGGTTTTCGGCTTCGTCATGCGAAAGCGGCGGAAGCGCGGCAACAAAATCTTTTGCCGCGGTCAGAATCTCTTTTGTTTTTTCCGCATCGAGTTTTTTGGGAATAATCGTTTCCGGCGCAGGGACGTTCGGCTCCGTAAACATAAAACGTACCATTTCCGCAGCGTCGGTAAGATATTTGAGCCGCTCCTTTATCAGCGGCATAAGCAAAAGCAGCGCCTTTTTTACGTCAGCACCGCTCATATTCATCGACTTATCGACGCAATACGGCTCGCCGTCATCTCCCAGTGCGACGCCGGAATACTCGCTTCCAACATGGGGCGCAGGGAATTCTGGGGAAATATTGATGTCGAGCGCGGCGTCTCCCGTCCCCGTGATGAACGGCAATGTGCGGCGGTACAATTCTTCGTCGGACAAAAGACGAATATATTGACCGTTGTACCATTCAAGTTTTTTGTAGTCGAAGACGGCGGGACTTTTATTCAGATGTTCCAGTTTGAAATTCGCTTCAAGTTCTTTGAGCGAATACATATCCTGCCCATCGATGTACGAGCAGCCGAGCATGGCGACGTAATTGATAATCGCTTCCGGCAGATAACCGCGCGCGCGGAACTCGTTGACGGAGGTTGCGCCGTGCCGCTTGGACAGTTTTTGCCCGTCCTTGCCGTTGACCATCGGCAGATGACAGAATTCGGGGTGCTCCCAGCCGAATGCGCGGTACATTTGCACGTGCAGGGGCGTTGACGGAATCCATTCCTGTGCGCGCATGACGTGGCTGATTTTCATAAAGTGGTCGTCGACGATGTTCGCAAGGTGGTAGGTCGGAAATCCATCGCTTTTGAGCAAAACCGGATCGGGGCTGATGTCCTCGTTTTTCCATTCAATATTGCCGAGCAAGTGGTCGTGGAATTGCGTAACGCCTTCCATTGGGACTTTGAGACGAATGACATAAGGCTTGCCTGCGTCAAGATTCGCTTTGATTTCGTCGGCAGTAAGATGACGGCAGTTGCGGTCGTAGCCGGGAGCCATTTTGTTTTCAGTCTGAATCTTCCGAATGCGCTCAAGCCGCTCAGAATCGCAAAAGCAATAATACGCTTCGCCTTTTTCGACCAATTCCGCCGCGTATTTTTTGTACAGCTCGAACCGCTCGCTCTGAACGTAGGGACCGTACTCGCCGCCTTTTTCGCCGCCTTCATCCCATTCTATTCCGAGCCACGACATGGTGTCGTACAGATTTTTTACATATTTTTCATCAAAACGAGTGCGGTCGGTATCCTCAAGCCGCAAAATGAATTTCCCGCCGCGCGACCGTGCAAAAAGATAATTAAAAAGCGCAGTGCGCACCCCGCCGATATGCTGCATCCCCGTCGGAGACGGCGCGTAACGCACACGAACATCGTTATCTTCCATAATAAGCCTCTTTTGAAATTAAATACTGCGAACAAAATTGCGCCCGCAGACGTAAGTATAGCGGATTTTTTTTTTGCGCGGTAGAGGGGGCGGAAAAAGTCCGCAATGTGCAGGCAGGGGATGGTTGTTTTACAGCTAATTGACTTATAAAATATCATACCTACTTTTAGGATAAGAGCTAAGCCAGTGTAGATACCTCCAAATTTATACTTACAAAGAAGAATACTGCGAGTTGTATATGCCAATATCGTTTGGTAGTAGATACCTTTATTGTGTTTTTAGCCGAAAGGTACGGATTTCTCTAAACTGACCCCATAGTTATTTATCGAGGTAAAAAAAATGGATGAATAACTATCCAAGCAAGCGTCTGAAAGGCTCAACTCCGGAAACGGAACTTCAAAAATGTATAGGCAAAGAATTTCCAATTCCGATATAAAATAAACCGCCAGAGCGCAAAAAAACCGGCGACATTATGTTTTACTGGTTGCGGCGGCAGCCGTTACATATCTTTTTTCTGTACAAAACTTCACTTTAACATTTATAATAATACAAATTATTTTAGATAAGGCGGATTGTATATGAGCAAGATTGTTGTCATTGGTGCAAATCATGCGGGAACAGCTGCGGTAAATTTCCTTACTTCGCTGTCGAATGAAAATCAGGTGGTTGTGTTTGACCGCAACACGAATATCAGTTTTTTAGGTTGCGGAATGGCGTTATGGATCGGCAATCAGATTAGCCGTTCCGATGGACTTTTTTATTCGAGCAAGGAAAAGCTTGAAGAAAAAGGCGCCGCAGTAAATATGGAAGCGGAAATCAGTCGCGTTGATTTTGATAAAAAGATTGTTTACGGCAAGCTGAAGGACGGCTCTCCGGTTGAAGAAAGCTACGATAAGCTCATTTTGGCAACCGGTTCCGTGCCGATCATGCCTCCGATTAAGGGAATGGAACTGGAAAATGTCCAGCGCGTAAAAATCTTTCAGGATGCGCAGACTGTCATCGATAAACTGAAAAATCCTGCGATCAAAAATGTAGCGGTCGTCGGCGCTGGATACATCGGCGTAGAGCTTGCGGAAGCGTTCAAACGGCACAACAAGCACGTGGTGCTGCTTGATGCCATGCCGACGAGCCTTTCGTGCTATTACGATAAACCGTTTACGGCGTTGATGGATGAAAACTTGAGTTCGCACGGCATTCAGCTTGAATTCGGCCAAACGGTCAAGGAAATCAAGGGGAATGGAAAAGTTGAAGCAGTTGTAACCGACAAAAAGGAATTCCCATGCGATATGGTGGTAGTTTGCATCGGTTTCCGGCCGAACAACGAACTCGGAAAAGACCGGCTTGAGACGTTCAAAAACGGCGCATACATTGTAAACCGCAAGCAGGAAACGAGTATCAAGGACGTTTATGCAATCGGCGACTGCGCCGTGGTATTTGACAATGCGATCGGCGATAAAAATTATATCGCGCTTGCAACGAATGCAGTCCGGAGCGGAATTGTTGCTGCGCATAATGCGTCCGGCGTTGAGCTTGAAAGTATCGGCGTACAGGGGTCGAATGGGATCAACATCTACGATCTTAAAATGGTTTCTACCGGCATCACCCAGTCCCGCGCGGAAAAGCTTGGAATGGATGTCGAAGTAACTGATTTTGAAGATTTGCAGCGTCCGGCCTTTATGGAAAATGAAAACCCGAAGGTGAAGATCCGCATTGTCTACGACAAGAAGACGCGGGTGGTCGTCGGCGCGCAAATGGCGTCCGAATACGATATGTCGATGGGAATCCATATGTTCTCGCTTGCAATTCAAGAAAAGGTTACGATTGATAAGCTCAAGCTTCTCGACATTTTCTTCCTGCCGCACTTTAACCAGCCGTATAATTACATAACAATGGCGGCAATCGGCGCAAAGTAACGGCAGCCGCTTAAAGTTCGAAATACAGCCCGTCTTTGCACGGGCAACTCGATGATAAAACGCGCCGGTACGGAGCTTTCTGTATCGACGCTTTTTATTCCCCCGATTGCCTAAGAACCTGTTTGAAGTCTTCTATGTAGCTAATTTAAACTAGTTAAACGGAATAATTTTCATATATTTCAGGTCTTTTCCAATCAATGAAACGTAAAATAAAGCTTTGTGTCGCTTGAAACAGCCTTTTCGTTGGAAAAACAAAAGGTGTAAGGCTAATTAGTGCTTTGTAAGCTATAATATTAATCGTTATAGCAGTCTGTTATATAAGAGTCCAAACAGGTTCTCAGGCTCTAGATGCAGCTTTAGAAGGCAATTAGCTATAAAGCGGCAGTCGTCGGCTTTCATCCCCATTGTTACAACGCGGTCTCGGAGATACCCCCTGCGCGAATAAAGAATAGTTATAAAAGGAGTTTCAAAAATCGTGGGGCACAGCGCAATTCGCCCCCTCCGAAACGGACGTTTCAAAACAGGGTTTATTCATCCGAACCGCTCGGCGGCGAGCGGCATTCGGCACATTCATTTTTTTAAATCGAGGTAAATAGTATGCAGAAGTTTTTTTCAATCCGCAAAAAATTGATTAGTATTTTCGGTTTGCTGACTTTTACAGCGCTCAGCGTACAAGGAGGCATTGCGCTCAAAGCGGCATATAAAACGGCGGCGGAACAGATTGAAGCGCACCTGATTGACAAGGCGGAGGACACGGCCAACCTTATCGACAGTAAGATTCACGGGATTTTTCAGTTTCTTGAAGGCATTGCGCGTATGCAGATTTTGAGCGATCCTTCCTATTCATATTCCGAAAAAGCTGCGGCCTTACAGCAGGAGGCGGCGTTTGAAAGCAGCATATCGGGACTCGGCATGGCTGATCAGAACGGCATCCGTTACTCGCTTGACGGACGAGAGATTCCCGTTGCCGATACGGAATGGTTCAAGGCGGGCATTGCCGGAAAGAATTTTATTTCCGAACCGATTGTTTCAAAATCGGACGGTACGCTGATTACGGTTGTTGCGGTGCCGATTTATAATACCGACAAATCCATCATCGGTGTGCTTGCAGCATCAATACCGGGCACGCGGATTTCCGAAGAGATTGGGAGCATTACGCCGGGTAAAAACGGTTATTGCGTTATTTTGGGGCCGACGGGCACAGTTGTGGCGCATAAAAATAAAAGCGTTGTTACCGAGCGGGAGAATTTTCAGACTGCCAATTCAGCGGAATTCCGGGACGTGTCGAAATTCAATGCGGAAGCAATGCGGGCGACGCAACCTGCGGTTTCCTATTACGAATTTCGCGGACAGAAAAATATCGGCGCGTATTCAAAAATGGCAAATACCAGCTGGACGGTCATTATTACGGCTCCGGTTAAGGATTTTTACGGCACGGTCGAGCGGCTCAAGCATTTGATGCTGCTCCTGAGCCTTGCGGTGCTTGCAGGCTCGCTCATTGTGGTGTATTTGAGTGCGCATCAAATGGTGATGCCGCTCCGGAATGCCGTCAGCGCGCTCCGGGAGATTGCGCAGGGAGAAGGCGACTTGACGAAGCGCCTGCCGCTTGTTGGACATGATGAAATTCGGCAGCTTGCGGAGTATTTTAATCAGACCATTTCGAAAATCGCTTCTTCGATAAAATCCGTGGACGAGAATGCCGGGAAAATGAACAGCCTTGGCGATGAATTGTCGAGCAATATGACGGAAACAGCCAGCGCGCTCAATCATATTGGACTTAACATCAACGATGTCAAAGAGCAGGCGCTCACACAGGCGGAAAGCGTCAGCGCGACGGCAGGTACGGTCAAAAAAATCATCAATACGATTGAATCGCTCAACGACAGCATTGAAAATCAATCGGCAAGCGTAGTGCAGTCGTCCGCGTCGGTTGAGGAAATGGTGTCGAATATCGCCTCGATTACGCAGTCCCTTGAAATAAGCGACAATATGGTAAAAATGCTGGCGGAAGCGACGTCGGAAGGCAAGGAGACGCTTTTGACATCGAACGCGGTAACGCAAAAGATTGCAGAAGCGTCCGGCGGCCTCATTGAAGCGTCGAGCGTCATCCAAAACATTGCGAGCCAGACGAACCTGCTTGCGATGAACGCTGCGATTGAAGCCGCGCACGCAGGAGAAGCGGGCAAAGGCTTTGCTGTTGTCGCCGACGAAATCCGGAAATTGGCGGAAGAATCGAGTGCGCAGGGCAAGGCCATCACGAATACGCTCAAAAAACTGAGCGACGAAATTGCGGGGCTTTCGGCTGCATCAAAAACTGTCGAAGAAAAATTCAATGCTATCTTCCAACTTTCGGAAAACGTGCGCGGGATGAGCGCCGAATTGACTGCCGCTATGCGCGAACAAGAAAACGGCAGCCGCGAAGTGTTGGCCGCAATCAAAACCATCAGCTCCGTTACGTCCGAAGTCAAAGACGGCTCGGAAGAAATGCTTACCAGCGGCAGAAACGCCGCAGAGGAAATGCAGAAACTTGACCGCCTCACTTCCGAAATCAAAGACAGCATGAACGAGATGTCCGCCGGCGTTGCCCAAATCAACAACGCAGTTCAAGAAGTCAACGAACTTGCACTCAAAAACAAAGACAGCATCCGCGTACTTGCAACCGAAGTGAAGAATTTTAAGGTGTAAGGCGGCCTGTGAGAATTGTTCCGTAAAAATATTACATATCATACAGGCCGCTCCAGTTTTGCCATCGGGCAAGACTGGCTAGTTGGGAACCTAGATGCCAGGCGGGAGTATGGGCGCGTTTATGATAGAAGGGCTTGGCCGCCTGCTTCTACTTTCGCCAGCGCGAAACTGGAAGCAGGGAACCGAAACGGTAGGCAGGAGTATGTCCCCGGAGGCGTCCGTTGTCTACGCCGGTACGCGAGACAACGGCACGATGCAAGGCCGGCTCGACCAACGGATGACGCGGCAGTGCAAATCTCCGCCGATTACGCCGTCATTCCGATGCAGGACATTCTTGCGCTCGGCAAAGAAGCCGCATGACACGCCGTCAACGCGCGGCAATAACTGGGCGTGGAGAATTGCTGACGATGCGCATACAAAAGAAAAGGCGGAAGAATTGGCATTCATCTCCGAATTGTACGGCCGGAATGTAAAGCCAAACTGCGCCAACAGAAAATAGGATTTTCGTATATCATATAGAAGAAAACGCCCTGCCGAATATGTGGGGCGTTTTTTATTGACTCTTGACTAGCATCTTTTAAATATTTGCGACACTGTGCAAATCCTTCTGTAAATTCCTAAAAAGTAGCTACAGTGGTAAAATAAACACAGGAGCCAAGTTATGGCAAAAGCAAAAACACCACCACACAAAGTTGTAATGACAGAAGGCAAAGAAGAGATTATTAAAGCTTTGCTTTCAG
>CAUTOX010000006.1:0-41145 GCA_963539665.1 uncultured Treponema sp.
TTTCTTCAACTGCTGCGGAGGACTGCACGACGCTCGCGCTCTGGCTTTCGATGCTTTCGTTTAAGTGCTCAATCGTGCGGATGATTGTTCCAACCGTTCCGGCTGTTTCAGTAACGCTTGCGGCCTGCGTCATCGCCTGTTCCTTTACACCCTCGATGTTGGCAGAAATTTCATGCAGCGCACTCGCGGTTTCGGTCATGTTGCTCGACAATTCGTCTCCGATGGACTGCATCTCGCCGGAGTTGTCATCGACCGTCTTTATTGCCGAAGCGATTTTTGCAATCGTTTGGTTAAAATACTCGGAAAGCGAAGTAACTTCGTCGTTTCCGGTAACCGGTAAGCGCACGGTCAGGTCGCCGTCTCCTTGCGCAATTCCTTGCAGCGCGGCCACGGTTGTTTGAATCGGCTGTACCATCTTGCGGGCAATCAAGTACAAGACGGCCAGCGCGACAAGCAAAATGATTGCGCCGATGGTCAAAAGCGAGACGCGAAGCTGGTCGACGGTTCCCATGAACTCGTTTTTCGGCGCACTGACGATTACTTTCCATTGAGTTGTTGGAATTGTGGCATACGCGGCAATTGTTATTCCGCCTTGATACAAATATTCTCCAACGGAACTTTCCTTCGAGCTGAGCGCTTTTTGAGTAAATTCTGCGAGCGCGGCATACGACGAATTGCGTTTTGCAACTTCAATCGGATTTGCCCGTTTTTCAACCAATTCCATATTGCGATGGGCTGCGGTATCTCCTGTTATACCAAGTATATAGCAATACCCTGTTTTACCGACAATAATGTCGTCTATTTGCTTGGAAAGCCATTCCGCTTTGATGTCTGTCATGATGAGTCCGATGATTTGCCGGTTATCATCATAAATGGGAACGGAAGCCGTAATGTCCAAGTTGCCATCCGTTATTGAAATATAGGGTTCGCTAATAAATCGCTGCCCGGCGAGTGCGCGCCGGACGTACTCTCGATCTTGCAAATCGAATGTTTTTCCGTCAGCCCCATGATAGGTGCGCTGGTTGTCAATGAACGCAAGCTCTAGTATGGCGCTGTTGCGGGCGGCTTCCCGCGCTAAAAATACCGATTTCTCTCGTGGCGGCGTATTTGGGTCGCGCAGCACAGGCATTCGTGCAAGGCCTTCTGAAAACTGGAAAAAACTTATCAGGCGGTTGTTTATTACTTCCGCAATGTTGTTCGCCTTGTCGATTAAATGCGCTTCAATTTTTTCAGTTACCGCTTTGCGGGCAATTCGCGTTGCAAGAACTCCCAGCAACGTCGTCGCCAACACAACCAGCAAGCCGAAAATTACGAGCAGCTTATTTTTGATGGAAAAACGTTTTTGTGTAGATGACATAAAAAGCTCCTTGATTTATTTCCTTAGTGTTGATGTTAAGATTGAATCGACCGCGGCGGCCCCCGTATGGCTCGAACGCCAGAAACCGCTCTGCGCTGTGAAATGCGCTGAAAACAAAAATCGCGCCGATGAACCGATAAATGCAGCCCTGCGCAAAAGAATAAAAGAAAAAGAATTACGGGGGGGGGGGGGGTAAAATTCGCAGCATCGTTGTCAAAGCTCCTTTCAGATTATTTGTGCCGCTCCATCTCCTTTGCAGGAATTATTAAAATGGCGACATTGTGCGCATTATACGGAATAATAAGGACTTCGGCAATGGAGATGGACAGCGCGGAAATCAATTTTTGCGCTACTGCTTGTTCGCATTAACGGTTCTGTTATATTACAGATTTGAAGTTAAAATATTCGTAAAATGCCAAAAAATTTGCAATTTTTCTGCGCACCTCTTTAAAGTCACATAAAAAAGACCGCTATAATGGTCAATAGCATAGATTGCAGAGCAACGGAAACCTTTCGCTTTTTGTTTTCCAAGCCCCTACCTGTTTTTAAGATAACCGAAGCTTCGTTTTAAGCCGCATTATTTGGTCGGCCTGTCTATAATGCAATCTTTTATCATATCCGTTAACGCAGATTAAGAATCAGCTGTGCAACATTTGCTAAAAGACAAACTCGGCAGTTACCTCTCTAGCCCTATTTCTATTTTGGCAGCCGACTTATGCCGTTATTTTGCTGCAATAGATGCAGGATTTTGAGCGCGAACATACAGTAGAATCGCAATATGTTGTATAAAGCTGCGCTTATAGCTAGTTGCTTTTAAATATAACTAAAAACTATACAATCTTTACATGTCGTATGACAGAGATTTAAGATTGCGAGCAATCAAATATACGGAAGAAGGCCACACGTTGGACAGGCTGCGGCGGTATTCAAAGTAAATATCGGTACGCTCATTGGTTGGAGAAAACGATACAGAGCAACCGGCGACGTGAAAATGAAAATTCGCCGTCCGGTCAATAAGAAAATCATTCCTGAAAAACACGCACCGTTCGACAACATCGAACAGGGCTACGAGTTCTAAATCACACAAATAGCACGATTTAGAACATCGCATTTCAAGGAACCCAGTTCCAAAACGGAACTTTCCGAACTGGTTTAATCGCAAATATGTGCAAGCTCATCCTGACGCCGACCTCAAATAAAACGCGGAAGTCTTAGGCTGTCATTCATATTCTGTACCGAAGCGGCTGTGAAAGCTTGGTATCACGCGAAAAAAAAGTACGTTTTAAAAAGAGCAAGATACCAAACAAGTAGAAGCATATTTGGAAAAAATCAAAGACATTTCCAAAAAAGGCCCGCATATATCGATAAAACTGTTTTCAAGACGCAGATGTACCGCCAATATGTGCGCAGTAAACGCGGGAAAAATGAGTCAACATTCGCATCAGCGGCACACGGAACTCAGTTTTTGAATCGCTTCTAGCTATTACTCACTTATTAAACTAGTATTCGGTAATATCTAAAACTTGCGCAAAAAGCAGCATGGTGGTATGGTATACTCATCATAAGAAATAAGAGGGATATCATATGCCAACCATAAAATATGTCATTGATCTTACAGATGCTGACCGCAAAACATTAAAAGACATTATCGCAAAAGGAACGACTGCGGCTCGATCTATATTACGAGCCAATATATTGCTTGCTTCCGACCGTCATAATAAGAAGCAAATGACTGTTGCACAAATCGCTGAAACGTATCATACCTCTCCAACCACCGTTCAGACTGTCAGAATGTCCTATGCAACAGATGGACTAGAGGCCACCATAAAACGTAAGAAACGAAGTACCCCACCGGTTCCTGCCAAGGTTACCGGTGAGATAGAAGCACACATTATTGCACTGGCTTGCGGTACTCCACCAGAAGGGTATAGTAAATGGACATTGCGCCTTCTTGCTGACAAGTGTGTTGAACTGAAGTTGGTAGAATCACTGTCCCATACAACGGTATCACGTGTTTTAAAAAAAACGAATATAAGCCTCATCTGAAAAAGTGCTGGTGTATACCGCCTGAACATAATGCTGCTTTTGTTGCAGCCATGGAGGACGTTCTTTCTGTTTACTCAACAACTTATGACGAACACTATCCGGTTGTTTGTATGGATGAAAAGCCTGTACAATTATTTGCTAATGCCCGAAAGAGTTTGCATTCCAAAGATGGCCGCATCGAATATGAAGACAATGAATACATACGCAATGGAACTGCTTGTATCTTTCTATTCACCGAACCGTTAGCAGGATGGCGTTACGCAGATGCACAGGAACACTGTACCCGTGAAGACTGGGCAAGGCTGATTAAGTGGCTTTTAGATGAACAATATCCGAATGCGAAGAAAGTGGTTCTTGTAATGGATAATCTGAATACGCATGCAATCGCATCCCTCTATCAGGCTTTTTCACCACAGCAAGCCTTTAGGCTTGCAAGTAGGCTTGAAATTCACTACACCCCAAAGCATGGCAGCTGGCTCAACATCGCAGAAATTGAATTATCTGCACTTGCTCGCCAATGTATTGGAACACATCGAATACCGGATTTAAATACGCTCAGAGGATTGCTCAGAGCCTGGTATGTCGATCGAAATCAAAAGCAACGAGGGGTTCACTGGCAGTTTACCACTGAGGATGCAAGAATTAAACTCTCTCATTTATACCCTATAATTAATATTTAGATATTACACGGTACTAGGTTTCAGCCATTATTAAGGATTTTAAAGTTAAAAACATTTCTAAAATACTCAAAAAACTGATTTTTTTTCTAAAAATGCCATTGCCCATTCAACGACAATACTAATTTTTGCAAAAACTGAGTTCCGTGTCAGCGGCAAGCGCCATGCTCGAATCGGGCTTGTTACGGCACAATGCGAAGGCACCTTGCTTGCTCCGCACACCTACAGCGGAACGATGAAAGCTTCTGTGTTCGAAGACTGGTTTGAAGAGGAATTGTTAAAGAAGCTGCCAAAGGATCATGTCATCATCATGGACAATGCGGCATTTCATAAAAAAGAGGTTTTGCAGAACCTTGCGGGAAAATACTTTCAGACCTTGATTTTTCTGCCGCAGTATTCACCTGAATCCCCCCTATTGAGCACAAGTGGAGCGCTTTAAATCGAAAAGTTGCTGGCTGCGTTCATCTATATGGCTCCGTTTCACAGACTCCGGTTGCCTCATAACGCTTTTCCAATCAATGAGTGTATTTTAGATAACGCCGCAGCCTGTGCCAAGGTGCGGCCTTCTTCTGTATATTTGGTTGCTGTAATCTTAAATCGCTGCCATACGTCATGTGAAGACATTGTATGGAAGATTTTGTCGGCCGTTAAAATAGCGGCGGAGGGAAACTGTGGTTTCCTGCCCATGGCTTTCCGTTTTCTGGTATTTTTTATTTCGATATGGCATAATGCCGGGCATGGCTGAACTATTAGCTCCTGCGGGAAATATTGAGTCGCTTGATGCGGCGCTCGGCGAGGGCGCGGATGCGGTTTATTTGGGCTTGAAAACTTTTAATGCGCGGCTTCGAACATCTAATTTTGCGTGGAATCAGTTTGAAGCGGCAGTCAGCTCCGTGCATCGGCAAAAGAAGAAGATTTATGTCGCGCTTAATACCGTCTGCGAAGAAAAGGAAACGGAACGGCTCTACCGGCTTTTATCTTATCTCAACCGGATTAAACCGGATGCGCTCATTGTGCAGGATTTTGCAATCATTCGGATGTGTCAAGAGTTTTTTCCCGAACTGGAGCTTCATGCCTCAACGCAGATGAATGTCGCAAGCGCAGCGGCGGCAAATCTTTTGTCAAAAGAAGGCCTTTCGCGGGCAGTTCTTGCGCGGGAATTGGGGTTTGATGAAATTCGGGAGATAAAAGAAGCGACCGCCTTGCAGCTTGAAGTGTTCGTGCATGGCGCGCTCTGCGTCAGCGAATCGGGGCTCTGCCTATTTTCAAGCTATCTCGGCGGAAAGTCCGCCAATCGGGGGATGTGTACGCAGGCGTGTCGGCGCTTTTACACGGCCGAATACCCTGAAGGCGATAAGCAAGGCTACTATTTTTCTCCGTGCGACCTCCAGCTCATCGATCATATTCCCGATCTCATGCAAGCCGGCATCGACTCATTTAAAATCGAGGGGCGGATGAAGAGCGCCGAGTATGTCGGAAGCGTTGTCGCCGCCTACCGCTACGTTATGGATCACTGGCAAGAGGACAAAAAAGGGGCGCTGGCAGCGGGAAAGCGGATGCTCGCCGCGGACTTTGCCAGAAGCAAGACCGATTATTGGTACGGCTTTAAGTCGTTTCCGGAGGGAGTTGAAAAAGCGGGCGCAAAGATTCTCAATCCGGATCAGGCCGGAGGAACGGGAATCTATCTTGGAAAAATCTGCGCGCTCAAAAATGCGCCGAATGGGATGCTGGAAAAAGATGCGGACGAAACGCACGCTGCGCGTCCTATCCCGCGCAATATCCGGCTTGCCTGCTTGTCCGGCGGCACATATACGCCCGAAGCGGGGGACTCGGTGCGCATTCACCGCAAAGACGACACAGGACGCGAAAGCCATAAAGTGCGCATCGTAGAAATTGACGGCAAGGGGAAGCAGTGGATCGACATCCCCGATGCGTTCGGCATCGGCGACAGCGTGTACCTCTTGCAGATTAAATCGCAATCGAAACGCTATCCGCACGTACTGCCCCATGATCTAACGCCCTTCCGCCGCCAGCCGCTCGATGAAACGCTGCCCTACCTCGACTTAACGCCTATCAAAAAAGACGAGCTGCGCTTCCTGCCGGAAGGCCTGTACGTGCAGGTGTCTTCCGTTGCCGATGCGTTTGCAGCGCAAGCGTTGCATCCGGTGCGTTTTATCATCGAATACAACGCGCAAACCAAGCAGCCGCTTCGCAGCGCGACCTTTCCATTCGCAAAAAAGATGCTGTTTGTCTCCCTTGATCCCTATTGCGCCCACGCGGAGGCCGCGCTCCTTGAACCGGAATTGTCAGCCCTCGTGCAAGCAGGCGTTTCGGCATTTATCGTCAATAACATTGCGCACATCCGGCTGCTTCGGCGGATTGAAAGCGTTATGAGAAGTAAAATCACGCTGATCGCCGGGCCGTACCTGTACACCTTTAATCGCTGGGCGGTTTCGTGGCTTGAAAATCAAAATATCGGCGCGTTTGTAATGCCATTGGAAAATTCAAAACGGAACCTAGAGGCGACATTCGATCCGCCGTTCCGTCAGCGCGTGATTGTTCCGGTTTTCGCCTACCCATCCCTCTTCCGCATCCGCTTTAAGCTGCCGGAAGATTACGGATTTGCCCGCATGTCCGATAAGGAAGCCGAATTATTTAAAGTCGTCTCGTCCGATGACGGCTCGTTCGTGCTGCCGGAACATCCATTTTCGATTTTGGACAAAACGGAGCCGCTGTCGCAGGCGGGCTTTAAGCGATTTCTCATCGATTTTTCAAAAATCAAATTATCAAAAGGTCAGCTCAAGTCGGTAAGCTCATCCCTCATAAAGCAACAGCCCCTGCCCGGCATTTCGCGCTTCAACTGGAAAGAGGGCTTTTATTCTCCCATGCAAATGGAAGAGTTCAAGGCGCGAAACGAGGCAGCCCGTCCTGATCCAAAAAGCGAACCTCGTTTGCGCGGCGCGCCAAAAAAGCGGCGTAAAAAGTAAGCGCCCCCGCCGGACGATTACTTAACATATAGAAAAAAATCATTTATACTGCTTGCAAAAATCGGAAGCGAAAAGAGTACAAACGCATAATTTTTAGGAGCAATAATTATGGCAAACAAAATAACAATCATCGGCGCCGGTCAAGTTGGCTCTACGATTGCATTTGCATTAACGGTAAAGGAGCTGGCATCGGAAATCGTCTTAATCGACATTAAAAAAGACAAAGCGATGGGAGAAGCGATGGATATTCGGCAGGGAACGCCGTTTGTCGGGCCGGTAAGCGTTCATGAAGGAGATTATGCGGACGCAAAGGATTCTGACATTATCATACTTTCCTCAGGCGTTGCGCGGAAACCCGGCCAGTCCCGGCTTGATCTGACGCAGACGAACGTCAACATTACAAAATCGATTATTCCGGAAATTACCCGCATTGCGCCGAACGCCTTGTATGTCATTGTTGCAAATCCGGTTGATATCTTAACCTATCAATTTATAAAAACAGCAGGAATTCCGGTAGAACACATCTTCGGAACGGGAACGATGCTTGATACAGCCCGCTTCCGCGCGCGGATTGCCGAAACTTACCGCGTCGCACAGGAAAATGTACACGGCTACGTCTTTGGCGAACACGGGGATTCTTCATTTGTGCCGTGGTCGCTTGCGAATATCGCATCGATTCCGGTCGATAAATACGCCTCCGCATTCGTCTCTAAAAAACTTCCGCCTTTTGATCACGACGACGTAGAAGATTACATCCGAAAATCAGGCGGCGTCATCATCAAAGCGAAAGAATGCACAAACTACGCAATCGCCATTACCACTGCAAAACTTTGCGAAGCATTAAGCTATAAAACCAATTCCGTATTAACAGTAAGTTCAATGCTCAACGGCGAATACGGCATCACGGATGTCTGTTTGAGCATACCGACCGTTATCGGAAGCAACGGCGTGTCGGGGCACGTTACCGTCCCGCTGACCGATGACGAAGTTGCCTCCCTCAGACGCAGCGCCGACTGCCTCAAAGACGTTTTGAAGCAGATTCAGTTCTAACGATTGACTGCATAAAAAACTGCGTTGGCCTCCGGCATTCGGAGTACCCATCGCCGCTTTATACATAAGGGCATCTCGAAAAACTCGCTTTTTGCGATTTTTTTTCGAGATTGCGACGAGTTGAAACTCGCTGGATTATCGCGAGTTACAACATCGCATTTTCAAAGTTACCTCTAAAAACTGAAGTTTTTAGAGGTTCCCATAAAAAATTGCAACGGAACCGGCGGAATATTTTAGGAGCATTTTCCGTCGGCCTTTTCTTAATTGAAATTCATGTAAGGAGATTTGCATTATGGAGAATTTCAGAATTGAACATGATTCCATGGGCGAAGTCAAAGTTCCGGCCGACCGGTATTGGGCGGCGCAGACGGAACGGAGCCGCGGAAATTTTAAAATTGGCGTCGGATTTGAAACGATGCCGCGTGAAATCACAAAAGCGTTCGGCTTCCTTAAAAAAGCGGCAGCCCGCGCAAACCATGCGCTCAAGCCTGAAAAAATGACTGCCGAAAAGCGCACTGCCATCGAAAAGGCCTGCGACGAGGTAATAGCCGGCGACCTAAACGATCATTTTCCGCTTGTCGTCTGGCAGACGGGCAGCGGTACGCAGTCAAATATGAATGCGAACGAGGTTATCGCCAATCGGGGCAACGAAATTGCCGGCGCAAAAATTTTACATCCGAACGACGACATCAACATGAGCCAGTCCAGCAACGACACCTTCCCGACCGCGCTGCACATTGCGGCGGTTATGGAACTGGAAGACCGGCTGCTTCCGGCGATTGACGTGCTGACGGACACCTTTAAAAAACTTGAGCGCGAAAACGAAGGTATCGTCAAAAGCGGCCGCACCCACTTACAGGATGCAGTTCCCATTCAATTCAGCCAAGAAATTTCGGGCTGGCGGACAAGCCTTGAGCGCGACAAGGAGATGCTGGTCTCTTCCCTCCCGTATTTAAAGCAGCTTGCGCTCGGCGGAACGGCGGTCGGCACGGGCTTGAATGCGCCTGAAGGCTTTGACGTAAAGGTTGCCGAAGAGGTTTCCGCGCTGACGGGAAAGCAATTTGTTACTGCGCCGAATAAATTTCACGCGCTCACCAGTAAGGATGAAATCGTTTTTGCGCACGGGGCGGTGAAGGCGCTTGCCTGCGATATGATGAAAATTGCAAACGACGTGCGCTGGCTTGCCTCAGGGCCGCGCGATGGGCTTGGCGAAATCCGTATCCCTGAAAACGAACCGGGATCATCTATCATGCCGGGCAAGGTGAATCCAACGCAGTGCGAAGCGGTTACGATGGTCGCCGTGCAGGTTATGGGAAACGACGCGGCCGTATCGTTCGCCGCAAGTCAGGGGAACTTTGAGCTGAACGTCTTTATGCCGGTGATTGCGTATAATTTTATCCAGTCGGTCAGGCTTTTGGCCGAATCGATGATTTCATTCAACGACCACTGCGCCGTCGGCATTACGGCCGACAAAGAAAAGATGCATTTCAATCTGTACAATTCGCTGATGCTTGTAACGGCGCTCAATCCGTATATCGGTTACGAAAACGCCGCAAAGACTGCGCACAAAGCGTTCGACGAAAATATTTCTCTCAAAGAGGCGTGCGTTGCGCTCGGATTCCTGACGGCGGAAAAGTTCGATGAAGTATTCCGCCCGGAGGAAATGGCGGGAGTCAAAAAATGAGCGGCGAGGCATATGCGTACTTTCCGGGCTGTACGCTCAAAAACAAAGCTCTGGAATTGGACAGCTACGCCCGTTCGTCGGCGGAGGCGCTCGGTTTTTCCATAGACGAAATCGAGGAATGGCAATGCTGCGGAGGAACCTATCCGCTTGCAAAAGACGAAATTGCAACAAAATTGTCTTCCATCCGCGCACTCTCCGGCGCTCATGCGGCCGGACGGGATTTAGTTACGCTCTGTTCCGCCTGCTATAATGTTATCAAGCAAGTAAATAACGACATCCGCACTGACGAATCGTTTGCGGCGAAAGTAAACGCCTACCTTGCTCCTGACGGCATTTCCTACCACGGAGAGGCGGAAGTGGTACACTTTCTTGAAGTGCTCCGCGATAAAATCGGCTGGGCGAACGTTAAAGCTGCGGTAAAACATCCGTTTTCCGGGAAAAAAATCGGCGCCTACTACGGCTGCCTCCTCCTCCGGCCGGCCAATG
Organism: uncultured Treponema sp.; assembly: GCA_963539665.1. Lineage (GTDB taxonomy): Bacteria > Spirochaetota > Spirochaetia > Treponematales > Treponemataceae > Treponema_D. The sequence goes on from CAUTOX010000006.1 coordinate 10,288, forward strand.
CGCTGCAATTCGACGATCCGGAAAATCCGCAAATTCTTGAAGATTTTATTAAAGCAATCGGGGGAACGCCGGTCATCTATTCGCTTCGGAATGAATGCTGCGGCGCCTACGCGGTTTTTGAAGATAAGGAAATTCCCAAAAAGCGGGCGAAGGCGATACTAACAAACGCGAAAGAGCTGAAGGCGGACGTTTTAGTTACGAGCTGTCCGCTGTGCCGGTACAACCTCATTAAAAATCAAGGGGCAAGCGGCATCGAAACGGTGTATTTTACGGAGCTTTTAGCCGAAGCGCTGGGCGTCAAGGAAACGCTCAAGGAGGCGGCGAATGCTTAAAAGCGAAATCGAACAAATAAAAGAAGAAATCATACTGATTAGCGGGGTGAATCCGAAAAAATGTATGGTGTGCGGAAAATGCTCCGGCACCTGCCCCAACTACGACGAAATGGAATACCACCCGCATCAATTTGTGCAGATGGCGGAAACCGGCGCGGTTGAGCAAATGCTCGCATCAAAATCCGTGTATAAATGCTTATCCTGTTTCGCTTGCCTTGAGCGCTGCCCGCGCCAAGTGGAGCCGGTAAAGATTATCGAAGCGGTTCGTATGGTACTTGAACGCAGCCGCGGCCCGCACCATCTTGAAGCGGATGCCGTTCCTTCCTTTCTTGACGACGATGTGCCGCAGCAGGCGATTGTCAGCGCGTTCAGAAAATACCGCAAATAAGGAGTCAGCATGGAAAGAATTGGTGTTTTTGTATGCCATTGCGGCACGAACATAGCCGGCACTGTTGACGTCAAACAAGTTGCTGAAGAACTCGGCAAGGTAAGCGGTGTCGCCTATTCGACGGATTACACGTATATGTGTTCGTCCGCCGGGCAAAAAATGATTGAAGACCGCATCAAGGAGGACAAATTAACCGGCGTTGTGCTGTGTTCGTGTTCTCCGCGTATGCACGAAAAAACATTCCGCGGTTGCGCGGAGCGGGCGGGGCTTAATCCGTTTAAGGTTGAAGTCGCCAATATCCGCGAGCAGACGTCGTGGGTTACGAAAGATAAAGCGATTGCGACCGACAAGGCGATCGCGCTCGGAAAGGCGGCGATTGCAAAGGCGATTCTCGACATGCCGCTTATCGAAGGCGAGACGCCGATGACCAAACGGGCGCTCGTAATCGGCGGCGGCATTGCCGGCATTACGGCGGCGCTCGACATTGCGGATGCGGGCTTTCCCGTTGATATTGTCGAAAAAAATCCGACAATCGGCGGCAAGATGGCGCAGCTTGATAAAACGTTCCCGACGCTCGACTGCGCATCCTGCATCGTAACGCCGCGCATGACGGAAGTTTCTCAAAATCCGAACATCAGAATCCTTTCGTTTAGCGAAGTTGTCGATGTCAAAGGCTATGTAGGAAACTTTTCCGCCAAAATAAAACGCAAAGCGCGCTTTGTCGATGAAACGAAGTGTACGGGCTGCGGCCTCTGCGTCGAAAAATGCCCGATGAAAAAGGTTCCGAATGATTTTAATTTGAACCTGAACTCAAAACCTGCCATCTTCATTCCGTTTGCGCAGGCCGTTCCGAAAATCGCCACCATCGATCCGGCATACTGCCTCCACATCAAGGCGATGGAAAAAGGGCGCGATAACGTGTGCGGGATGTGCGAAAAGGTATGCGGCGTCGGCGCCATCGACTACCATTCAAAAGAAGTAGAAATAGAAGAAAAATACGGCGCCATTGTGGTTGCGACCGGCTACAATCCGATCGACTTACAGAAATTCGATGAATTCGCTTACTCGCAGAGTAAAGATGTCGTTTCCTCGCTTGAGTTTGAACGCTTGTGCAATGCGGCAGGCCCGACAAACGGCGTACTGTTACGCCCGTCCGACGGCAAACACCCAAAGACCATCGTATTCGTTCAGTGCGTGGGCAGCCGCTGCTCGGCGGATTCGGCAAAAGGCCACGAATACTGCTCAAAGGTCTGCTGTATGTACACGGCAAAACACGCAATCTTAACGCGCGATCACTATCCCGACACGGAATGCTACGTCTTCTACATCGACGTGCGCACGCCGGGGAAGAACTTTGACGAGTTTTACCGCCGCGCCGTTGAACAATACGGCGTACATTACATCAAGGGCATGGTCGGGAAAGTCGTTCCGCAATCGGACGGCTCTCTTGACGTGCAAGGCTCCGACTTGATCTTGAACCGACAAGTACACATCAAGGCGGATATGGTCGTGCTTGCCGCATCAATCGAGGCGGACAAATCGGCGCGGCCGCTTGCAACCATCCTGACTACCTCGATGGACAATAACGACTTCTTTCTTGAAGCGCACGCAAAACTCCGTCCGGTAGAAAGTCCGACGGCCGGTATTTTCCTTGCCGGCTGCTGCCAAGGGCCGAAAGACATTCCCGAAACGGTTGCGCAGTCATCGGGAGCTGCGGCAAAGGCCATCTGCCTTTTGGTAAAAGATAAGCTGAAAAACGATCCGTGCACGGCGCATCCTGATGAAAATATGTGCAATGGCTGCAGTCAGTGCGAACTGGTCTGCCCATACGGCGCAATCACGTATGCCGACAAGGATTTCCGCGGGCCGAACAGAACAACCGTTACGCGGCGCATCTCTCAGGTAAACGCTGCAATGTGCCACGGCTGCGGCGCCTGTACGGTCGCCTGCCCATCCGGCGCGATGGACTTGCACGGATTTAGCAACAAACAAATTCTGGCGGAGGTTGATGCAATATGTCTGTAGAAAACACAAATCCGAACTGGACGCCAAAAGTCGTCGCGTTCTGCTGCAACTGGTGCTCTTATGCCGGAGCCGACCTTGCCGGCAACAACCGCCTCGAATATCCTGCAAACGTAAAAATTATCAGGATTCCGTGTTCGTGCCGCCTCAATCCGCTCTTTATTTTACGCGCGTTCCAGCGCGGCGCGGACGGCGTTATTTTGTGCGGCTGCCATCCGGGCGACTGCCACTATTCGACGGGAAACTATTTTGCCCGACGGCGCATGACGCTGTTGTTTTCAATGCTTTCCTATCTTGGACTGGAGAAGGAGCGCACGCGGGTTGAATGGTGTTCCGCCGCGGAAGGCGTTAAATTTGCGGGAATCATCAATGATTTTGTACAGAAAATCGCAGCGCTCGGCGAAAACAGACGGCTGGAGGACTTACGATGCAAGACGACAAACTGACTTCTCAGCTCATTGAACGCGCCGCCGCATTGCTTGCCGACGGTTCCGTGCAGCATATTGTCGGCTGGCGTAAGGGCTTATTCGACAGCGACGTTACGCCCGGCACATTCGACACTGCCGATGATCTGAAGAACAATTTTATTTACAACGAATGGTGCGGCGCAAACCTCTCCAAGTACTTGGTAAAGCTCACCCGCGCCATCGAAGTCAAAAAAAGTACCGCGCGGACTGCAAACGCAATGGCGAAGCAGAAAAATCCCGATGCGCCAGAGGTGAGCGTTCCGGCGGAAAAGCTGTTGGTTTTCCTCAAGCCCTGCGACACCTACAGTTTTACGGAGCTTTTGAAGGAACACCGCATTACGCGCGACGACGTATACGTCATCGGCATTCCGTGCGACGGCATGAAGGATCCCGACACGGACGGCATTGCCGAACGCTGCGCCGTCTGCAAAAGCAAAAAGCACGCAAGCTACGATGAACTTATCGGCGAGGAAGGAGACCTTATCGCGTCAAACCGGTACGACGAAGTGGCTAAACTTGAAGCGATGACGGAAGAAGAACGCTTCCGCTTTTGGCAGGAAGAACTTTCGCGCTGTATCCGTTGCAATGCCTGCCGGGATATTTGCCCTGCGTGCACCTGCGAAAAATGCGTGTTCGACAACAACGGCCTTTTTACGTCGCAGAAAGTTGCGGCGAACGACTTTGAGGAAAGTCTCTACCATATAATACGCGCGTGGCACGTTGCCGGACGCTGCACGGATTGCGGCGAATGCTCGCGGGTGTGTCCGCAAAGTATTCCGCTCCACCTGCTCAACCGCAAATTCACCAAAGATATCGATGAACTGTACGGCCCGTACATTGCCGGCAGCGATATGGAAACAAAACCGCCGATGCTGACATTCTTGACGGATGATTCAGAGCCGGACATTGTTTATACGCGCGAAGGAGGGAACCGCTGATGCTTTCAATTCCTGTAGAAAAGATTGATGCGCTGTTTGAAGCGTTGAGCGCAAGCGGCCCGCTGTACATTCCCGCAGATGACAAGGGCAAGGTGAATTTTAAACGCTGGCAGAAGGGCATGAAGATGAGCGGCGCGCTCCGGACGCTCCGTTCCGCAAAGGATTTTTTCCTTCCAAAAATCGAACGGCTGGTCAATATGAAAATGAACGGCCAGAAAGTAACGGTGGAAGACCCGCGTAAAGAGCTTGAAGACTTTGTTGTATTCGGCGTTCGCGCTTGCGATGCGGCAAGTTTTTCGCTCGTCGATAAGGTGTACCTGCACATGCCGCCGCTTGATACGTATTACAAAAACCGCCGCGATCACGGAACGGTGGTAACGCTTGCGTGTACGGAACCGGCGCGGACGTGCTTTTGCAAGGCATACGGCATTGATGCGGCAGAGCCTTCCGGCGATGTGTCGGCGTGGATTGCGGACGGAAAGTATTTTTTCAAACCGAACACCGAAAAAGGAGAGCGCTTTATTGAACGGGCGGCTTCCCTTTTGACTGAAAGCGCAGAAGACGCAGTTGAAGCGCAGAAAACTGAAATCCGGGATAAAATCGACCGGCTGCCGTTCGCTCATATCGACCTTTCAAAATGGGCCGGTAAGGATATGCTGAAAATATTTAATTCCAAGATTTGGGAACCGGTTTCGGAAGCCTGTCTTGGCTGCGGCACGTGCACCTATGTGTGCCCGACGTGTATGTGTTTTGATGTCCGCGATTTTGACAGCGGCAACGGAGTTACGCAATTTCGCTGCTGGGATTCGTGTATGCACACGGACTTTACGCAGATGGCGGCGGAAAACCCTCGCCACACGCAAAAAGAACGCTCCCGCCAGCGCTTTATGCACAAACTCATCTATTATCCGATGGCGCACGATGACGCATACCTGTGCGTCGGCTGCGGACGCTGCCTTGAAAGCTGTCCGATCAACATGAACATCGTAAAGGTGATCAAGATGTATAACGAACAGCCGGAAGAGGTATACGAAGGAGGCGCCAAATGATTGCAGAAGAGTCATTTATCCCGTATGTCGGAAAAATAATCGACATACGCAAAGAAACGTCCGACGTTAAATCGTTCCGGGTCGTGGGGCTTGACGGTAAGAAGCTCTTCCACCACATACCGGGGCAGTGCGCGATGCTCATTGTGCCGGGCGTTGGAGAATCGATGATTTCGATAACTTCCTCGCCGACGGTCGAAGACTATCAGGAGTTTTCGATTAAACGCTGCGGCTGCGTAACCTCGTGGCTGCACAACGCGGAGCCGGGGCAGGAAATTGCCGTGCGCGGCCCGATAGGAAACGGTTTTCCCGTCGATACCGTGTTTAAAGGAAAGGATATTCTGGTTATTGCCGGCGGAATCGGCGTCGCTCCCGTTCACTGCGTTGTCGATTATATGCTTGCCAACCGGAGCGACTACGGAAAGATTCAAGTCATTTACGGCGCGCGCTCAAAGCAGGATCTCGTAAAACTTGAGCAGATTCAAACCGAATGGATGAGTGCGCCCAATACGGAGATCAACTTGACCATCGACCGGGCGGAAGACGGCTGGGACGGGCACGTCGGCTTTGTGCCGCCGTATGTAACGGAATTAAATCCCGACACCAGCATGACCGTTATCATGTGCGGCCCGCCGATTCTGATTCATATGTCGCTCGACAATCTGAAAAAACTCGGATTTAAGGACACGCAGATTTTTACGACGATGGAAATGCGGATGAAATGCGGAATCGGAAAATGCGGACGCTGCAACATTGGCGACCAATTTGTCTGCAAGGACGGACCGGTTTTCAGTTTTGACCAGTTGGGCGCGTTGCCGCCGGAATATTAAAAGATCGGGCGGCGCGGGCTTTTGGCGGAGCGCGATTTTTAATCGGGGACGGAAGGAGCGGACAAGGAGCGCGTTTCCTTCCGGCTGAAATGCGGACGGCCTTCGATTCAGGCAAAGCGCGCATTTTTTATGATTAAACCTGTTCTGAAGCGTCCGTTTTGGGACAGGTCAGCTTGAAATGCAATAGGAGAACTAATATGAATGACGCTAAAATGGCGACGATATATCTTTTCGGAAAAAAATACGAAGTGCCGGCGGAGTTGACGGTAATGACCGCAATGGAATACGCCGGCTACCAACTCAAGCGCGGCTGCGGATGCAGAAACGGTTTTTGCGGCGCCTGCGCAACCATCTACCGCATCAAGGGGAAGAACCAGCTGCAAACTTGTCTTGCCTGTCAAAAAAAGGTGGAAGACAATATGTTCATCGCCATGCTGCCGTTTTTCCCGCTCGTCAAGCAGGTGTACGACATTACCGCAATGAAGCCGGAACAATCCGTGATGATGCAGCTTTATCCTGAGATTTACGCGTGCGTCGGCTGTAACGCCTGTTCGCGCGCCTGCCCGCAGGAACTCAAAACGATGCAGTACATCGCGTATGCGCAGCGTGGCGACTATCTCAAATGCGCGGAGCTTTCGTTCGACTGCGTGATGTGCGGTATCTGCTCGTCGCGCTGCCCTGCCGGAATTAGCCATCCGCAAGTCGCAGAGCTTGCCCGCAGGCTCAACGGCAAATACTTACAGCCTGAATCGCAGCATCTGGTTGATCGCGTCAATGAAATTGCAAGCGGCCAATGCGAGCAGATGATTCAAAATCTGATGCAAAAACCGCTTTCGGAAATCAAAGAACTTTACAACACCCGCGAGATTGAAAAATAACGCGCACGGGCAAAGCAGCAGGAGAAAATTATGTACGGAAATGAATTAGACGAACTTGCAAAGATGGTTGCCGAGCGGCGCGAAGAAAATCTGAAATTTGAGCATGCGCGTCTGACGGCGGAAGAAAAAGACGTATTGCTCAAAGAATACCATCCCGACCGGATTACGTCGCAGTTTACGGAATTAAAAATCGGCGTGAACAAGGGAGAAAAGGCTCCGCTTGAGCTTGCGGCGATGCTTGAAGCGCGGCCGCGCATCGCGCCTGAGCGCATCGATCTTGCCCGCTCCGATTATGAGGCGGACGTTTTAGTTATCGGCGGCGGCGGCGCGGGAACTGCGGCGGCAATCGAAGCAAGCGCTGCCGGCGCGCGCGTCCTTTTGGTTACTAAGCTCCGCGTTGGGGATGCCAATACGATGATGGCCGAGGGGGGGATTCAAGCGGCGGACAAACCGAACGATTCTCCGGCGCAGCATTATCTTGATGCGTTCGGCGGCGGGCATTTCGACGGCAAAAGCGAGCTGGTCTACACGCTGGTTACCAAAGCGCCTGAAACGATTAAATGGCTCAACGACCTCGGCGTCGAATTCGACAAAGAAGCAGATGGCACAATGGTTACCACGCACGGCGGCGGCACGAGCCGGAAGCGTATGCACGCTTGCAAAGATTATTCGGGCGCAGAAATTATGCGCACGTTGCGCGACGAAGTTTTCAATCGTCCCGACAAAATTACCGTCGTCGATTTTACCGCTGCCATAGAAATCATCAAGGATGAAGCCGGTAACGCCGCCGGAGCCGTTCTCATGAACGTGGAAACGAACGAAATTAAAATTGCGCGTTCAAAGCTCGTCATTATTGCAACCGGCGGCGCGGGGCGTATGCACTATCAGGACTTTCCGACATCCAATCACTACGGAGCGACGGCGGACGGTCTTGTCATGGCCTACCGCGCAGGGGCCAAACTCCTTTATCAAGATTCCTTGCAGTATCACCCGACGGGAGCTGCCTATCCGTCGCAGATTCTCGGAAAGCTCGTAACGGAAAAGGTCCGCTCGCTCGGCGCAAAGCTCATCAATAACAAGGGCGACGTGTACATCCATCCGCTTGAAACGCGCGACGTCAACGCATCCGGCATCATCCGCGAATGCAAAAACGGGCGGGGAATCGATACGGGCATCGGCGGCGCTGCGGTTTGGCTCGACACGCCGATGATCGAAATCATCCACGGCGAAGGGACGATTTTGAAGCGGATTCCAGCCATGTACAATATGTTCATCAAATATGGAATCGACATTAGAAAGGAGCCGATTTTGGTGTACCCGACGCTCCACTACCAAAACGGCGGCGTTGAAATCGACAAAGACTGTCTGACCAACGTGCCGAACCTGCTGGTGGCGGGAGAAGCGTCCGGCGGCGTACACGGCACAAACCGCCTGATGGGAAACTCGCTGCTCGATGTTGTGCTGTTCGGCCGCCAAGCGGGGCAAACTGCCGGCAGAATGTATCGGAACATCAAGCAGCCGGAAACGCTCTGCCTTAAACACGTGGAAGACTTTGAAAAAGAACGCGCGGCTGCCGGTATTTCCGGCGATGCCGTTTCTCCGATGGTTTTACCGCATTACACGTGGGGCAATCCGGAATTTGAAAAAGCGATTCCCGGCGCGACAAAATAAATAAACCGATTCAAAACTTTCTGTTTCTGAATCGAGGAAATCCTCCGGCGGGCTGCAATTTTAGTGTTCCGCATTATTTTGCAGCCCATTATTTTTTTCCAACCGCATTGCAATGCGCCCAAACAAAACGCTTTGCAGCGCGGCAAGCGAAAAATTGCATAGATGCCGCGGTTTACGGTATCGTATTTCACCAGAAACCAGAGCGGAAGCGTAAGTTTCATATCTGGTTTAAGCCTGCCTTGCCCGCCGGCGCTTCCCCCTTTCCCGTTTGCAACGCAATCGGAACGCGGACGGCCGACAAGGTTGCATCTGCCGGATAAAGTTCCCTCCGTCCACACCTCACCGTTCCCCCTTTTCCAGTTTGCAGCGCAAACTGGACGCGGACGGACGACAATGCTTCATCTGCCGACAAAGTTCCCGCCGTCCGCCCCATCCGCAGGTTTGCATTTTTCTTGTAATACCATTACATTATAGGGCATCTCGAAAAACTCTCTTTTTGCGATTTTTCGAGATTGCGACGAGTTGTAACTCGCTGGATTATCGCGAGTTACAACATCGCATTTTCAAAGTTACCTCTAAAAACTGAAGTTTTTAGAGGTTCCCTATAAAAAATAAAATGCCGGAGAGGGGGATATGCTCAGTAAAAAAACAGCGCAGGGGCTCTTTCATGTCTGATATACTCTTAGATATTCAAAATATTTCGGTAAGCATAGATTCCATGCAGGTTTTAAAAAACATAAACCTTCAAATAAAAGAGGGGGAAACGCACGTCCTTATGGGGCCGAACGGCGCGGGAAAATCGACGCTCGGCAATGCGATTATGGGTAACCCGCTGTATAAAATCGATGGCGGACGCATTTTGTTCGGCGGGCAGGATTTAACGACCGAAAGCGCCGACAAACGTGCGCGCGCAGGGCTTTTTCTGTCTTTTCAAAACCCGCTTGAAGTCCCCGGCATTTCGCTTGAAGCCTTTATCCGGAGCGCATTGGCGCAGCGGACTGGCGAGCGCGTCAAACTCTTTCAGTTTCAAAAAGAACTCAAAGCGTGCATGGAGCTGTTGAACATGGATGCCTCGTATGCGGGGCGCGATCTAAATGTCGGCTTTTCCGGCGGCGAGCGGAAAAAATCGGAGATTCTCCAGCTGCTCATGCTCCATCCAAAGCTTGCTGTCCTTGATGAAACGGATTCGGGGCTTGACGTTGACGCGGTACGCACTGTTTCAAAAGGCATCGAAGCGTATAAGAAAACGCACGGCGGCGCATTGCTCGTCATCACTCATTCGACGCGGATTCTTGAAAGCCTGAGCGTAGACCGCACGCACATTATGGTCAAAGGCTCTATCATTCAAACCGGCGATGCGTCTCTTGTCGCTGCAATCAACAAAGGCGGTTTTGAAAGTCTTTCCGGCGCCTTACCGCAAGGAAGAGCCCATGAATGACGAGAAAACGCAGCTCGGCGACATAAATCATTCCTTTTACGACTTCCGTTCAGAAGAAAACGAAAAAGATTTTTATCGAATCGAACAAGGCTTGACGGCGGACATTGTAGAAAAACTGTCGAAAGAAAAGGGGGATCCCGCATGGATGCGCGATTTTCGGTTACAATCGCTGGAACTCTACAACACGCTCCGCATCCCCGACTGGGGCCCGCCGATTGACGGCCTGCACATCGAAAACATTGCGACATACGTCCGGCCTAATACGAAGATGCAGGGAAGCTGGGACGACGTGCCGAAAGACATAAAAGACACCTTCGAAAAGCTTGGTATTCCCGAAGCGGAACGAAAGTCGCTTGCGGGCGTCGGCGCACAGTTCGACTCTGAGCTTGTCTACCACAACGTGCGCGATGAAGTTGCAAAGCAGGGCGTTGTGTACAGCGACTTTGAAAGCGCGCTTAAAAGCGATGAGTGGGGCGAACTGGTCAAAGCGCACTTTATGACGCTCGTTACGCCCAAAGACCATAAGTTTGCCGCCTTGCACGGAGCGGTTTGGTCGGGCGGCTCATTTGTGTATGTTCCGAAGGGCGTGCGCCTCTCCTTTCCGCTCCAATCCTATTTCCGCTTGAACGCAAAGGGCGCGGGGCAGTTTGAGCACACGCTTATCATCGTTGATGAAGGGGCGGACTTGCATTTTATCGAAGGCTGTTCGGCGCCCAAATACAATGTTGCAAACCTGCACGCCGGCTGCGTTGAATTATTCGTCGCAAAAAACGCCCGGCTGCGCTATTCGACCATCGAAAACTGGTCAAAAAATATGTACAACCTCAACACAAAGCGGGCGCGCATTGAAGAAGACGGCATCATTGAGTGGATTTCAGGCTCATTCGGCTCGCACATATCCTATCTGTATCCTGAAAGCGATTTAGTCGGCCGCAACGCCCGCGCAGAATTTACGGGCATTACCTTTGCAGGCAGCGGGCAAAACCTCGATACGGGGGCCAAGATGATTCACCGTGCGCCGAACACCTCAAGCCTCATCACTACTAAATCAATTTCAAAAGGCGGCGGCCAAAGCATCTACCGCTCCGCCATATATATTGGAAAGAATGCGGCGGGCAGCAAAGCGGCGGTTTCCTGCCAGTCGCTCATGCTCGATAGTTTGTCCCGAAGCGACACGATTCCGGCGATGGAGATTTTGAATGACGATGTTGATGTGGGGCACGAAGCGAAAATCGGCCGCATCAGCAGCGATGCGATTTTCTACCTTATGAGCCGCGGCATCAGCGAAGACGAAGCGCGGAGCATGATTGTTTCAGGCTTTGCCAATCCGGTCAGCAAGGAACTTCCGCTTGAGTATGCAGTCGAGATGAACAATCTTATCCGCCTTGAGATGAAGGGGACGATGTAATTCTATGGAAGAAAACAAAACGATTGAAATAAACGCGATTCCTTCCCGCACGTGGAGCTGGCTGAAAATGAACGGCGCGGCATTACAGTTGCCGGAGCGTCCATTACCGCCGCTTTTGCCGAAAATCGAAAACGAAGGCGGAGCAATCCAAAGCGGCGGGGAGCCGCCCCTTCCTCCGCTTGAAACGGGCGCAGGCAGGAATGCAAACATCCTGTTTGAAAACCCATCCGTTCCGGCAGCGTACATTCTTGCACAAAAGGGACAAAAAATCGAAAAGCCGGTAATCCTTACCTACGAAGGAAGCGGAAACGGCGGCGCGTGTCGGCAAATCATTTATGCAAAAGAAGATGCTGCGATTACGGTTCTGCTTGTCATTGAGCCGGATAATGATGCCGAAGGGCTTTTTGCCGCGCGGACAATGGTGTATGCGGAAAAAAACGCTGCCGTCCATCTGGTAAAGATAACGCTTTCCGGAAAAGCCGCTGCAATCCTCGACGATACCGGCATCAACTGCGGCCAAAACGCCGCCGTCGCTGTAACTCACATTCTTTTAGGCGGCAGGGAAAGTTACATCGGTCTTGCCGCCGCCCTTCAAGGCGATAAGGCTTCGTTCCGCTCGGAGACGGCATACGTGTGCACGGAGCGTCAAACGCTCGACATGAATTTTATAGCGCGTCATTTTGGAAAAAAGACGGAAAGCTGCATGACGGCGCGGGGAGCTTTATACGGAAACGCGCATAAAATCTATCGGGGCGCCATCGATTTTCAAAAAGGCAGCGCGGGTTCCGTCGGCGACGAACAAGAAGAAACGCTGCTTCTGTCGCCCAACGCGGTAAATAAATCGATTCCGATGATTTTATGCGGCGAAGAAGACATTTCCGGCGAACACGGAGCGACCATCGGCCGCCTCAGCGATGAAATGCTCTTTTATATGCAGTCGCGCGGATTTTCAAAAACGGCGGCGGAAAATGCAATCGCTCAATCGAAAATTCTCGCGCTTCTTGCAACCGTTCCGGATAAAAATGTTCGGGCAAAAATAACTGACTATCTTGGCGGGAGCGTATACAATGCGTGATTTACGGGAAGATTTTCCGCTTTTATCGAAGCATGAAAACAGGGATTTTATTTATTTCGACAATGCGGCGACGACGCAGCGGCCGCGTCAAGTAATCGAAGCGGTAAAAGACTTTTATGAGGCAAGCAACGCCAATCCCTTGCGCGGTCTGTACAGTCTGTCTGCAAAGGCTACGGAGCTTTACGAAACGGCGCGGGCGAAGACTGCGGCCTTCATCAATGCAAAAAATACGGAAATTATCTTTACGCGGAACACGTCGGAATCGCTGAATCTGATTGCCTATACGTGGGGAATGCAAAATATTGGCGAAGGCGATGAGATTGCCGTGTCAATCATGGAGCATCATTCAAATCTCCTTCCGTGGCAGATGGTATGCCGCGCGAAGAAGGCAAAGCTGGTCTTTCTTGAATGCGACAAGGCGACGGGCATCATACCGCCGGCCGAATACGAGAAAATTACGGGGCGCACAAAACTCGTCGCCGTTACCCACGTCAGCAACGTGCTTGGCATCACGAATCCGGTCAAAGAAATTGCGCGTATTGCGCATAAGGCCGGAGCGGTCATTGTTGTTGACGGCGCGCAATCCGTCCCGCACCTCAAAGTTGATATGCAGGATATAGAAGCGGATTTTTTTACGTTCAGCGGGCATAAGCTCTGCGGGCCGATGGGGATCGGCGTACTGTTCGGAAAACAAACGCTCCTTGAAGATATGCCGCCTTTTATGCGCGGCGGGGAAATGATCGAATCCGTAACGCGCGAAGACGCGGCGTGGGCGGACGTGCCGCATAAATTTGAAGCGGGAACGGTAAATGCTGCCGGAGCAGTCGGGCTTGGGGCTGCGGTAGATTACCTTTCGGCGATCGGACTTGAACGTATCGCCCGCCATGACAATGAGTTGACCGCGCTGCTCATGGACGAGATGCGCCATATTCCGAATGTGCGCATTATAGGCCATCCAGATGCTGACCGGCATTGCGGCATTGTTACTTTTATGGTTGACGGCGTGCACCCGCACGATGTGGCAACCGTCCTCGATGAAGAGCATATTGCAATCCGTGCGGGGCATCATTGCGCGCAGCCGCTTGGCGCATACTTTCAGCTGCCGGCAACAGCGCGGGCAAGCCTTTACTTTTACAACACCGAAGACGAAGTGCGCCGGTTTGCGCAAAAGCTCTCTCATGTGCGGGAATGGATGGGATATGGAAACTAAAGAGCTGTACCGAGAAATTTTAAACGAACACAATTTAAATCCGTCGCATAAAAAAGATTTAGGCGACAGCGCGCTTCGCTTGAACGGCGTTAATCCGAGCTGCGGCGACGATATTACGCTTACCCTCAAAATAGGCGACGATAAAATCATAACGGATGGAGCCTTTATCGGCAGCGGATGCGCAGTGTCCCAAGCAAGCGCCGACATGATGCTTGACCTCATCATCGGAAAGACAACCGATGAAGCGCTACGGCTCGGCGCCATCTTTATCAAGATGATTCAAGGGGATGCGACCGCCGCGGACCTTGAAGAACTTGATGAAGCCGCTGCCTTGCAAGACATTGCCCGTATGCCTGCCCGCGTCAAATGCGCCGTACTCGGCTGGCGGACGATGAAAGAAATGCTTGAAACATCCCAGATAAATAAGCGCTCCGCTTCGGCGCACTGCGGCGTATAAGCGCACCGGCACGTGCAGGGCGTAAAAGACAACAGAAAACGGCCGCGCCGGTGCGTTTTGATTGGATGCAAGCGGCGCGTTTTATTCGTGCAAGGAGCGTACATGGCGCATCGGGGACTTACTTACCCATTCCTACCGTTGGCCGGTGCAGCTTTTGCGCATGATTCTTATAGCTGATTGCTTTTTAAAACCTCATCGAGAGCCAGAGATACGGAGCCGTACAAATGCGCACAACTTGCACTATTTCGCTTCCAAGCGCTCGACTAATGTTCAATGAGGGCTATCCGGCGAATACGGCGGTAGAAAAATTAATGTATGCGGGGATTTTTTATAGTTTCATACAAAACATTGTTTCTATGGAATGAAGCGTTGTCCATGATACGTACGCTGCCGTACGGTAATTCCTTTAGTAACTCCTGTTCAAACCATTTTTCAAATAACGGACTTTCATAGCGCCGATATACGTGAGCGGAGCAATCAGTTTCCCTTCACATTGCGCTGCAACAAGCCCAATTCGAGCATGGCGTTTCCCGCGGATGCGAATATTTCCCTTTTTCCACGCGGACTTCGCGCGTATTGGCGGTACATCTGCGTCTGAATACCGGTTTCATCGATATATACGAGCCTTTCTTTGGGGATGTCTTTGATTTTTTCTAAATATGCCTTTACTTGTTTGGGATCTTGCTCTTTGTAAAATGCGCACTTTTTTTCGCTAACCTGAGTTTTCTCAGCCGTTTCAGTACTGAAGATGGATGACAGCCGAAGACTTCTGCGATTTCTTTGAGATAGGCATCGGGATGCTCTTCTACATATTTGATGAGGTTTTCGGGGATGATTTTCTTGTTAACTGGACGGCGGACTTTTATTTTTACGTCGCCGGTTGTCTCATATCGCCTCTTCCAAGCAATAATTGTACTACTATGTATTTTGAACACTGCCGCAGTCCGTGTCAATGTGTGTCCTTCTTTTGCATATTCAAGTGCCCGTAGTCTTAAATCTCTATCATACGACATAGCTTGAGTATAATGGGGTTTTACTTGTATTTCAAGGCAATTAGCTATATTCCCCCGGTATGCCTTACATTAAGGACTGCATTCTTCAATGCTTGACCACAAGTTGTACATCCATGATTTTACCAAATGCCCTGCCGATTATTTTTCTCTAGTACAAATCTTCAACTGAAGACTTGATTCGTGCTGAGGGTTTAATACCCTGACGCTCTGCGTCGTAACAAAGGCTATTAAACCCGAATGCAGCCACCTTATGAGAACAACATCCCCCTGATGCCTGCGTCGGGGGATGTTGTTTGAAGTGGCGGTAAAATCTCGATTCATGCAGTTATCCTTCTATTCTATGTTTTTTCTGCCTTTATAGGCGTGTATTTCTTTACAACAACAGACTATATCCCTCGGGTCGTCATCCTGCGCAGGATTCTCTTTAGACTTGCTGTCTCGCCTTCATTACGAAGAACATTGAAAATCTTCAATGCTCCATAACGTCTTTTACTTTCGTAATAAACTTTAAGAATTTTCAAATCCAGTTGCTCATTACCAATCTGTGTCTTTATTTGTTTGCGTTTTAGAGCTTCTAATAGGTACTTCTATTCAAATGTAAAGCCATGCACATTGTTTCGACTGGATACGAATCCTTGAATTTATTTACGAGCGCTATTTTATCTTTTACGGTGTTTTGGCGAATATGGCTGTAGCTTTTTTAGGATTTCATTCTCCATTTCAAGCGCGCCTATTCGTCTTTGCATGGCTTTTGCATCAGCCTGCATTATCGTCTCTCTTTCTTCGGTTTTAGAAATGACACCATTACGCGTTTGCCATTTTCAAGGAGTTTTATAATCTGCATTTTGAGCTCTTCTGTGTAATGTTTGTTTTTTGCCCCCATGCTACTCCCTTTGATTATAGCTAATTGCCTTGCAAAGCCGAATCGAGCGCTTCTGCGACAGAGTTGTAGCTATGGCATTGACGTGCAATTTTTCGTTTCGCAGACTCCGGATGCTATTTTCTAAGGCAATTAGCTATAAAAGATATTCTGTAGCAGTTTTTGTGTCTACGAACTTATACTAAGTCTAAGAACCTGTTTGGAGTCTTATATAAAAGACTGTTATAACGGTTAATATTATAGCTTACAAAGCACTCATTATCCGCACACGTTTCGTTTGAAAAACAAAAAACGAAGGTTTATACCGATCTGCAATTTATGATAGAACTTTTGAGGGAGCCATCTAAAAAACTCCAAACTGGTTCTAAGCTCCCTTACGTTAGTAATAGCGCTAATGCTAGAACGTTTACGATTTAAACTGCTCTCAACAAAGCGCATCTGACGGTTGGATTTTGCCCCCTCCCCGTGAGATATTCTTAAAAGTCAAGGAAACGAGGACACCTTGAGCGAAATGTGTTTCTGCACGCATCGCTGTGTTCTTGGTTGCGTACGCCTATTGAGAGGGACTTCAAGTTGCGCTGATACAGAAAGTCATCGAGGTGCGTGGAGAGAGCTATTTCAATACCGATATTAGCTGCCAAAGGAGCTATATTTTATCGAGCAATGGCATGGCAACCGCATAGACACGACAACCTGTCGTCAGGCGACTGTCCGTATTTCCCGCGGTTGCTATTTTTTGAGCATGGCGGAAAGCGCACTAATTTTGCCGGTATCGACGGAGGAAGCAGCTTTGTTTTCCGCTTGGATGGCATCGAATACTTCTTGTCGGAATACTTTAACATCTTTGGGGGCATCGACGCCGATTTTCACTTGATCCCCGCGCACGTCGATTATCGTAAGTGTTATTGCATCGCCGATTTTAATCTGCTGGTCGGTTTTCCGTGTCAGTATCAGCATTTACGCCCCCTTTTGCTTTAAGGCCTTAACAATGTCAAACTTTGTCGTCCAACGACTGTCGGTCAGTACTACCTGCATACATTTATTATTACGCCGGTTGATTAAAATCGGGCCAAGAAAATTGGCGGTAACAGCGGAGCCATCATTCGGAACCGTTACAATCGTCATAATAACAATATCATCGACATTGCTTATTTCGATTGCATGCATGGCGTTATCGTCAATGTCCGCTTCGTAATCCGAGCAGATTAAAAACGGATCCACCAGTAAAAAAGCAAGCGCACTGTCTTCCGTTGATTGGAGCCACAGGAACGGCTCGTAGTCCGATGGAATCAAAGCGTAATTTTTATATTGCTCAAATCCCATAATACCATGCGGAAACGAAAGAATCTTACTTTCATCTACAGAAACAATGTCATTATTTTTTGTTTTCACGTCCATGCGGCTACCTTCTGAAAATATCCTTATAATAAATGGCGACACTGACCAATCCATACAGACTAATCAGTGTCGGCCGTAGTTTTTATTTGTGCGGCTAGGGCAATCCCCCGACACTCCGCATCATAAAAAGAGGGATTACCCCCGTCTGCAACACCTTAATAGCTTTCCCGCTTAGCGCATATAGTTGAGCAGGTTATTGTTGTACATCTTTCCGGCGTTGTTGAGCGTCGCTTGATACGTGTAATCGAGCATCTTCATATCAGTAACGGCCTTTGTGATGTCAAGGTCGCCTTCGCGCGAAATCTGCTTGGTTACATTCAAGGCTGTTGACGAATTACGCTGCGCATTCAGTTGCGCCCGTGCATATTCTGCTCCCGAACGCGCAATCCGTGCCGAAAGATTTGCAATTCCGGCATCGATAGCGCCCAATACGCGGCCGCCAATGTTTTCCGTGTCTCCTTTTAAAAGCGCATCGCGCAGGGCTATAACGGTATCGAACATGGAGCCGCCAGAAACGCGCACTCCGTTTCCAATATTGTACGGCGGTTTTTGCGCTCCGGCTTTGATAAGCCCCAGTTCACTGAGCGCATTGCCTCTTAAATCAGAAAGCCAAAGCTGCCGCGCATCCGTTGTCTCTAGATTCAATCCCTGCGTTACCGGATCGATGCTTGCTCGTACCGCGGCCCCGCTGTCGTTGATTTTTGCTGCCAGCGCATACACATTGTCGCCTGCGCTAATGCCGATATTCACGCCGTCAACATTAATAACGCTGTCCGCATTTGCCTGCCATGCCGTAGCGTCTCGTCCGCCGAAAAGCTGCTGCTGTTCCGCCCAGAACGTCCGGTTACCCGCATTGTCAAGCGCCATATATTTATGCTCGTCAACTTCGATTTTGTTTGTATCGATATTGCCTTTATAGCGAACATTCGAAATGAGCGGAATGCCGGAGCCTTCGACCGTTCCCATTTCGACTTCAAAAGCGACGGATTTGGTGTTCGTTCCGGCAAAAATCGCATTCCCGTCCGCGCTAATGGCATTTGCGTTTTGTACCAGCTCCTTTAAAAGTTCGTCCGCCTCCATCGCGATAGCCCGCATATCTTCCGGCGTATAAATACCGTTCGCGCCGGTTACGGCAAGCTCCCGCACCCGCTGCATAATTTCAAGCGAGCCGGTCATATAGCCTTCGCGCATTACAAACTGGTCGCTGAGCGTGAGCGCATTCTTTTCAAAGTTTTGCACACGGTCAAGATACGACTGATAACGCACCAAGTGCCCCGCCGCAACCGGATCGTCGCGCAGCTCATGGATGCGCCGCTGGCTGCCCATTTGGTTTGTCGCTTTATTCAGCCGCGATTCCTGAAGGCGCAAGTTCCGCTGCGTATCCAGATGATTCATATTTGTGCTGACTCTTCGCATATCAACTCCTCTTCAAAGTGTGCAGGAATCGCGCTGCCCCGCCTACCGGGAAGCCGCGCCCTCCGTACCGCGCTTTCCGCGTGCGGCCGGTTATACTTTCAGCCGGTTAATCACCGTGTCGATTAAACTGTCCCACACGCTCACAAATTTTGCGGCGGCGTTATAGCCGTGCTGGAATTTCAAGATGTCCGCAAGTTCTTCGTCAATGTTGACCCCGCTAATCGATTCCCGAAGCGAACGCAAATCGTCCATTGCGGCGTTGTGGCTAAGGAAATTGTTTTCCGCCTGCTCGCCTTTTAGCGCGACATTCGTTACCGAATCGGCAAAATAGTCATCGAATGTGCGTTTATGCCCAATCATAACCGCCGAATTGCGGATGGCCGCAATCTCAACCGCAGCCCGTCCGTCGCCTGCGTTTACCAATCCGCGGTCAATGAAGGCCGCGCCGACGCTCATTACGTCATTTTTAATCGTCTGATTGACGGCGATATAACCGGACGGATTCATCACCGGCGCAACTGCAAACTGCGCATCAGCCAACGCTTCAACCGCATCTGCGCGTTCAAAATCGTATGCGCCGTCAGCGCCGGATGCGCGTAAGATTCCCGCGTAGCCGGTCAAAAAGAAACCGGAATCCTCGACATGGCGGATAACAAAGTCTGGATTTTCGATTGCGGCGGCCGTTGTCCCTTTGAGAACAAGGCTTCCGTTGCGGTCGAGGTAGGCTTTTACTTCTCCGTTGCTGTCGTTGATGCGATTGATAACCGTTTCAACTGAATCGGTCGGACGGTAAGCGACTTCAACTGTTCCGCTTGCCGCGCTGAATGTCATCGTGCCTTCCAGTCCAATCTGCGCCTGCAAATCGAGCTTTGTGGTTCCGGTGAAGCGGAATACATAAGAATGATCGAAAGCGCCGTCGCCATCGCGGTCAAAATTGCCGTTGACGTTTTCAACAAACGGGCGCTGATTAAAGAAATTCAAACCGGTAATATGATTTGCGCCGTACGCATTGCGATGCACGTCATTTACCAGATCGGTAAAGTTCATGGTCATGGTGTTGAGCGACTGAATTTCGCTTCGAATATCAACGTCCCGCAATTCAATCAGCGCGCCGAGCGTACCGCCGGAAATGCGCGCATCGTTTCCGGTGTCTTTCCAGATAAGCTTCGAATACCCGTTGTTGTCAACAACCGTCTTTAAATCGAAACTGCGGCCAATTCCGCCCTGCACTAAAACCTGTCCGTCCAGATGAACCATAAACTCATCGGCATCGCGGTTATCGGTGGTGATATTAACGAGCTTCGACAGCTTGTCGACGAGCAAATCCCGCCGGTCTAAAAGATCATTCGGGCTGTCGCCAAGCGCCTTTGAGCGGACGATTTCGCGGTTGAGTGCGGCAATTTGCCCCGTAAAGTCATTTACCTGCCGAACCGTCGCTTCCACGTCGCCGTTCAAAAGCGTTCCGATGCCCGCAAGTCCTTCCCATTTGGCTTTTATCGAATCCCCTAGATTCTCAGCGCGGGTTACAACAACCTGCCGCGCCGCCTGCTCTTCGGGATGCAGCGATAAATCCTGCCAAGACTGCCAGAATTTATCCATATTAGAACGAATTGAAACATCATCCGGCTCATTGTAAACCTGCTCAATCATCGCGTAATACTTGCTGCGCGTATCCCAATAGCTTTCCTGATGCTGCGACGCCGTTATCCGCTGATCTAAAAGCTCATCGCGGATGCGCTCTACGCTCTGCACATCAATCCCCTGCCCAATCATGCCCGGTCGTTCCGGTCGCCCAAGCTCCGGCCGGTACAGCGGGTCGTATTCGCGCAAGTGCACCCGCTGACGGGAATATCCTTCTGTTGACGCATTAGAAATATTGTGTCCCGCCGTAGTGATTGCATCCGTATGCGCCATGATGCTCCGCTTGCCAAGCTCTATCCCTGAAAATGTCGATCCCATATCTACCTCTATCTACTAGCTTACAAATGAATTGCAATTACCGGAGCGGCTCTGCAATGCGCCTGTCCCGGAATATTATGAGAGCGTGTTTATCACAACGCTTTTCGGCTGCTCCTGAATGATTTTTCCCCGCCAAGAATACAAACGGCTTCGACGCTGCGGATGGGCTTCATTCAAAATGCCGTGTACAAAATCACGCATCGTGTTGGCGTATTCATTGATAACTTTATTTTCCGTGCGGCATTTCAGCAGCTTTCCGCGCACTGCGCACAGTAAATCAGCGGAGGCCTCCGCGTCTCTTGCGTTCGTAAGCGACTCTCGGTCCTTATCGAGCGCATTGAACTGATCCATGCAATAATTTATGGAGGAAATCACATCGGTCAGCCGCGTCCAGTCTTTACGCTCCACCGCAGTCCGCAACTCATGCTGTTTTTTTAATACTTCGGACAAAAGGGCATCTTCAGCTTCAAGAATATCCCGATACGCCGTCTGTTTTTCTGCCATAAAATCTCCTATAGGCAAAGCCGAAAAGCGCTAATACCGAGCAGCTGACAAATCATGCAGTTGTAAACCTGCATATTCAGATGCATACTCCGTGAGGAGCGCTTTAAAATGTTCGTCATGCACAATCCCTGTTTTAGACAAACCTACTTTAGGGCATCTCGAAAACTCGTTTTTTGCGATTTTTCGAGATTGCGACGAGTTGTAACTCGCTGAATTATCGCGAGTTACAACATCGCATTTTCAAAGTTACCTCTAAAAACTGAAGTTTTTAGAGGTTCCCTTTACTAATATCGGAATATGTCGGGCAAACTTAACCCATTTTAGGAACGGCAGGCAGGCTGTCTGCGGAGAGTGGAACCGGCAACGCAGGAGGCTCCATGCAGGGCGGTCATGCTTTTCGGCTGCGGAACCTGCCGGAGAAATCGCGTCCGCTTTGTTATTCGCTAAAAATCGCGTGTTTGTGTTCAGCGCCAAGCTGTTCAAGCGCGTTTTGGAGCGGGATGGCCGGAATATGCGACCGGAATTCGTTGAGGTCAATCAGAAAGCGATTCATCGAAAAATGCTGGAAGACCAATACGCGCTCCCATGCGTCTTTACGGTTTTCTTCTATATAGTAGTCGCGCAAGGCCTTTCGATAGAGCGCAAATAGCCCCTTCGCTTTGAGCTCTGCATAGCCGACCAGCCAAAGTTGCGCCTGCGTCAGCGCAAGATGCAGCTCCGCTGTTTTTTGCGCCATCCAAATCTGGCTTTGCGCAATAAGCTCAGCGATTTCCGCCCCGCCATTTTTGAGCACGTATTTTAGATGGGCAGTTTTTGCAGTGTGTATGGGCGTTTTGTTCAAAATAATAACATTTTTTCTAAAATCGATGCCAAGCGCCGCATTCCTGCGGAAAAACCCATCGGCAACCTTGCCCGACTGCCCCACTAAATAGCGGTTATTCATTGCGCGCTGCTCATCTTTGCCGGGATTATCCCCAATAACAATGAGTTTAATCGTATCGGACGGCAGAACATCATCCAATGCGCGGTTGTAGACAACGGCAGTCTCAACCGGATAGGGCGGCGTGTCCTTTGCAGCTGCAGCCGCTTGCATCGGCATCAAGGCGGCAGTCCATTTTGCCCACTCTGCGACCTGCTGCCGGAACTCTTCTCTGAATTTGGAAAAAGCCTTCCACTCATTCTCTGTCATGCTTTCTTTCCTTATTGATTTTTCTCAAATCGCCAGTTGCACATTCGATTCAGAATCTGTCGATTTTTTACGTCTGCTACAGCATTTGCTTGAATTCGTAAAACTTCCCCGCCGATTGCCGATAATGGTAGCATAGAAGCGCTTATTCTTGCAAACTGAGTTTGCCCGTAGCGTCTTTATCGCAATTTGAAAGAACAGGTACAAATTGCATTACTTCCGGGGGTTAATATGAAAAAAATAATTTCGATTGTCTGTGCAGCAGTGATCGGAACAGTCGCATTTGCCTATGATGTTGCCGCAAATATGCCGTTGCAAGGTTCTGCAAAAGCAATGACGCGGACAGACTTTACAGTTATCTCTAAATTCGGCGATTATTACCGGACGCCGATCGGAAAGACCTCGTATAAATACGACTCGTTTGGCCGCCAGTCGGAAAGCGTAGAGTTCACTGCCCGCGATGTTTTTGTGAATAAGGTCGTTAGCGTTTACGATGGCGCAGGGCTTTTGACTGAACAAGTATGCTACGATGAAGAAAACAACAAGCTGTGGCGCTCCGTGATTGAGTATAAGGACGGCATGAAGGCCGATGTTTCTGAATTCGGGAAAGACGGCGCACTGAAAGGCAAGATGATGTATGCGTATGCGGACGGAAAATTGAAGGAAGAAACCTATTACAATGGCGATGGCGCGCTTTTATGGAAAATCTTCTATAAATACAATGCAAAAGACCAGCTTGAAGAAGAAATGGAATATTTCGGCGACGGTACGCTGAATGAACAGCGGGTTTTTGCATACAATGATACAGGAAAGAATGATACGATTTTTACATACAATGAACGCGGCATTATGCGCTCAAAGGATGTCTTCCGCTATGCCGCTGACGGTTCGCTTTCCGAAGTAACAACATACGGTTCCGACAACCGGCCGGAAATCCGCCGCATTGTCAAATGCGATACGGCCGGAAACATTGCCAAGCTGACAACCTATTTTGTCGCCCGCAAATTCGGCGATACCGTCAATGAAATGACTGCCATGTCGGAATTTTCCTACATCTACTGAAATTTTCTTCAAAACCATAGAAGCGGCGTATCGATGGCATCATGCGCTGCTTATGAAACCTGTTCGAGCGTATTATTGTCGAACAGGTTTGCTATTCAAAATCAAGGTTTTCCCACTGTTATCGAGAGCGGCATTAACGGCAATGTCAGTTTGAGATGCGCGTTTTACTTCATATTCCCCGCCACAGAAACTCATTTATCCCGACCGCCCTGCCAGATATTTTCTTGATATAGATTACGAAAAGCGGTATGGTACGAGCAAATAATTCACTTCACATTCTTATTATAAGGAGTACACTGATGAAAATTGCCTTTTACGATACCCATTCGTATGACAAAGCGGCCTTTACGGAGGTAAACGAAGCGCTTGGCTACCACATCGATTTTTTTGAATTCAAACTCAACGAAAATACTGCGGCAACGGCGGCCGGGTATGATGTCGTGTGCGTGTTTGTAAACGACGTTGTAAATGAAGCCGTCATAGAGAAGTTGAAGGAGGGCGGCGTTAAACTGATTGCGCTGCGCTGCGCGGGTTTCAATAATGTTGCGCTCAAAGCGGCGGAGGATGCGGGAATCAAAGCGGCGCGCGTTCCGGCTTATTCGCCGCACGCGGTTGCAGAGCACGGAATTGCGCTTCTGATGGCGTTGACCCGCCATATTCCGCAGGCCTACCTCCGCACAAAAACGGCAAACTTCAACATCGAAGGGCTTACCGGCCGAGACCTGTATGGGTTGACCGCCGGCGTACTCGGTACGGGTAAAATCGGGCGGATTATGGGTTCGCTCTTGCAGGGGCTTGGCATGAAGCTGATTGCGTACGATCCGTATCCAAACGCGGAATGGGCAAAGGAAAAAGGCGTAGAATATGTTTCGCTTGAAGATATTTTCCGCCGGAGCGACGTTCTTTCCCTCCATTGTCCGCTTACCGAAGAAACAAAGCACGTAGTCAACCACGATTCCATGAAAACGATGAAAAGCGATGCGATTATCATCAACACCGGACGCGGTGCGCTCATCGATTCGAAGGCGCTTGTCCACGCGCTGAAGCACCACCAGATTGGCGGCGCGGCGCTTGACGTGTATGAAGAGGAAAGCAAATACTTCTTTGGCGACTGGTCTACGCACGTCCTGACGGATGACGTGCTTGCGCGTCTTTTGACATTCCCAAATGTCATTATCACCGGACACCAAGCCTTCCTGACAACCAACGCACTGCGCAATATTGCCGATACGACGATGGGCAATATCAAAGCGTTCTCCGAAGGCCAGCCGCTTGTCAATGAGGTAAAGGCGTAGTAGTTTTACAATATGAATGCGGAGCAGTTTGCGCCGCCTTTTGCAGATGCCGGTTGTATAAGCAGCCGGCATTTTTATTTTTGAAAGCGGAAGCAGACGGAAAGCCTCTGCAACAGCGACGGCAAAAACCCTGTCGTCTTTCCGCCGCTATAAGTTCATTTTACCGCTCGGAAGGCCGCGGCAACTTCGCCGTTTGGATAATTTTCTTCTATATACGTTTTGACTTTTTGACTTTGCATCGCAGCCGCCAGCGTCTGAATCGCCGGTTTTTCCTCATTGCCCGCTTTTACGGCAATAATGTTGACATACGGCGAATCCGTCCCCTCGACAATCACGCTTGTCGTATAGGATTTAGCCCTGCGGGAATTGTATAGTTGCCGTTGATGGCCGCCATCGTTACATCGTTCAATACGCGCAGAAGCGATGCCGCATCAATTTCCTTTATTTTGAGATTTTTCGGATTATCCACAAAGTCCACCCCCGAAGAGTTAACTCCTGCGCTCTCTTTCCGCGTCAGAAGGCCTGCCGCTTGCAGCAGCAACGCCCGCTCGCCCGCCATTTGTCGGGTCATTCGGAATGGCAACTGTTGAATCT
The DNA here is from genome assembly GCA_963539665.1 of uncultured Treponema sp. Classification (GTDB taxonomy): domain Bacteria; phylum Spirochaetota; class Spirochaetia; order Treponematales; family Treponemataceae; genus Treponema_D. The sequence goes on from CAUTOX010000006.1 coordinate 35,755, forward strand.
GTCGACAGCGCGGCACGGTCGGCGATTTTTAAATACAGCGCGAACGGTTCTATGCGGATGCCCGCCGCGCGTGCCAGCTGGTAGTCTTTTCCGCGTTCGCGGCTTCCATATACGGCAGGAGCTGGTAGAAATTCGCATCGATTTTAGCGGATTCAAGTACGTCATTAAGCGTAACGCAATCCATAAACTCCTGCACGATAAGGGGGCATCCCGCCGTTGCAAAGTCATCTTTTACCAAATTGAGAATCTCCATCTCTGCATGGGGAATTGGCGTTGCGCCGGCGAGGATGGTATTTCCCCCGCTTGCCGTTGTACATCACGCAAACGCTATGCAAATGCATCCAATAGCTGCAATTTTTTTCATAGCGATGCCTTGTACGATTTGATGAGCAGAAAGCGGAAGTGCGGCGGGCGTTGCGCTAAGCATCGGTATCAGGAATAAGGCCGTCTACCATGTACCCTTCAGGCATTTTGGACGGCCGCCCTTCATGATTGACCGTTGCCCACGTAACATCCGCTTCAACGCAGACTGTGCCGTCTTCTTTTTTTACGGTTTGATGAAAAACGCCCATGACGTGTTTTAATTTTGTCGGCCGCGTTTCGATGAACAATTTGTCGTCTAAAACCGCCGACGCCTTATAAAAAATATCGATATGGGTTACATACAGATAATAACCGGCCGCAACAATGCCCTTGTAATCAAAACCGGCTGCGCGCAAAAAATCCATTCGCGCATACTCAAGATAATTTTGATACACCGCATTATTGACGTGATTGTACGAATCGCATTCGTAGGGGCGTACCGTAAGTTCAGTGATATGTTTCATGCGGCTATTATGTAAAAATACGCCGCCGGTGTAAAGGATGCCGCTTTTCGCTGCGGGAAGGGGCGATGCTTTCGGCATAAAGCGGAGGGGGGCGGAAATAAAAAGCCCCCGCAGAGCGGTTATGGCTGTGCGGGGGCTGCCGGTTTTAGCGGCGGTTATTTTTTCAGTACTTCATTGTCCGCATCAAAGTGGAATATGACATTTGAGTCGGCAAACCCTTCAAAATTCGGATGAGCTTTGAGGAATTTGATGAATGATTCAGCATCCGGCAGGTAGGTATCTTCGCCGCCGCGCGACTTTGCTACTTCTCCGAGCGTCTTGTACCCGTCTTTGCCGCCTGCAATGTAGGAGTTGGTGCCCATGCGGTATGTTGCAGAATCTTTAATCATCTCCCATTCGCCGGTGGCGCGGTTTTGCACTTCAACTTTGACCACCCGCTTGCCCGCCTTGTCCGGATACTGATTCGCCTCGTAGCGGATGCCTGCGCCGTATGGGAACGCGCCCGTTGAGCCGCCGACCAGCGCAAAATCAAGCGCATCTTCAAGAATCTGCTTGGCTTCCGCGCCGGTTACGTCAAGCATGAACAGCGTGTTGCCAAACGGCAGGAAGGTGTACGCATCGTTGAACGTAACCTGTCCCGGCATAATATCTGCGCGGACGCCGCCGGAATTCTGAACGGTAAAGTCGATGTTGCCGGTACCAAGGCTCCGCATTTCGGAGAGCATTGTTTCGGCCACAAAGCGCGTGGCGATTGAACCTTTCGGATTGGCGGTATTCGGAATTCTGTTTTGCGTACCGCCCGGCATTGTTGCGCCGTTGATCATGCCGACAACCTCAGAACCGAGCGCCTGCTTCTCTTTCTTGAATTTTTCAAGGATTTGCGCCGCTTCCGCATCGGCCTTTGCAAACGCAATGAACGGCATTTTGCCGAGCGTCGCAATGATCTCTTCTTTTTCCTGTCCGTCCGCAATGTATTTTTTGCCGTCCTTGTCTTTCCGCTGGAAGCGCTCCGTGTGCATGAGGATGTGCAGATTGCCGACGATTTCTGTTACAATGCCTTTTGCGTCAAATTTGACATTCAGCTCGCCGACCAGCTTGGAATATTCCCAGCCTTCGACAACATAAACCGGCTCTTTTGCAGGCGACATGAACTTCGTCGGATACGCCGCGCGCACCGGCAGCCCGATTTCCTTCATATCATCGCCGCCAAACAGCCAATGCGAGTCGCCGGTGATGATGACGTCTATTCCCGAAACCTTTTTGGCAATCTCAAAGTTCTTTTCCGCGCCGCCGTGAGAAAGCAGAATGATTTTGTTGATTCCCTTCTTTTTGAGTTCGTTCGCATATTTTTGAGCGGTTTTAATTTCATCGGTGAATTTAACGTCCTTTCCCGGGCTGGAAGATTCAACCGTTTTCCGTACCGTGTCGGAGCCGATAATGCCGATTTTCTGGCCTTCAACTTCCATGATGCCGTACGGCTTCCACATTCCGTAGAGAATGCTGTTTTTGTCCGGATTGACGTTGCCGGAAATGACCGGAACTTTCAGATAATCCAGAAACTTTTTAAGGCCTTCGTTGCCGGCATCGAATTCGTGGTTTCCGAGCGTAAAATAATCAAAGCCGGAAATATTCATCATCTCCGCATCAGCGCTGCCGCCGAAAAGCGTAAAATACAGCGTACCGGTAATTGCATCGCCGGCATGGAGCGTTATCGGGTTCTTAGTCGTCTGCTTGAGCGTTTTAATTTGATTCACTACTTCCGGATAACCGCCGATGACGGTCTTTGTCTTCTGCCCGCCGATCATCATGTCGATTTCCACCGGTTCAAGATGCGAGTGATGGTCGTTGATGTGGATAATCGTAACTTCTAGCGGAGCCCCCGCCGCTCCCTTTGCGGAAAGCGTGCCCGCTGCAAAAATCAACGGCAGCGCAAACAAAACCTTTTTCAATTTCTTCATAATGAGACCTCTTTATTGAAAGATAAAATGCGTCCTGCATTTTTTATGCAATACAATGGGGGATTTTAAATTCGTTAAGTCCATCTGTCAAGTTTACGATTATTTTGTACCATAATAGGAAAAAAGATTACCGCTTCAATATGCTTCGCCTTGCATCGGGGGTATGATTGCGGCTCTTTTATCCTGCCGGCTTCGGCATCATAAAAAATTAAGAATCCATTACCGCTTGCCTAAACGCTTTTGTTATTTCCAAAAAACAAGATAGTTCTTTTTCCGAAAAATTGCCGACTATATTTTGAATTTCCGCCTTTTTCCAATTTTTATGCGAAAGATACCGTTTTCCGTTTTGCCCGTTCACAAGGTATTCCACTGTTGTGTTTAAAAATACTGCCATTTTTACAGCAATATCGGCTGCGGGAATGGAGTTCCGGTATAAATACATATTGAGCGTATTGATACTGATTCCGATTTCCGCCGCAAATTCCTTGTATGACACTCCTTTGAACGACAGCTCCTGCACAAGTCTGTCTTTGAACGTTTCTACCGGTGGGCTATCCATTTTGATATTTTACGGTAATGTGTAAAAACAGATTTGACAAGATGTGTTTTTACATATATTGTTATGTGCAATCACATATGACAATGTGTGTAATTGCAATAATCATAAGAGGGATTCTATGAAGAAGATGGCGGCTTTCGCAGTTTTATGTGCGGCGGTGCTTTCGGTTCCCGCTTTTGCCAAGAAAGCGAAAGAACAGAAGATTAAAGTTGAGATTGTAAACAGGCCCGGAATGGCATTGGGATCATCGATTCCGGGATGGGTTGAAGCGGTACTTCAAGGCGACAACAAGGGAATTTCAAAATCTTTGAAAATCGATTTGAGCGAGAGCCAGATTTTTGTTTTTACCAATCAGGGCGATGATTTGGAATTCTTAAAGACATGGACGGATCAGGTTGATGTTCAACGGCAAGTTGCCAATTCCTTTTCCATGGCGGTCGGACAAAGCGCAAACGCCGTTTTTCAAGGTTCTGCAAGCGGCAGCGAAACAAAAAGACAGCAGGCAATCGATCAAACGGTAAAAGCGCTTTCAGCTATGGAAATTAACGGTTTGCTAAAAGAAGCGCAGTATTGGATGCAGTTTAGAAAACCGAAGACGGGAGTGAAAATCACAAAAAAGTCTACTGATGCCGATTTTGAAACCTATTATGAATATTATGTCGTTTTTACCATGAACCGGAGAGTTTATGACACGCAGTTACAAGCCGCCTTGAACGGAGTTGAAGATAATGCGTCAGAAACGGTATTGCTCAAGAAGGCTTTGAGCGAGAATCTGCGCGCTCCGCTGATGGACAAAACAAGAGATGACAGCATTGAATACGAATTCGGCGAATAATATGTAAGGAGAGAAGTATGAGAAAAATGGGTTTGATTTGTTTTATAACACTTTCCGTGCTGTCGTTGACGTTTGCAAAGACTAAGCGCGGTGCGAATGCGGATTTGACCGTTTACTTAAATTCTTCCGATGCAGATGAAATTTGCAAGGATGTGGTAGCGCAGATTATCAGCTCTCCGCGTATTGTGCGTTTTTCGGAGAAAAACAATAGGGACCCTGTTGTTACCATCGGAAAAATCAGAGATGAAACCGGCGATTTTTTTGATACGCAAGTAATTGCGAACAGTCTTAAAACGGCAGTATTAAAAAGTGGCGTTCTTGAGTTTATGGCAAATAAAGATATTCGGGATGATATGCGAAACGAAGTTGTTGAACAGCTTGAGCACTCGAATGAGGATAAGGCAAAAGCGCTCGATAATGAAGACGCTGCAGACTATATGCTTACCGGCTCTGTAAAGCTGATGATTCAAAACTCAGGAAAGATTCAAGAGAGAACATACATCGTCAATGTCGAGCTTACGGATTTGCAGACGCACCGGACGGTGGATATGTTTGAGCCTACCGGCGCTGTACAAGACCGCTTACATAAGCAGCAGAAAATTAAAAGCAGATAATTTTTTAGGAGTTTGAAATGAAAAAAATCGTAAAGATTTGTACGTTATTGGGTGCCGTGACATTTTTGCTTGCCTCTTGTGCCACGACAAAAGCGGATGGGAACCAATCTTCCGGTGCAAAAGTAGAGAAAAAAGCGGACAAGAAAAAGAAGAAATCCGGTAAGTATGATCAGGATGCATTCGATTCAGCGTTTTCTGCAGGCGATTATGATACCTGCATAAAAATGCTCGATGCAAGAAAAACCGATTCAATCTTAACGCATATTGATTCTTATATGCTCCTGTATTTGAAGAAAGATTATCTTGCATCTGGAAAAGAAATCAATCAAACGCAAGCCAACATGAACAATGTTACAAAGGGCATGACGGCTGCCAAACAAGTTGAAGCGGCTCTTGCCAAAACTCCGTTGAGTATTACGGTTCGCCGTATGAACGCTTGTTGACGTATTCAATGAAAGCGCTGAATAACTTAAAAGCGGGATCCGTTTCCGGCGCAAAAGGCGTAATGGACGACTACACCGGCAATTATAGCTAATTGCCTTTTAAAACGGCATCCAGAGCCTGTGAAACGGAATCATATAGATGAACACAGCCAGCA
>CAUTOX010000007.1:0-39621 GCA_963539665.1 uncultured Treponema sp.
GCTTTCTCATTCTTTCACTATACCATATCTCCTAGACTTTAAACAGCCTCTTAGATTGCAATATCATTTTCCAAAAACTGAAATTGGGCCTTGTAGATGCCTTCGTTGTGCTTTTAAGGTAATTGGCTATATCCCCCGCTGCCTGTGCCGTAATTGTTGATTGTTTTTCCTTTTCATTGACACACCGACTTATCGGGTTGTATAGTGCCACGCAATCCGTAATTTTGCGGGAAACTGCGGAGTTACGGAGTATTTTAATTCATTTAATAGAAGGTGCGTATGTCTGTTGTTTCGTTTTTAGGATTAAATAGCGTTGCAAGCATTTTAGAATCTATTATGATTCTCTGCTTTGGAATTTCATGGCCAATGTCGATTATACGGTCAATCCGCTCAAAATCGACTAAGGGAAAGAGTTTGCTGTTTATGTGTTTTATTGCAAGCGGTTATGTGTGCGGAATTATATCAAAATCCCTTACGCATAATTATAATTTGGCTTTCTGGTTTTACATACCGAACATCATCATGGTTAGCACGGATATACTGTTGTATTTCAGAAATAAACGCATCGAAAGTCAATCATAACGGCGCAGCCACGTACTTAGGCGCATTTTACAGCGTATCTGCGGCATGATACGCTGTTTTTTATTTCTACGGATGTTTTAAAACCCTTGATGATTGCCACTAAAAACTTCAGTTTTTAGTGGTAACTTTGAAAATGCGATGTTATAACTCGCGATAATCCAGCGAGTTATAACTCGTCGCAATCTCGAAAAAAATCGCAAAAAGCGAGTTTTTCGAGATGCTCTAATGCTTTCATCGGGCGTACTGATTTTCTCTGCACGCTACGGCCGATTATCCATCTGCATTCGCCGATTCCGTACTTCTTTAAGCAAACCGGTAAGTTTTTGCGCGTCATCTTGTTCAACGGCTGTGCAAAGTTCATCTAACTTTGCTTTAAAACTGTCAATTTGCGGAAGCAGTAGTTTTTTATTCAGAAGAAATAATTCCGTCCACAATGGCGCGTTGATCATCGCAATTCGCGTTAAATCTTCAAAGCTGCCGCCGCCAAATGCGGTAATCTGTTCATCTTCTGCGCTGGCAACGAGTGCGCTGGCAATGATGTGGCATAGTTGCGAGGTAAACGCAATTTTTTTGTCGTGAATGTCGGCCGTCGTTTCCGTGATGCGGCAAAATCCCATGCGGGTAATCAGCGCTCGCATGATTGCAAGGTTTTCCGCCTTGTTTTGCGCATGGGGAATGAGTATGTAATTCCGGCCGGTAAAAAAATCCGCCGATGAGTTTACATAACCTTCCTTTTCGCCGCCTGCCATCGGATGGCCGAGTATAAAATCAACGTCATTGCGGATAAAGTGCGCTTCCGCATCTTCGAAGATGTTTTTTACGCCGCTTATGTCGGTAATAATCGCGCCGCTTTTGAATGAAGCTTTATTTTCCGCTAAAAATGTAAGTGTTGCGCGCGGATAGAGGCAGATAAAGACTACATCGCACTGCGCTAACATCGGTTTGACCGCATCGGCTGCGTACGCGCTGTCGGCAATGCCGTCTTTTTGCGCAGCGTCAAGGCTTTCAGTATTTTTGTCGCATACTAATATTTTTCCGCTGCCGGCGGCATCGTTTGTTTTCAGTTCAATCACATTCCGCCGAATGCTCTTTGCAATCGCCCCGCCCATAATGCCGAGTCCAACAATCCCGTAGGTAAGATTTTGTATATCCGTCACATTGACCGTCCGTTAATTTCAGCAACTTTCGGAAGAATGCGCATTACTTCGTCGAACTCCGCAGGCTTTAAAGACTGCTCGCCGTCGCACAAGGCTTTTTCGGGATTATTATGCACTTCGATAATCAACCCGTCCGCTCCTGCTGCAATCGCTGCCTTTGCAAGCGTCGGTACCATCCAGTTCATGCCGCATGCGTGGCTTGGATCGATAATTACGGGAAGGTGGCTGACTTTGTGCAGGTAGGGGATGATGCTTAAGTCGAGGCAGTTGCGGGTATAGCCGTCGAATGTGCGGATTCCGCGTTCGCAGAGAATGACGTTTTCATTGCCGCTTGCCATAATGTATTCCGCCGACATAAGCAGTTCCTTAACGGTCGCCGACATACCGCGCTTAAGCAGAATCGGTTTTTTGACCTTTCCCATCTCTTTAAGCAAATCGAAATTCTGCATATTCCGCGCGCCGATTTGAATCATGTCTACGTTGTCAAAATACTCCAGCTGCCGAATATCCATCAGCTCCGTTACGACTGGCAGGCCGGTTACTTTCTTTGCATACAGGAGGAATTCCAGCCCTTTTGCGCCCAAGCCTTGAAAGGCATACGGAGACGTGCGCGGCTTAAAAGCCCCGCCGCGGAGGTAACGCGCCCCGCTTGCCTTTACTGCTTCCGCAATGCCGACTACTTGCTCTTCCGTTTCAACCGAACACGGCCCGGCAATTACGCCAATGACGTTGCCGCCGAATGTTCCTGCGCAAACGCCTTCCTGTCCGCCGCCAACTTCAATAACAGAATCCGCCGGATGAAACGAGCGATTTGCAAGTTTATACGGCGCAGAAATCCGCTGTACGCTTTCTACAATCGGATTGGCAAGGATTTGTTCTGTGTTAAGCGAAGTTGTATCGCCTACAAGCCCTAAAATCGTCAAGTTTTCGCCATTCGATACATGAACGTCGAAACCGCGTTCCTTCCATTCGCCGATATACTCATTAATTTTTACGCTATCAGCTCCCTTCTTTACCATTACAATCATTATGCGCCTCTCTTGCCGCGTTTACGGCATTGTCTGAAAATAAAAAAAGACCCCTGCATACAGAGGTCTTGTATTGAGCGGTTTATCGGAAAACTGCTATGCAGTTATCATACCCCAGAACACTCTGTACGGCGGAGGTAAAATATGCGGTAATAATAAGCATTTGCGCCAATGCGGTAAAAAGCATTCTTCAAAAACAACCCATTCAAGTTTTCCATGCGCACATGATAGAGTGCATAAAGCAGCTCTGTCAAGCCGGCGCATTGCCTCACGTAAAAATCTAACCGAAAAAGAAGCGGTGCATCACGTAAAAATCTCAGTGTTAGAAGCAGCACTTAAGTAGGCGTGCCGCTTCTAACATCGAGTTTTCTCTCGAAAACTCGCGTATATGGCTAATTGCTTTATAAAATATGAAAACTATTTTTAGGATAAAAACTAAGCCTGAGTAGATCCCTTTGTTGTGCATTTATAGCGAATTGTCTTAAAAGCTAAGTTAAGTAAAATATTTTAATATAGCATATGACTGAAACTTAAAATTGAATTGTAAGCGATAGAATATACGGAAGAAGGCTACACATTTGCACCCGCTTCATCGCGGAGACACTCGATGGGGGGCTTATAAGGCAAGTAGCTATAAAGCCATGAGAATTAAAACAAAACTTTATTTAGCTTGAAAATAACGGTTTCTTTAGAAAACAAAACATAGTACGGCTCTGCAATTTATGATACTAACCTTTGGAGCTATTCTTCTTAGAATATGTTAAATAAATTTTTAAATTCTCACTGCTTCTTTAAGAAGCCGTTTAAAGTCTTCTATGATAACTAGTTTAATTCATTCAAGCGGAATAATTTTTGGCTCTTGACTAGCATCTCAAAAAAGGGAGGCTATAAGTCATCATGTATCATAGACTTAGTGTAATAAAATGAACAAACTAATTTTATGTTTTGCGGAGGACAGCACTACTACTGCAACAGCTAAAAAGGTTAGAAGCTTTGTGGCATTCGTTGCTTCTAATTGTGGAGTAAATCGTAACACTTTTAACCGATATTTCAATATAATACGAGAAAAAATACTCAAAGAAGGTTTAAAAGAAATTGAAACTTTTGAACTTGATGAATCTTATTTTGAGGCAAAATGCGTTCGAGGGAAATTAAAAAAAGGCGAATCAGGTTTTGAAGAGTGATATTGCAATCTAAGTATTTCTATGATGGTTTTAGAAAAAATAAGGCGCTTTTTAATATTTTTCCGGTAATTTCGACCTCAAAACCTATGAAAATGACAAAAACTGAATTCCGTGGTATTTTTTTGCGATTTTATACAAAACCTTTTTCTCGTGAAATGCAGCATTATTCATGTTGCTGACGCGCTTTTGGGGTACTTTTATGATAACGGTTCAAGAGCAGCAATGTAGAGCTTGGCTCTGTTGGAGGGGATTGTTGCCTGATAATGAATCACCCCGACGCAGTGCGTCGGGGAATTATCCCCTCGTTAGATTAAAAACAAAGTATTTCTAATTTGGTGGATTATATTATCAATCGCCTGTTTATCGCTTGATGGGCTCGGAAAAACACACGTGTATTTTTCATTGTAAAAATGATATTTCGGATGGGTGTTGCCGGCTATCTCCAAAAATCCTGCCTTTTTGAGCTTTTCTAGCGGTATTCTTTGGGTACTACGTAACATATTTTCAATCTCTCTTAGTTTTTCGCCGATTACGGATTTCTCCCAATAAAATTTCCTCTTTTCCAACAAGTTTGCAACTACGTTGCGCTTACGATTTGCTTCATCCTGCTTGTTGTCGGGCAAGTTTGCTTTTTCATTTTCCAGCATCTCGTATAAAAGCGAATACAAATAATCTGTTATTTCGTCGCCGAAGAGGGGTTCTTCGGTACAGGGGATTTCCAAATATATGCAGCCGTTTGAGTTTTCATTTTGCTTCCGAAGCAGCATTTCTTCATATTTGTCATATTTGTTTTGCAAGTTCGCGCATTTGGTGTTCAAAGAACTTATTTCTCCTTCCAGCAATTTTTTTGTGTTTTGCACCTCTTTGAATCCTTCGTGCGACAGTTTGGACAATGGGAGTGTCTGGGTACTACGTAACATATTTTCAATCTCTCTTAGTTTTTCGCCGGTTACGGATTTCTCCCAATAAAATTTCCTCTTTTCCAACAAGTTTGCAACTACGTTGTGCTTACGATTTGCTTCATCGCGTTTGTTCTCTGGCAACTTTACATTTTCCTTTTCCAACATTTCGTATAACAGCGAATACAAATAATCTTGTATTTCATTGAAGAAGAGGTTTTCTTCGGTACAGGGGATTTCCAAATATATGCAGCCGTTTGAGTTTTTATTTTGCTGCCGAATCTGCATCGCTTCCCATTCGGCATATTTGTTTTGCACGTTTGCGCATTTGGTGTTCAAAGAACTTATTTCTCCTTCCAGCAATTTTTTTGTGTTTTGCAACTCTTTCAGGTCGTGTTCTAACTCGTCGATTGCTGCGCGTGTCTCTTGAGCATCAGCATCTGCTTGCGACGGTGGGCTGTTTACGAGAGTACCGGAAGAAATGTCTGCTTCAACGGCGGCGGTTGTATCTTTCAATTTGCTGTTTTCCATTTCCAGCTCATCAATTCTTTTTGCCTGCTCATTGAGCCTCTGCGTAAGCTTGGCGTTTTTCTTTTTCAGTTCGTCCAGCCGAGTAAAGGCTGCTTCAATTTTATTTTCATCCCGTCCCATCTCTTGTAGAAGCAGCTTAGCTTTTTGCCGGATTAATAGGTCTTCCTCGTGATGTTTGGCTACAAAGTCCGGCAGATAGTTTTGTATGTTCGGCGCAAGATACAATTCATAATCAACAGAGGAGATAATTTGGTTTTTGAGTTCCTTGTATTGTTCTTCTGAATCATAAGGAATATCATTCTGTGGTTGAGAAAAGAAATTCGGTTTGGGCTTAATCTCTTGCCTTTCGGTACTCCCTGCGGTTTCTATTTCGATTCTTGAATCGCTCCTATATACCAATGACATGGCATCCCGCCATTCTTGAATAACCTCTTTAAGATGCTCGTCCAGTTTGCTATTTGCTTCGGGATTATTTTTTATTTTTTTCATAGCCCTGTGTAATTCTGGATTATGCTTTTTTAGATTTTCTTCATTCATCAAAGCAAAAATACCGTAACAACACACGAATTCCGCCGCATTGATAAACCATAAATCTTCCTTAAACTTTTCTATCCATTCTTTCGGAAAGAAGAAGTTTCCGTCTTTATCCGCGCAAAATTTTATCATCACAGGAAAATCCGGCTTGACTGGTCTTGCAGTATCTTTTTTTTCGATAACTTGCCGATATACATCCTGTGTATCATCTACTACCCCTCTTTGAAAATAAACCTTCGGAACCAGCTTTTTCTCTTTTACCAGCGCAAAAAATGTATGGCAAAACTGTAAATTCGGCGCATCCGCTGTTTCCTCAAATAGGAGCGCATGAACGTTTTTTCTCCCGTCTTTCCATTTCTTGGGTTTTACCTCTTTGTCAAAAACAATCGTCAAGCTGCGTTTGCCGTCTTCCGTTTCTGCATAAAACCGGAATTCGGCAAAGCCTTTGTTCCCATTTGGGTAGTCCCATAAAAGACTGGCGTTATCACGTTCAATCGAAAAATGCTTCGGCATAGCCTCCGTAAGTCCGTAGTCGGGAAAAGTTCCTCGAATGCAGTCCCAGATGTTTTCCGCCTTCACATCCGCTTTCAAAAAATACATATTGCCCCACGCAGTCATCTGCGCTCCTTCTGATGCGGTAAAATATCAAATCTGCCCCGCTCGCTTCCCGCCGCACGAATATTACTTGCCGGCTTGCATTGTGCGCCCCCGAAGCGGCGCCATCTGGCTTGTCTGCGCTTAGTGCCGCCGTTGAGATGCAAGCCACTCGAATAGTTTGAGGCCGTCTGCTTCAACGCGGTCATTGAGGACGTAAATCCATGCGGAATGGCCGTTGAACTGGTATGGAGCGCCATCTTTATCCTTGTACGTTCCGCTTAAATCGCGGACATCATCGAAAAACGTATAATGCAAGTCTTTTGGAGCCATTGCCGCAAGGCGCGGAACGGTTGCGCCCTCGTAGTTTTCGATTTCAAGGAGCGGATCGTTGTGCGTCTTTGTAAACCAGAGCGGAACCTTTGCCAATTCGGCAAGCTGGGAATCGGCAAGCGCATGATCGGGGTACGCTGCGCAAATCGGAAAACCTGCCGCAAAAAAATCCGGATATTGGATGAGCATATTTAGCGTCATATAGCCGCCAGCCGAACAGCCGCCGACGGAGATGCGCTCTGCATCGATGTATGGGTGCCCCGCAATGAAGTCATCGATTAACGCTTTGACCGCACCGCCGTAATGCGAAATGCTTGCGCGCGGCACCCTCTCTCCGGAGGCAAGCTTTAAATCAGTGTCGAAAATGCAGTTTGCGGCTTTTAGCAGCGCCTCAATCACTTTGCCGATAATGCCGCCGAGGTCAACAGGAACGAGCAAATGATTTCCAAACAGATCAAGACTATCCGATACCAACCACGCCAGCGGCGCTTGCGGCGCCAAAACCGCCGCTCCATCCGGAAAGTAAGACTGCACCGCCGGTTCCGTAAGACTTTTGACTTTCGTTCCTAAAATCGGCAAATAGGGATTTTCCCCGCCGTCCCCAATGCCGTGAAACCACACAAGCAGCGGGATTTTTTTTCCGCTTTGCGCGGCTGCTTCCGGCGTCCAAAAAGCATAGCGCATCTTCATGTCGCCGGACTGAAAATCCTCAAACGTAAAACGAGCGGCATCAGCGCACACCGCGGCGGTACGCTCTTTGATAAGAATTCCGCGTTTCCGGTTTTCAATTCTGAAGCCGTACAGCGAACCGGTATGAAACATCGTCCGTATGAACGGATCTGCATTCAAATCCTCCGGCATAACGGAAAATTTGAGCGTGATAAAGTTGCTTTCACCGTCTGCCCGTCCGCCTTCGGCATCCGAAAGATACGCCTCGCTTACTTTCCGCGTCCCTTTCGGCACACCGGAGCCGATCCGCGCCTTCGCTTCAGGCGCATCGATTTTCGTAACTTTGAAATCGTCCGCATTGATGTCCTCCGCCGCAAAACGCTGTTCGGTGTGCAATATCACCGAATCGGCCGCCGCACCCCAGTCGTAAACATTGATAACAAGCACATATTGATTTTCCGCAGGCGCTGCGGCCGCCGTAAACTGCGCATAGGACGCATCCGCCGCCAATAGCTGCGGTAATTGGCCGCACAAGAGCGCGCATACCGCAAAAAAAGACACATTGAATTTCATCATAAGCGTACTATATGACATTTTTATGCAGAACGCCATATCAGTGCGTTGCAGCTGCCTTCAATGATGAGCGCGTTGTTTATTGCAGTCGATTTTGAGATACCGTAAATAGCGAATGGAAGACGAGGGGGTATACTGCGGAACCCTGCAATATACGCGAGAATGTGCAGGTAAGGAGCCTAAAAGACAAATATTTTTTCTTCCGCCTTTTTGGTTTTCTTACCTGCCTTTTATCTAAACAGTTTGCTGGATGCCGAACTGAAAGCTGGCGATAAATCCGTAAAGTCTTTCGATCTTTATTTTATCGCCAGCCCTCGCTTATTGAGATCTTAGACGAGCTATATATTTTTAAGCATTCATATACAGTCATTAGACTACTTTAACAAATCGACATCAAACACGATGTAAGCGCCGCCGGGAATTACGCCGCCTGCGCCGGCATCGCCGTAGGCAAAATCCGGCGGCAGTACAATCGTTCGCGACTCGCCGATTTTCATATCCTGTACCATCATGTCGAAGCCCTGAATCATTTGCCCGGCGGCAGTCGTAAACTCAAGCGGGCTGCGGCCTTTCGATGTATCGAAAACATCTCCGTTTACAAAATAGCCTTTGTAATCGACTGCAACATTTTTCCCCTTCCCGATTTTATCGCCGCCGCCTTCTTTTGTGATTTTAAAATAAATTCCATCGGACGTTTTTTCGAAATTCGGAAAAGCCTTTTCAACTTCCGCAATTTTACCTGCCATCGCCGCTTCTTTTTTCATGCGGAATGCATCGAGCGCGGCTTTTGCAAGCTCATCGAATTCCTTTTGCGTGGCAGTGAATTGCATTGCCTCATCGCCCTGCCGGACAATTTTGATGCTGTTAATCTTATCGCCCATGAGGACGGCATCAACAACCTGCTGGCTCGCTTCGTCGACAACTCGGCCGAAAATCGTATGCTTTCCGGTCAACCACGGCGTTTCAACGTGCGTGATGAAAAACTGGCTGCCGTTAGTGTTCGCGCCGGAATTTGCCATTGCAAGGATGCCTTTCCGGTCGAACTGTAATGTATCGACAATCTCATCGGCAAATGCGTAGCCGGGACCGCCGGTTCCGTTCCCCAGCGGGTCTCCGCCCTGTATCATAAAATCCTGCGCATCGCCGTTCGCTTTGCTGATAACGCGGTGGAATTTCAGTCCGTCATAAAACGGCTTGCCGTTCGCCGCATCGAGCGTACCTTCCGCAAGGCCTACAAAATTTTTTACCGTCAACGGAGTTTCTTTATAATATAACTCAACCGCTATATCGCCCCGCGCCGTATTGATAATTGCAAAAAGTCCGTCTTTTCCTTTTATCGCGTCCATTTTCTGTCCTTTGGAGCTGCATGCTCCGCTTATTAAAATGAGCAAACCAAAAATCGAAACAAATAATTTTCTTTTCATTTTATCTCGTATCTCCATCAATAGACCTGTTCGATAACTCAGTTATCGAACAGGTCTCATTAAAAACGCCCCGTAAATGCGCTAAAACTGCCGCAAAAACCACCGATAGATCGCTTCAATTCTGGCAACCATCGATTCTTCAAGTTGCTTTCGCACATTGACGATTCCGATTTTCTTCGCGTTACAATCGGTAGAAAGATAAAACAGAATGTCGTCGCCGCAATCGATTGAAATGGCGCTGATGCGGATGTTGCCCGGCATAATCATCTTTACGCCCAATGTGCTGACCGGAATGATGTTCACAAAGGTTACGTATAATTGATTTTCCTTTTGGCGGTACTCCACCTTGTACTTTATATCGCCGTAGGTGTGATCATGCTGATAGCAATACGATACCTGCCCGTCCGCGCTGCCGGCGTTCCGGTCGGGAATCGCCTCGTTTGAATCCGGAGAGGCAATCATATACGTCTTTTTGTACAGCACTTCGCCGAGATCCTTCGGGCCTTTTTCGCCCACGTGGTAACGCATTCCCGTCATTTTACTAATTGAACGTAAAACAATGGCAACGTCATCGGTTGCGATGTTGCGGCTTTTGTCGGCGGAGTTTTTCAATAAATCGGCTTTCGGAATTAAATACAACGCCTCCGCCACAAATGGAACGCCCTTGCCGTCCTTTTGCACCGTTCCCTTTTCAATTTCGCTCCGGAAAAAGGAATTCGGAACAAGGCTCCGTGCCGCATCGTCTTTGGGGTGAATGACCTGCACCATTCCGGCGGATTTTAATACATCCAGATACTTTTCATTCACCGCATCTTCAAGTTTTGAAACCTGCGCAGACAGCGCGGCGGCGGCAAACGCGCCGATGATTGCAACGTATAAAACTTTGGCGCACCGCATTAGCGGACTCCTTTGTATATCACACGCACTTGTTTGTATAAGCCGTCGCCATCGGATTTCGTTTCGATGTCGGGAATATCGTTGAGCGTTGTGTGAATGAGCCGACGTTCAAACGGGTTCATCGGCTCCAGTAAAATCGAGCGGCGGAACTGGCGAACCTTGTCGGCGGTCGTGTACGCAAGCCGGACAAGCGACTCTTCCCGACGGATGCGGTAATTTTCCGTGTCAAGAATGATGCGCATCTCCTCATCTCCGAGCCGACCGGCATAGATATTGGCCAGAAGCTGCAAGGCATCGATGTTTTTACCTCTCCGCCCAATTATAATAGAAGAATCTTCCGAATTCAGCTTTATGCCGAGCTTTTTATCCTCACGGAAAATAACTTCGATTTTTACGCTGAAACCCATTTTTTCAATCAAATTTTGTATAAACTCGAAAAGCTGCTTTTCAAATTCGTTTTGCGGCAAAGGATCCGCATAGCCTTTTACCGTCATGGCCGGCATTTTCGGTTTTTCCTGCGCCGTGCTTTTTACAGAATCAAGCGTATGCACACAAATCTTCACATAGCCTTTTTTGAAAAGCGAATTCTTTTGCGATTCAAGAATTTCGACATCAAACTGATCTCGTTCCAATCCCAGCTGATTCGCGGCAAGCTCTATGGCTTCCTTTTCAGTTCTTCCTTCAAATTCGTAAGTCATCTATTCACTACCTCTAAAAATTATTTTTTCCTCATTGCCATTTCAGCTTTCTTTTCTTTCATCATTTTGTTGATGATAAGCTGCTGCCCCATCTGGAAGAGATTGCTGATTGTCCAGTACAAGAGCAGGCCGGACGGAGCGTTATAAAATAAAAAGAAGAAAACAATCGGCATGCCGTACATCATCATATTCATTTGCGTTTGCGTTGAACCGGCCGCCGCCGTTCCGCCATTTTGCGTTATCTTTCCGAACAACAGCTGCGAGATGAGGTAAATAATCGGCAAAATGCGCAACTGGTTGCCTAAAAACGGCAGCGCAAAGCCAAATGCGTAAATGCTGTCGCCGGAAGACAGATCGGGAATCCAGCCGGAAATAAAACGCGCGCCGCGGAATTCAAAGTAATTGTTGAATAAATTGTACATGGCGAACAGGATTAAAAACTGAACCGCCATCGGCAGACAGCCGCTCGCCGGATTGTAGCCTGCGCTCTTGTACATTTTTGCCATCGCTTCCTGCTGCTTCTGCGGGGAATCCTTAAACTTTTCCTGAATGCTTTTAATCTGCGGCTGGAGCTCCTGCATTTTCAGCGTGGAAAGCGACTGCTTCCGCGTTATTGGGAACATTGCAAGCTTCAAAAGAATTGTCATTAAAATGATGGCAATGCCCCAATTCGGAATGAACTTGTAAATGAGCTCCAAAAACCACTTCAACGCGCTTTCAAGCCAGCTGAGCCAGCCGGTCGTCTGCAAACTTTCGGCAAGGCGCAAATCGCTGAGCTTCCACGCATTAAGCTCCGCCGTATTGTAGATTTTCAAATCTTTTTCGCTGCGCGGGCCAAAATACACATAATAGGTATCCTGAATGTCCGGCTCCGTTATCGCTTTCCGCAAGAGAATTGCTTGCGCGTTCGCATAATCATTTACTTCAATTTGAGTGGAATAGTACGTGTAATCCATGTTGTGGGGAGCTGCGGGAATCACCAGCGCTTCAAAATACTTCCCCGCAATGCCGTTCCACAGGTAGTCCTTGCTATATTGCTTAAATTGCCGCGCATTGATAACTTGACGCTTTGCCGAACCGTTTGGATTGAGCGAAATGAATTGCCGACTTTCATACCGGTTGACCTTAGGATTAAAATGCGGGCCGATTTGCGGAGGCGTCCGCAGCGTGTATGCAATTCCGTTTTTGCCGAGTGCGCCGCCGGTTTGGTCGGAATGAATTAAAATCTCTAGCTTGAACATATATTCATCGGGGGTAAATGTGTAGCGTTTCCCCAAAATGAACGTGTCGGCCGCCCCATCATCCCGTTGTTTTGAAAACGATTTTGTAAACAGAACGGTATAGTCATCGACTTTTTCGGTAGTAAACAGTCCGTTTATAATTTCCGCATTCATATCTCCGAGCGTAAGCGCGCACGCCCGATTTTTGCCGGAAATATTATCCGTCATTTGAACGCCATCGTTTGTTTCAATGTCAATGTGATTAAAAAGTTTATAGCTGATAATATCGCCGCCTCTATTCGTCAAAAGGATGTCGGCTTTATTTGTTTTTACCGCAATCTGCATTTCGGTTTCTATTACATCTTCTTTATGAGAGAGAAGCGGACTGTCGGCAGCAGGAGGCGGAGCATTTTCGCTATACGCCGATGCGTTTTGTTCCTCGGACGGCGCAACAGTATCGGTATTTTGATGAGGAAGGAGGAATGTTTGCACAAAAAAAGTTGCTATAACCACAAGGGAGGATAAAACTATCGCCATGACAGTATTTTTATTCATATTTATTATTTACCTCATGTAATCAAAACAAGATTCGAAATACCGCTGTATACGAAAATATCGGCATTTCGTTAAGGAACAGGATCGTACCCGCCGTCAAAAAAAGGATTGCAGCGCAAGATTCGTTTTATTGCCAAAAAACTGCCTTTCCCGACACCGTATTTTTTTATTGCATCGATAGCATACTGTGAACACGTAGGCGTATATCTGCAACAGGCATGGAATAAAGGCGAAATACATATCTGATACATACGAATAAAAAAACAGAAAAATTTTATAAAAAAATTTCTCATATTTTTAATAATCCTGCATTTTTGAACAACAAATGAAACTGGTCGTATCTCTTACTGAACGAATCATTTCCGGGATAGACTAAAATAATCATATCATATCCCGTATGAAGATACGCCTTGAATGTTCGATAGACTTCACGGCTGTAACGCTTTGACAAGTTTCTTTGCACCGCATTACCGTAACTACGGGGCAAAGAAAAACCGACTCTATTTATATCCGCGTGATTCTTCGCGTAAAAGAGCTTCGCGCCGGATATGGTAGTTTTTTTTCCGGTTTTAAATAATCTTTTAAAATCGTCAGTCTTTTTTATCCGCTCATTACGTCCAAAAAGCCCTACGTTCGACAAGATTATTTCCGCTTAAAAAATCAATATGGTTTCTTTTCGTCTGATATGGAAAGTTTTGCGCGTCCTTTTGCGCGTCTGCGAGCAAGCACTTTGCGGCCGCCCTTTGTTGCCATACGTGCTCTAAAACCGAATTTTCTATTACGCTTTACTCTACTTGGTTGATATGTCCGTAGCATAGAACATTCTCCTTAAAAATTCTAACAATCAAAAGATTATAAAGACTGAATATGATAATATTGCGGGAATATAGCCTTATTTTTATCATTGGTCAATATCACCGCAAGCAATTTTCCCTACCGCTGCGGGCAAAACAAATAGGGGCCGTAGTCGGTATCGATAATGACGGCTTACTCATATACGCCGATTGTTTTTCGACACACATATACAGAACGCGCATCCGACAGGCCGGATCGCTCTGCATTGCGGCATTTCTGCATCCTGCCTTCCGCTTTTTTTGCTCTCATTATGCAATTCTTTTCTATAATAATATACATAACCTGCACATCCCCTACGCTGATTGACAGCTTCTACTGCTTTTAACTAAAATGCCCCGCATCTTGAGTTAGCAGCTGCTTACTCGCACTATAGGTCTACCTTAGTTAAAAGCGAAAAAGCCGCAGCCTCTTGCGGCGCAGAATAGGCGCAGCGCGGGACGTATTTGCAAAATGCGGGCGCAAGTAAATGACGCGCCGAGCGAACTTATTGCTGCACATGAGCGATGGAGGCGAATATTGTTGCCGCATGCTGTGTAAAACAATAAAAACGAGCAAGGTTGATAGCGCATCTCCCCGCGCACTGCCGCCGGTACCCAACGCGGCGGAGGGGCATTGAGCGAACTGGCGGCTGTATGGGCGCTTTGTTGTAACGCGCTCGCAGCGCGTTTGTTGCAAATGGGAACGTATTAGGATGCGCCGCTACATAAGATTCAGCGCATTCTATTCAATAATTATATGAGGAGTTTCGTATGAACAAACTATTCAAATTGATTTTTGCATTATCATCGGCGGCGCTTATTGCGCTGACCGGATGCGATGCTGGGAACTCGCCGAAACCGGATGAGCGGACGGTATCGATAAAGAAGTTGACGATCACAGCCGATAACAAGCCGTGCGCAATAGAAGGAGAAGCGCCGAACTACACCGTTCGGGTTACAACGAGCAAGATAACCGTTCAAGTTGAACCGGAGCCGAAGGACGCGGAGGTTTCGATTCAGGGAGAGAAGGTCAACAAGAAGGACATCAACCTGAAAATCGGGAAGAATACCATTCGCATCACCGTAAGTAAAGGCGGCGTGTCTCAGACATACGCGCTTACGGCGGTATACACCGATCCTTTTGTTGGAATCAAAGCCGTAAAGGTCAAGGCAGGAGAATCTGAGATAGATGCGACTTTTAACGCTGCGACAAACAGCTATTCCTGCTCCGTAACAAAAAAAGCGGCGGCCGTTACCGTTGTGCCGAACGATGCGAAAGCGAAAGTTTACATTGACGGAAAAGAGACAAAGACCGCGCAGCTGACGTTTGAAAAGTTCGGGGAGACGAAAAAGCTCAAGCTGGTGATTAAATCTTCCGGCCATGCGGATGCCGCATACGAACTCAGCGTTACCTGCACCAATCCGAATCTGAACGCCCCGTACCTCAAGAGCCTCAAACTCAAGGCGGGCGGCCAAGAAATCGCGTTGTCGCCGGCCTTTGCGCCGACCGGAACTTCCTACGCAGCCTTTGTTCCAGCCGATGTTACAGCGGTAAAAGTTGAAGCGGATCCCGCAGATGGCATTTTGGTTCGCAAAGGCACCGGTACGCACACGCTCAAGGAAGGCAAGAACACAATCGAGGTTGAAACAGCCGTAGTTGATGCGGAGAATACCAACTTCACATACACGATTACTGTTACCAAGGCAAAGGCGGGCGCGTCGAGCGACGCATCGCTCAAAGGCCTAAAATTGATCCCGAAATGGTTAGGGCTGAGCGACACAAGCTATTTCACTCAAAGGCCGCAGGAATTTGCGCCGAATCGCCTTGCATACGAGTGCGAAATATCGCCTCGCTGCGATCAATTTGTCATTACCGCAGAGCCGAACGCGGAAGGCGCCGTGATTTTCGTAAAAGCGAAAAGCGGCTTGAGCGAACTGACTGCCGGCAAAGAAAAAGTGTTCGCCGGTCAGGATTTCCAATTCGGCCTCAACTCGTTCGAGATCTCCGTAACGGCTCCCGATGCCCGCGCAAAGCGAACGTACAAGGTCAAAGCGACAAAGACGCAAGGCAGCGTCGAGCTGGTGGAATTTACAGGCGGCGGTTTAGGAAATTTCTTTTCGACCTACAAACCGGGCGTACCGGCGCAGAGCAGAAGCTTTGAAGCATGGATCGATAAAGATGCAACGGAAACGACCATAACGGCAAAGCCGCAATTCCCTGAAAACAGCACGGTAACGCTGAAAGTCGGATCAACGGGGGAGCCAGTTACATTGTCCGCGCCGTCTTATGCGCATAAAGTAACGCTTGCCGAAAGCGGCAATACATCGATAGCCGTCGAAGTCAAGTCGAAGGTCTTACCGCTTTCTGCAACATTCTATTTGACTATCCGTAAGGGAACCGGCGGAAGAGGCGAGGCAAGGCTTAAAACGCTTGAAGTAAGCCACTACGTTGGGGTTTCCTTCCGGCAGGTGCGGCTTGACGACACTTTCTCGTCGGATAGGTTCAAATACACGGTGAAAGTCCCATCTTATGTGAAGGACGTACTGGTAAAGGCTGAGCCGATTGATCCGAATGCGAAGATTACCGGCTGGGGCGGCTCAACGGCCAGTTACTTTTTCGACCTGCCGAAAAGCTCAACGCAAAATATTGAAGTCGTCGCGCCGAACGGCACAAAGCAAGTCTATCAGCTGACGATCGAAAAGTACGAACCGGCGGAAATAAAAATCAATGTGCCGAAAAATACAACGATCGACGTACAGCAGTATCTGGCGGACGGCTATCCGATCAGCGGAACGTTCACCAATCCGGAAAGCCGGATTACGTCGGTGTACGTGGGCGCTTCCGCGCTGCCGATTGCCGAGCAATTCAAAAAATGGGTGAAGGCAAATGCGACCGCTTCAACATTTACGGCGAATTTCGAGGCAATCAAGGACCTTCCGAACGGCGAACGGGATATTATGGTGATCGGCTATGATGTCAGCTACATTCCGGTTGCCGTTGCGACGGTTCCGGTTACCATTACCGGCAATCCGACAAAGACAGCAAACATCAATGCCGTTTTAACCGTTGAATACAACAAAAACGTGTTGGAGACGCTGCCGGAAGAATGTACACTCGACATATTCGTGTATGACTACAGTGAGCGTTATACGAGGGCAGGAGAAACGGTTATTTACAGTCGGCGAGACAATATGGCGGTTTCCCGCTTACCGATGACCATTCCGCTTGCAGGTGTTCCGGTCGGCGCAGGCTGCAAGGTGCAGGTTGCCATTACGAGCAAGCAAACCGGACACCGGCTTTACTACGGCGTTTCAGAAACGGAAGTGCGGGTCGGCAGCTCAGGTTCAACGACCGCGCCGCTTACCGCAAGGAAAGTTCAATAGGTCTGTGCGGAAACAGGTTTTCTGAATAAGTTGAATAATCTCCCTATTCGATCACTGCGTTTTCGAATAGGGAGACGTGTTCTCAATCGCACAAATAGCACGATTGAGAACATCGCATTTCAAGGAACCTATTCAGAAACGGAAGTTTCCGAACAGGTTTAATTAACGGCAGCCGTCCCTTGCATTCCGGTGCGGCGGCTGCCGATTGAGCTGCCCGCAATCCGGCAGGCTCTATTTATGGAGGAAGAATGCGCGTTTCAAATGATTGCGGCAAAGTGCGCCGCTTTTTTTGTGCGCTCAGCAGTGCGCCGCTTATCGTGTTGCTTGCAGCCCTAACATTGTTCGCTTGCGACAACGGCGTTGATACGAATAAATTTATTCCGCGTAACTATCAAACGCTGACGTTGGAAGAAATTGAAGGAAAGTACACGGGCAAAAACTTCACCTATATGGACGGAAAGCCATACGGCCCGTATACGGAGGAGATAAACATAGTGAGCATAACCACTCCCACACGAAAGATATGGAAGCTCGGATCGTTAAAAACCACGTATGGCGATATGCCACTCGATATGTCGTACTTCTTTGAAGATCTCAACATTACTAAAAATCCTGATGGAACGATTTCGCTTTCTACGGAGAAAGGCAAAGAAGGGCGCGTTATCGCGTATAACAAAGGTGATAAACGTGGAAAAGCCACGGAGATAAAAGTTTTACTACCGAAAGCTCAATGTAAGATCTATAAGGAGAAGGGAGTGATTCACGCAGATTTTACGGTAGACTTTGATACAAATGATTTGAAGAAAGATATTGTGAAGGATATGATTCCAGAAGGGTCGCATGAAACCTTGCGATCCGATATCAAAACCCAAAAGATAAAGTAAGGGGGCGGGCGGGCGGAAAAACGTTATCCACAGGATTCAGCTTTGTCGTCCGCCCGCGTACAGTTTTGCCGTCAGGCAAAACTGCAAGATGGTTCGTCAGCTGCGGGCAAGGGATGAATATTTATCTGCACGTTTGCCGGTGGTAAACTTATAGCGGGCAGCAGTCCAACTAAAAGTTGTACAACCATGTTGTACTGCCTGCCGCGGATTAAGCTTTGTCGTCCGCCCGCGCACAGTTTTGTTTGTCAACAAAAACTGCAAGATGGTTCGTCAACTGTAGGCGAGGGATGTATATTCACCCGCACGTTTGCCGGTGGTAAACGTGCCGCGGGCAGCCGTCTAACTAAAAGTTGTACAACCATGTTGTACTGCCCGCCGCGGATTAGGCTTTGTCGTCCGCCCGCGTACAGTTTTGTTTGTCAACAAAAACTGCATGATGGTTTGTCAGCTGCGGGCGAGGGATGAATATTTATCTGCACGTTTGCCGGTGGCAAACTTGTAGCGGGCAGCCGTCTAACTAAAAGTTGTACGCCCATGTTGTACTGCCCGCCGCGGATTAAGCTTTATCGTCCGCCCGCGCACAGTTTTGTTTGTCAACAAAAACTGCAAGATGGTTCGTCAACTGTAGGCGAGGGATGTATATTCACCCGCACGTTTGCCGGTGGCAGACTTGTAGCGGGCAGGCGTCAAACAAAAACTTGTAAGACCAGTTTTTCCTGCCCGCCGTCCTCCCTTGAAATGCGGCGTTCAAAACCGTACTATTTCTGCGAGTGAGAACTCGGCAGACTGTTCGGCAACGATCGAACAGGTCTATTTTTTAATGGAGACAACTTTAATGAAGAGATTTTTTTACTGCTGCGCACTCGGTGCGCTGCTGACCGGCTGTTCGCTCGGCGTAAACGGCGGCAGCGCGGACTCGCCTGAAAAACGCGCGCACGGCAAAACGGACGCAGTTCCGGCAGTCCCGCTCGACAATCCGCGCGGCCGCCTGCCGGAAGATACTGCGCCGGAGCGGATCCGGCAGGGCTATTCGATTGTAAAGGCGGCTGACGATTTTGATGCGGAAACATTCGCCGCATTGGGCGCGCGCATTGAATATTCGTTTACGCTCTACAACGGCTACACGTATTATCTGGTCAAGACGGAAACGGATGCAGCCGATTTCCGCGCCAACATCAGCGACTATCGCGGCGTTGTTTACGCAGCGGCCGATCATACGGTGGCTCCTCCGCAAACGACAGACGACATTCCGCACGGCATTCAGCCGACGGCTACGCAGGACGGCAACTTAGCGGATGACCCGACCGCCGATATGCTCGACTGGGGTTTGTCCGTAACGCACGCGCTTGAAGCGTTCAAGGAATATGACGGGCAGAAGGCGACGCATCCGACGCTTGTTGCGATTATCGATACGGGCACCAATATGCAGCACGAAGATTTTTTTGACGAAAAGGGCGATTCGATTATCCTCTTTGCCAAGTCGTCGATAAAGATGGGGGATACCGCCGCATTAAAGCACATTACCGTCATTCCGCCGGGCGAAAACTGGGACGACGTTGGACACGGCACTCACTGCTCCGGCACCATTGCGGCCGTCGGGAACAACGGCAAGGGGATTTGCGGGGTTTCGCACGCAAACACAAAGCTCATTACCTACCGCGGGCTTGGTACCGGCGGCGATGCGTCTACCATTTATTCCTGTCTTGCGGATTTGGCGCTCATCTTCAAAGAACTGAAGAAAGAGCCGGCCAAACGGAATGCGGCGGCGTTCGCCGGTTTGCCGGCCAGCGTTCGGAATTACCCGCAAGTCATGCAGAAAACGCTGCCGGTTAATATGTCGCTCGGCGGCTACGACCTCAATGTGTTTGAGCTGGAGATGGTCAACTTTGCGCTGGCCGCAGACGTGCTGCCCATCATCGCAATGGGCAACGAAGGGAAGGCGACTTCCGCATTTCCGGCAGCCTTTCAGGGCGTTTTGTCCGTCGGCGCAACGAATATGTACGACAAGCGGGCGGAATTTAGCGATGCCGGTTCGTGGATGAGCGTCTGTGCGCCGGGGAAAAGCATTGCAAGCTGTAGTAACGGCGGGGCGCTGTGGCATTTGCAGTATAGTCCGGAACTCAAGCGCGGCTACCGGTGGATGAGCGGAACTTCGATGGCGGCGCCGTTTGTTACGGGAACGGCGGCGTATCTTTTGTC
This sequence comes from uncultured Treponema sp., assembly GCA_963539665.1. Taxonomy (GTDB): domain Bacteria; phylum Spirochaetota; class Spirochaetia; order Treponematales; family Treponemataceae; genus Treponema_D. The sequence continues at coordinate 20,179 of CAUTOX010000007.1, forward strand.
GATTCGGCCGGAATTAACGCCGTACCAACTAAAGACCATTTTGGAAAAGACCGCCGACAAGATAAACAAGGACGACAAAGAGTACGGCCAGTACAATGCCGCAGGTTTTTCAAAATGGTACGGCTATGGGCGCGTAAATGTTCTGAATGCGGCGCGGATGGCTGCAACAGGAGCCGGTTTACCGCAGCCGGGGGCGGTGTACACCGAAAAAACGTTAAAACTGACGGTAAAAGATAGGACGTTCGGCCGCAATGAGCTTCTGCAAAACATAAAAGTCTGGCTGTACGAAAAGGAATCGAATCTTTGCGCGGCAGTCGGACAAACCGATAAAAAGGGCTACACCGAATTTCATGGACTTAAAACCGGCGTTGAATATGAAATTGGGATATACTACCAAAATGCCTACCAGTCATGGCCGTATACGCCGCGTGCCGACCGCGATGTTGCGCATACGTTTGAATTTACGCGGAATATGATGGTCGTATCGACCGTAAAAAATTTCGACTATAACAACGGCAACGACCCGACGGACACTGTACTGACCGTTGAGCGGATTGACGGCGCAACGCTCCGTCCGACGGCGATTACAAAACTGGATAAGACGCAATTTGATTCGTGTATTCTTGAAGTGCAGCGCGGAGAAAAATATCTTATCACCGTAACCGGAGCCGTAAAGAACGGTAAATATTTGGGCGGAAACTATATCATCAAAAGCGGCTCCCGCGAGCTCAATCCGTTCGGCTCATACAAACGGGACGGCGCTCGCCAACCGGCGGAGCCTGATTCGCATGAATCTGACAAAAACCTACGCGAAGCCATAGCAAAAGGCAATTACTGGAATCTGGAATTTGCCGGCAATCTTCAACCAAACGACACCGACTGCTACTACGTTGTCATTCCGTAAGAGATACGCGCGGCAGTAAGATGAACGGCTCCGCTGCGGGGGCGTTTAGCGGGGATTGGCTAGAAAATGGGTTGCTATTCGTTTCATCTGCACGTATCATTGAGGTACCGTTGCTTTGACGGAAATTATATATTTTGGGAGGCTATATGGCTCACACGGGGATTTTTTATGCATCGAAAGGCGGTGCGACAAAAGCGTTTGCGGAGCAGATTGCGCAGAAATTGGGCGCGGACTTGTTCGATATGAAGGAAACTGAGGTTACAAAGCTTGCCGATTATAAGAATGTCGTGCTGATGGCATCGAGCTACTTTTTTGGCGCGCTTGCAGAAGACTGGGGTTCAAAAGTCAAGCTCTTGCACACGGTTGACTTCAACGGAAAAAATGTCGCTGTGGTGGGCGTTGGAAGTCAAGAGCGCCATCCCGACAGCTTCTGTTCCGGAACGGCTGATTTCTTTGACAAACTGCGTTTCAGCGGCGCGCACTTTGTCGGCAGCGTCCGCGCCTCGGACTACGCCTTCACCTTCTCTCGTATGCAGGCGGGACAAAAACTGGAGGGCTTGTGCCTCGACAAAGGCGATGGCAAAGCGGCAGAACGCATTGACGCATGGGTAGAAGCTGTAAAACCGGCCTTTTCCGCATAACTTCTGACATCGTTTGGCGTAATGCCAGCGTTGCGCCCATTAAAACAGGCGCGTACGCAAGGGAGCCTACAGCGCATTCTCGATCGGAATGCGCGGGAGGCTCCCTTCTTTTTGGGGCGGCACAGCTCGTACCGGAAAAATTGCAATGGAAGGATGCAAGCGGCCGCATTGCAGCAGGCTGTCTGTTTTGCAGGCGGGGCATAGAAAGCGAAAAACCGCGCAGTTTGCAGACGCTTTTATTTTTCCTGCATATTCCAGCGGGTTTCTTCGTGCGGAGGGACGAATCCCCCTCGACGCTCCGCATCGGGGAAGGAGATTGTGTGCGCCGCTTAATTATCCGTTATTTTGAAAAATATTTTTCCGTTAATAGCGCTGTACGAATGCAGATGGTTTGCAAAAGAGTCGCTAAAGCTCTTTACGTCAGGCAGCGGTGCGCCGTTTGCAGCGCGTGTCGGCCACTCTGCGGTAAAGGTCGCCGGTTCATCATCGCGCCAAGCGGCGGCATCTTTTCCCCAGTCAAGGATATCCCAGTTGTAGGTAACGCCCGCATCAAACTTAACTTGAGCGGCATTTTTCGCCATATTAAATTCTTTTGTGTGCAAAAAAGCTTTTTTTATCGTTACCGTATCGCCTTCAAGCGTAATGAGGCTATCGGCAGCGAGCGTCTTCGGAATGATGCCTTTTTCCTGTAGCATCGAAAGCGGATAATATTTCGTGTTGTGGAAAAAGCTCAGTCTCCGCTGCGGTTGCTGTTCTTTGAGCATAATCCGCGCTTTTCCGGCAAAAATAACCGTCGAATTGGAGCTTTTTTCGCTGATGAGCAGACCGAACGTAAAATAATCAGCCGTTTTTATGACCTGCGGATTGCTTATCTTAAATGAAAATTCCAAATTATCTGAATCCGACTGTTTGACTACGCTATTGTCGGCAGGACTTTCCAGATGAATGGTAAAGGCCGGCAGGATTCGTGCCGTTGCAATCGAGGAATCAAGAAAATGGGGCGTGTCGGTATAGATTCGCACCTTGTATTCGTAGAGAATGCCTTCTTCAAGAAGCGGGTCGGTGTCATAGCCGGTATGAAAGCCCAGATATTTCTCCTGTCCTTGCGCTGTTTTTGTGATGCCGGCGGATTCTCCGTTGTATTTCTTTCTGCCAACAAGTTGCCATCCTATGTCCGCAGATTGCCCCGTCTCTGCTTGCCGTCGGAAAATATCATAGCCGCGAATTGCAAGGTCAATGCCGTGCCGCTTTACCCGAAAGTGCAGCTTTGCCTCCACCGAAGTGCTTCTGCCTTCCTGTTTCGGCATCCCTGTTTCGAATAATCCGAGAGAATGCGGATGTCGGCTCATTTCGATAGCAAAGTTTTCTATGGTAACATTCTGCATATCATACCATGCCGGAGACTTTTGCTTAAACTGAACATCATTAATATGCCGTTCGATGCGGTTTCCTGCAACATCATAAGCGACAATGATAAGGTCTGCGGTTTCGTCGGCAGGTTCAAACGAATCGAGCTTAAAATCGGCCGTGCAATGCCAACTGCCATCCGCTGCCCGCTGACAGAGCGCGTCCGTTGCGGCAATATTATTGAAAAAAGACGGAACGGAGCCAATTGCAAACGCGCAGCCGAAGTTTTGATTTTGCGGAGAGGAGCGGATTGCGCGGGCAGGCGCTTTAAATTCTACCCTGAGCGTCTTTCGGAATGTGGTAATAAATTCACTGCCGTCTTCCAAGGTGTGGCCGCCCAATTCTACTGAGTGAACTGTCGGCGCGATGGTTGGCGCTTCACGCTGCGGGCTGCGCTGGTACATCGTAATTTCTATCGGGACTGCGCTTCTGAATTTGTAGTTTTCAATGGCGGATGCGGCAAGTTTATTGGGCCTTCCCGCCAACTTGATTGTATACGAATTGTCCTTCAAAAGCCGAAGTTCAGCTCTTCCGCCGTTGACATCTTTGCTGTAGAGCTTTCGGCCGGAGGCGCTATAGACCGTTACTTCGCTCGGCTCTGAAATACGCGACCCGCCGACTGAATCCAGTACCGTCAACGTGCAGCGGATGCCGTTTATTTCTTCCGGCTCCGACAGGTCCGCGCATCCGGTTAACGCGATGATGAGCGCACTCATTGCCGCAAGCGTCGTTTTTATCCATAGAGATTGTTTCATTTTTGCTTCCTTATAATATCTAAGCGTAAAATTATATTCGTGAAGATGCAAGATTTCCCGCCTGCCGCTGAATGTATAAGATTTTTTCCATTTATACAATGTTGCGCTTTTCGGAAGCAGGGAAAGACCGTATGCAGGCGGCGCAACGTATGGCAGAAAAATGAATTGAAAGATTAAACCTGTGTGCTAACACGCTCGCGAACAGTCCATAAAAATGCCTTATGCCCGTTTTTCCAATAGAAATTAAGCGATGAAGCCTTACCGAAAATCAATGTGCGCCCCGCAAAATACCTATCTCCGCCGTCCATAGAACGCTCTTGTCCGCTTGCGCTGTGTAAACTGAGAAACTGCCGTTAAATAAAAACAATAAGAGAAAATCCATCTCGCCGTCTGCCTGCTGCATTCAAGATTTCTCTAAAAAAGGATTTTGTACCGCCGATAATCGGAACATGAAAGTGTCTGTCAAACCCGAGCGTGCTATCGGCGTTGCGCTGCTGCTCATTGCCGCTTTTTTTTCGCTTGCATTACTACTCCAGCTTCTCGACTATGGCAGTTTTCGGCCGGACGGGGGCAATGCGCTCTTTTCTCTGGGGCGCATCCTGACTGCGGTTTACGGATTTTCGAGCGCACTCATTCCGCTGTTTTTGTTTACATCGGCGGTGTTGTGTTTTGCCGATGGGTGGACGCCGCAGAAAACAATTCAGTTTCTTACGGCGGCAGTGCCGTTTTTCAGCGTTGTCATTATAGAAAAACTATGCCGTTCAATTTATATGAGCGCAGCAGATTTTCCGGAAATAAAGATTTTGCTGACCGTTTCGATCGGCTTGATGCTTGTATTTATCGAAATTCTTGCTTCAAGCGTACTTGCCGATAAAATTCTCTTCTATTTAGAGGCGTTCAAAGCGGCAGACGAGGCGAAGAGCGTTCCCTTGTCCGAACCGGAGCCGGCAATAGAAGAAACTGCGGAAGACGATACGCCGGAAACTGTTGAGAAAACTCCTGACGTTCCGTCGGAAGATGCTCCTGCGGACAATCGCGATGAACCTGCGCCGCAGAAAATGAGCGACGAAAATCCAGACAGTGATGCGCAGGCTCAAGCTGCCGAATCTATGCCGCCAGAGGCGGAGCAAGAAGACGATGCCCTGTGCGAAAACAATACGGTTACGGCGGAAGCGGAAAAATATGATCCGTTTGCGGGCGTTTTTGACGAAATAGATACAACGCCGTCTTCCGTTATTACGCCGGAAGAATATGTTGCGCTAACCCATCCGGAGCCGGATTTCCCCGAAGACAGCGAAGTTGAAGAGCTTGAGTGGCCGGACACGTCGGAAATAAAAGCGCAGGCGGGAAATATCGATTTTCTTGAAGAAGAATTTGCCGCAGAATACGACGGCGCATCTGAATTCGATGAGATGCCTGCGGCAGAAGCGTTTGCCGCAGAAATAATCGTTCCGCTCCCGCAAAAGCCGAGCGCCGATAATCCGTATGCCGATGCCGAATATATTGATGCGATAAAGCAGGAGCGCACTGATTCGTATATGCCTGAAAATGAAGAGGTGTATACGCAAATTATTACGGGCGTGTGCGCTCAAGAGCCGGCAGCGCAGGCAGATAACTTTGCATCTGTTTGCGAAGCGTCGGTTTTCGGCCAAGATAACGAGAACAACGAATATCCGGTCGAAGAAGCCGCTTATGAAAGCGTTGCCTCTTCCGATCCGTCGGATGCGCCTACAAAGCCGGATTCTGAGCCGGATCCAAACGCTTTTGAGAGCGTTGAGGATGCCCCTTCCGAAACGCAGGAAGAGACTCTGGAGCCGGAACGCGGAAACAGTTTCTCCGGTTCTGTAACGGATGCTGCCCCCGACATTCCGGCTGCCCTCGATCCTGACTTTTTTGACATCGACATGAATGACGATTTGCAGGACGATTTTGATTCGCAGACATATTCTGTTGAAGAGGAGAACGATACCGGATATGCCGCGCGGCATTTTAAAATTGCCGGCGCAACGGAATTATGCGTACCATCGGAAGTTTTTAAGGAAATGGATGCGGATGCGTACCAAGCCGCGCTCAATACGCCGTATACGGAAGAAGAATTCCGTACGATGATTGCCATTCCGATTTCGCCAGAGCTGCCTGCTGTGCAAAAAATCTCCGTTCCGGAATGCGCCCAGCTGCCGGAAGCTCCCGCTGCCCCTGAGATCGCCGCAAAGCCGATTGTTGAAGCGGCCGTTTCGCCTTCTGCCTTTGCCGCAGCTCCGGTTGCGTCTTCCGCCGTTCGCCCAAAGCCGCCGTATTATGTGCCGACTTCTCTTTTGACCGCATTTGAAGACGATAAATATTGGATTATCGATGAGGAGACGGAAGAGGATTCGATCCGGCTGAAAGATACGCTTAATGAATTCAATATTGAAGCTGAAATCATCGGTATCAAGAAGGGGCCGGTTGTTACCATGTTTGAGCTGTTGCCGGCGCATGGGGTGCGGCTTAGTAAGATTGTCGCGCTGCAAGACAATATCGCGCTGCGCCTTGCGGCAAGTTCCGTACGCATCGTTGCGCCGATTCCCGGCCGCGCCGCAGTCGGTATCGAGGTGCCGAATAAAAAGCGGTCGATTGTCGGTTTTCGGGAAATAATCGAACAGGATTTGACGGAATTCAAGTCGATGGCGATTCCGGTGGTTTTAGGAAAGGACATTCTCGGTAAGCCGCAGCTGCTCGATTTGGTGAAAACGCCGCATCTTTTAATTGCCGGAGCAACGGGTGCCGGAAAATCGGTGTGCGTCAATAGCATGATCCTTTCGATTCTGTACAAACGTTCGCCCGATGCGGTAAAACTCATTTTAATCGATCCGAAAATCGTTGAGCTCAAGCTGTACAATGACATTCCGCATCTTTTGACGCCGGTTATTACCGAACCGAAGCGGGCTTTCCAGTCGCTGCAATATTGTTTGTGCGAGATGGAACGCCGCTATGCGCTTCTTGACGGAATGGGCGTGCGCGATATTTCGAGCTACAACCGCAGGATAACGGAGCGGCGCATCTGCACGGAAAAACTGCCGTACATTGTGGTGGTAATTGACGAGTTTGCCGATTTAATGGCGACCACCGGCAAGGAGCTTGAGTCTACGGTTGCGCGCCTTGCCGCAATGAGCCGTGCAGTCGGCATTCATCTGGTGCTTGCAACGCAGCGTCCGTCAATTGATGTCATAACCGGTCTCATCAAAGCGAATATTCCGTCTCGCATTGCGTTTATGGTTGCATCGAAGACGGACAGCCGTATCATCATCGACCAAATGGGCGCGGAGATGTTGCTCGGCAAGGGCGATATGCTGTACGCAAGCGCCGTTGATCCGTTTCCGGTGCGTATTCAAGGGACGTTTGTCAGCGATAACGATGTCGAAAGCGTTGTTGATTATGTGAAGTCTTACGGTGCGCCGGATTACATTGACGATGAGATTTTTGTAGATGATGCCGATTCGGACGGCGATTCGGGCTTAATGCAGGACGGCGCCGACCCGCTTTATGAGCAGGCGCTCGATGTCGTCATTCAATCCGGCAAAGCAAGCGCATCTTACATTCAGCGCCGCCTCAAAATCGGCTACAACAGGGCAGCCCGCTTAATAGAAGAAATGGAAGAGCGCGGCATAGTCGGCCCTGCCAACGGCTCCAAGCCGCGTGAAATCGTACATATTCCCGGTTAATGGCGGACGGATAAAACTTTATCGTAGGCATTTATTTTGCCGCTTGTCCGCTTCCGGTTTGCTGGGGCAAACCGGCGAGTGGGATGAAAAGGAATGCAGGCGGGATAAAACTTTGTCGTAGGCATTTTATTTTGCCGCTTGTCCGCTTCCGGTTTGCAGGGGCAAACCGGCGAGTGGGATGACATGAAATACAGACTGGATAGAACTTTGTCGTAGGCATTTAAGTTTGCCGGCCGTCCGCTTCCGGTTTGCAGGGGCAAACCGGCAAGTGAGATGAAAAGGAATGCAGGCGGGATAAGCTTTATCGTAGGCATTTATTTTGCCGCTTGTCCGCTTCTGGCTTGTTGAGTAAACCGGCGAGTGGGATGGCAGGGAGCCTATTTTATTTGGCGAACAGTTTTTCCGGTCATCGTGAAGCGCGGCTTAAAACTTGTTGACCGGTTCAATAATAAAGGGCATCTCGAAAAACTCGCTTTTTGCGATTTTTTTTCGAGATTGCGACGAGTTGTAACTCGCTGGATTATCGCGAGTTACAACATCGCGTTTTCAAAGTTACCTCTAAAAACTGAAGTTTTTAGAGGTAACCTAAAGTTTACGAACAGGTCTATTCTTCCAACATTGCGGCCGGTCTTTTTTTTCATTATACTCACGAACCGTGAAAGTGCTTGATGATGAACGAATTGTGATTCGCGGCGCGCGCGAGCATAATCTGAAAAATATCGATGTTGACATTCCGCGCAACAAGTTGGTTGTTATTTCGGGGCTATCGGGTTCCGGAAAAAGTTCGCTTGCATTCGATACGCTTTTTGCGGAGGGGCAGCGGCGGTACATGGAAAGCCTTTCGTCGTATGCGCGGCAGTTTTTGGGCAGCATGGACAAGCCGGATGTCGATATGATTGAAGGCCTCTCTCCGGCTATATCGATTGAACAAAAATCCACGAACAAAAATCCGCGTTCCACGGTCGGCACAATAACGGAAATCTACGATTATTACCGGCTTTTGTTTGCGCGTATCGGGAAGCCGCATTGTCCATCCTGCGGCCGCGAGATTATGGAGCAGTCGGTCGATCAAATTATCGATTCGATTATGGAATGGGACGAAGGCGCAAAGTTGCAGATTCTGGCTCCGGTTGTGCGCGGTAAAAAGGGCGAACATCAGAAAATTATTGATGACGCAAAGAAGGCGGGGTTTGCCCGCGCCCGCATTGACGGCGTAACGGCCTCGCTTGAAGACAATATTAAACTCGACAAACAAAAAAAGCATACGATAGAAATCATCGTTGATCGGCTTGTGCTTGGCGCGGAGGTGCGGAAGCGGCTTGCCGATTCAGTTGAAACGGCGCTTGAAAGCGCCGGCGGCATCATCATTGTGTCGCGGAAGACGGAACAGGGCGAAGAAGAAGTGTTCTTTAGCCGGAAAAACGCCTGCCCCGACTGCGGCATTTCTATTCCTGAACTGCAACCGCGTCTGTTCAGCTTCAATAATCCCTTCGGCGCGTGTCCTGAATGTACCGGACTTGGCGAAAAAATGGCATTCGACAAAAATCTCATTATGCCCGACGATTCTCTGTCTTTTAATGAGGGGGGCTTGGCGCCGTATAATCCCGCAAGCGCGTGGAACCGCTCGATGTTCGAGGCGATTTTTAAGGAAGCCGGCGCGGATATTGAAACGCCGTTTGCGGAGTTGGATAAAAAGCAGAGCGATTTTATCTGGAATGGCGATAAAAACCGAAATGTCCGCTGGGTGTACCATAAGCAAAGCGGGGAGGGGCAAAGCACGTACAACCGCCCGTGGCTCGGCGTGTTTGCCGATATGCGCCGCCGCTACCAAGAATCGTGGGGCGACAGCATGAAAACAAGTCTTGAAAAATATATGACGCACAAAGAGTGCGCGCTCTGCCGCGGGCGGCGGCTCCGTGCGGAGGCGCTCGGCGTAACGGTCGGCGGAAAAAATATCTACGAACTGACGGCGCTTTCCGTTGCGGATTCCGTTGGTTTCTTCGGAGCGCTTACGCTCACAGAGTCTCAGCAGCAGATTGCTACGCAGGTGCTCAAAGAAATCAAGGCGCGCCTCAAATTCCTCAAAGACGTGGGGCTTGATTACTTGACGCTTGAGCGGTCGGCGGAAACGCTTTCCGGCGGAGAGGCGCAGCGCATCCGGCTTGCGACGCAAATCGGATCGAGCCTTGTCGGCGTTATGTACATTCTCGACGAACCGTCGATCGGCTTGCACCAGAAGGACAACCAAAAACTCATCGACACGCTCACCTATCTTCGCGATCAAGGGAATTCGGTGATTGTTGTGGAGCACGATGAGCAAACGCTCCGAACGGCCGATTATCTAATCGATTTGGGGCCGGGCGCAGGCGTACATGGCGGGGCGGTTGTTGCCGCAGGCGCTCCGGCGGACGTTATGCGGATTTCGGAAAGCCTTACCGGTCAATATCTTGCCGGTACGCTCCGTATGCAGATTCCGGAAAAACGGCGGGAAGGCAACGGCAACATCCTCTCCATCAAAAAAGTGAGCGAGCACAACTTAAAGAATGTTTCGATTGCCGTCCGGCTCGGCACGTTTACCTGCATCACGGGCGTTTCCGGCTCAGGAAAATCGACGCTGCTCAGCGACGTGCTTTACCCCGCGCTCAGCAACCGGATTATGCGGACGCATTACCCAACCGGCAAGTTCGGCAGCATCACGGGAACGGAACACATCGACAAAGTAATCAACATTGACCAAAGCCCCATCGGGCGCACCCCGCGCTCCAATCCGGCAACATACGTCGGCGTCTTTACCGCAATCCGCGAACTGTTCGCCAGTATGCCGGAAGCGAAGGCGAACGGCTGGGCGGCCGGGCGGTTCAGCTTTAACGTCAAAGGCGGCCGTTGCGAACGCTGTCAAGGCTCCGGTACGCTCACCATCGAAATGAACTTTTTGCCGGACGTGTATATTCAATGCGACGTCTGCGGCGGCAAACGATTCAACAAGGAAACGCTGTCCGCGCTCTACAAAGGCAAATCGATTACCGACGTTTTGAACATGACGATTGAAGAAGCGTGCGGCTTTTTTTCAGCCATTCCGCAGATTGCGCGTAAGCTCGAAACGCTCAATTCGGTCGGGCTTGGCTACATTCAGCTGGGGCAGTCGGCATTGACGCTTTCCGGCGGAGAGGCGCAGCGCGTCAAACTTGCCAACGAGCTTGCCCGCGTTTCTACCGGCCGGACGCTCTACATCATGGACGAACCGACGACGGGGCTTCATTTTGCGGATGTCAAGCAGCTGATGGAGGTCATTCAGCGGCTCGTGGATCAAGGAAACACCGTGCTGATGATTGAGCACAACCTCGATGCGATTTGTCAGGCGGATTACATCATTGATTTGGGGCCGGAAGGCGGTTTCCGCGGCGGAAACATTGTCGCTACCGGTACGCCGGAAGAAGTTGCGGCCAACAAGGATTCCGCGACCGGCTTTTTTGTGCGCGAACTGCTTGAGCGCGAGCGGAACAGGGGCTGAACTGCGCTATGAATCGGCAAAAATGAAAAGTACGACGCGCCTAAAAAAAATTATCATTCTCTGCGCCGCGCTGGGGGCATCGCTTACTCTTTTTGCGGCGGAAAAGCCTGCAAAGTCTGCAAAACCTTCAAAAACGGCGAAAGCGGATAAAACGGCAGCTGTGCGCGGCGAATCGAAAAAGGAAGAAGTCAAACGTACGGAAATTATGATCGAAAACGCGCGTTCGACCCGCTACGAAAAAGATAAGGACACCGGACACGATGTTATTGTGCTTACCGGCGATGTAAAAGTCTCGGTTTCCAGCGGAATGAAAAAAAATATTATCAACGCGGACACGGTGCATTACGACCGCGTTTCGGAAATGCTCTACGCCGACGGCAACGTCAGTCTCGAGCAGACGGACGGAGAAGCCGGCGGCCAGAAAGTTACGGCGCTCTCGCTGATGTTTAATACATCGACGCTTGAAGGCGTGTTTGACGATGGGCGGGTAGTGCATACAAAATCCGATGCGCTGAACCTTCCGTCCGGGGCGACGCTCGTTGTTGCCAGCGATATGTTCGGGCGCAGCCAGTCGAATACAATCGCCTTTAAGCGCGGCAGCTTGACGTTCAGCGATGCCGAAGACCCGTTTTGGCACATCAATGCAAGCCGCATCTGGCTGCTTCCCGGCGGCGAGTTCGCTTTTTTGAATGCGCTCCTGTTTGTCGGCGTGGTGCCGGTTATGTATTTGCCTGCGTTTTATTATCCAAAGGACGAGCTGATATTCAATCCGGTGTTCGGCTACCGCAAGCGCGAAGGCTATTTCATGCAGACGACCGCCTATGTCTATGGGCGGAAGCCGCTGGAAACGCCGCAAAAGACAACGGATAAGAAGAAGGAAAGCGACAATTCGGAAAAGCTCAAGGCGCTGTTCAATTTTGTGCGGCCGTCAACGCTCAAGGATCAAAAGCTTGAAGGCTTGGTTCTCCACAATCTTGATACCGATTTTAAGGGCGAAACGAAAAATTACGTCAAAATCATGGGCGATTATTATTCCAACCTCGGTGTCATGGTCGGGCTTGACGGCGTGTATAAACCGAAAAAATATATAACGGAAGTCGAACTTGGCGCGCAGCTTGGATTTTCAAATACCGTTTTTAAGAATAAAAATGATTATCTGCCGTACTTGCAATCCGGCGACAAGGTGCAGGATAAGTCCAATCTGGTCGGTTTTGAGCTGCCGTTCCGCTACAGCGGGCGTTTTAAGTTCGGCGTAAACAAGCCGTTTTCGATGACGCTTTCCGTTCCGGTGTATTCCGATCCGTATTTTTCCGACGATTTTTCCAATCGAGCGGAAACGATGGACTGGATCAGCTATGTAACCGAAAATTCGGGGAGCGATGCCGACGACAAAAAGCGGACGGTAAAAGAAATCTCATCGTTTACGTGGAATTTGACCAGTTCGTACTCCGCCCCGCTGCCGTCCATCGTAAAGCCGTACCTTTCGACGCTTTCGATGAACCTGAATTCATCGCTCGTTTTTTCATCGCGTTTGGCAAATGGCTTGACAAACGATAAGGTGGGAGCTGCGGAATTGGCCGCGTGGCAAACCTATACGCCGGAGCGGAAATTTTATTATCCATCGCAGATAACGCCGGTAACGTATTCGGCAAATGTCAGCGGTACGCTCATAAGCATTCCGTTTGAAGCGCCAAAGAAAACGGCAAAACCGGTGGGTTTTTCGCCGGCAATCATTGCGCCGGATGAGCTTTTGACCGAAGCGCAAAAGGAAGCGCGGAGGAAAGAGGAGGAAGCGGCCGCCAAAAAGAAAGCCGGAGCGTTAGAGAAGGAGGATGCTGCGGAAAATAAAACGGCCGAAAACGCCCTCTCCGAAACTGATAAAGCGCTTGAGCGCGAGGCCTTTCCGGATTTAACATTCCCGTCCGCGTCTCAGATTGCAATTTCCGGCATTACATTTGCCGCAAAGTATTCGGTAAAGCCGTCGCTTACTACGCAGCTTGTGTATTCATCCGACCACCTCAAAAAGCCGGAGGATTTTGAATGGGATAATATGCGCTCGTCGATGTACACGCTGAAGGTTCCGGTTACGCTCGATAATGTTTTTACCTACGGCGGCAATTTTTTTTCGGCAACAAATGCGTATACGTTTGAACCGGTGTTCCAAAAGCATCCGTATATTTCGACCGACGAAGCGACCGGCGGCTACAGCGAAAAGTCTGCGGCGGCGTTGCGGAAAACCGACTTCGCTGCGGAAAAAAAGGATTTGACGAACACGAATACGGTTGCGTTCAAGCCGTTTTACTACATCAATGCCATAAAGGACACCGGAGTAACGTGGCGTTCGACGGTAAAAATTATCCGCACGGAGTTTACGGGGACGGCTGATGATCCTGAGTGGGATTACCACATTGCGCAGTGGGACGACGAAAAGGCGGTAACGATCAACGCCCTCGATTTTATTATGGCGGCTAACCAGCTTGACGGGAAGATTACCGAATCGCTGACGCTGACGACAATGCTTCCGCCGCAGCCGGATCAGTATTCAGGCGTTTTGAAGCTCGGCGCGCCGTTCGTAACGCTCTCCTTTGAAAGCGGCATCAAAAAGACGAGTACGAAGGACGATGCCGAATGGAAAAAGCTGCCGTTCAAACAGAATGCAACGCTGTCGTTTTTCAGCAATTCGCTGAAATTTACTGAAAATTACACGTACAATCTGGAAGACGAGTATCACGACTCGTTGAAGCTGTCGCTTGCATGGAAGGGCTTGCAGGCGGATTACAACATGAACTACACCTACGGCTATGATTTTGACGAGACGAAAGGCTGGGTTGCCCGCAAAGACGCGGCGGGTAAGGAAATTAAAGAATTTTTGCCGTATAATTTTGCATTTTCGTACAAACCGTCAACAAGGAACATCGTAACGTGGAAAAACCGCATTTCGCTCGGTCTTGGCGTATCGACGAGCGTTGTGGCGGACTTGCTGCGCCCGACGGACAGCTATTTTTTATTCGATCCGTCAATTTCGCTCAAAATTCATGAGTTTTTAACATTTACGTTTTCGTCATCGTCGCGGAATTCCGTCATCTACCGTTATTTCGGAAATAAATACAATTTACCCGGCGAAGTAAATCCCTTTATCGATTTGCTCAATTCCTTCCGCTTTGATGATGAAATGCTGCGGAAAAATGCGGGCTTTAAGCTCAAAAGTTTGAATTTTGCCATCACGCATGACCTGCGCGACTGGGATTTCAACATGGAGTTTAAAATTTCGCCGCAGCTTAAAAACGAAGGCGGTAAAAAGTACTTCGATTTTGACCCGCACATGACTATTTCCATCGTCTGGCGTCCAATGGCCGCAATGAAAACCGAAATTGTCGATGAATACGGCGAATGGAAGCTCAATCCGTAGCGGGCGTTTGCGGCAAATGCGATGTTCGCAACGCCTCGTGCGCCGTATTGCCTGCCGCGTAAGTCCGTCCGCTTGCCGCTGCTACAAACTGCTGATTTCTTTATAAAGCCGCACGGCGCTGTTTTTAAGCGTGTATTTTTCAAGCAGTTCGTCCGGCGGCTCCACCGGCTCTGTGAGCAGTTCGTCTAAATTGACGGCGGGCGCATCGGGTTCAATATAATGGGCGGTGTTGCCGTATATTTCCGGAAGGCTTGCAGCGTTAGAAATGATAATTGGAGCGCCGCAAGAAAGCGCTTCAAGCGGCGGGATTCCGAATCCTTCAAAATAGGACGGAAAAATAAAAGCTCGACATTTTGAAAGCAGCACTTTTGCTTCCGCATCGGTCAAGTAGCCGGTCATGATGACGTTCGGGAGGGCGCGGAGCTTTTGAAGCTCCTGCGGAATAACATCGGGGCGCGCGCTTCCTGAAACGGCAAAAAGCTCGGCCGGATATAATTCGGCATGATCGGCAATCCATTTGAGGTTTTTCCGCACGGCAAGGCTTCCCAGCGTAAAGTAAAAGGGGCGGTCGGCAAGCTGCGGCAAGCGGTTCAAAATAGAGAAGTCCGGTTGAATGGCAGTGTATTTGCCGATCCCTGCATAAATTACGCCGATACGATCAGGATTTATGCGATATGTTTCGGCGATAGTCTTTTTTGAATACTCGGAAACGGTGATAATGCGCCGCGCCCGCTTAGCAATCGTCCGGTACATGAGCGTACTGTAGCTGCGGACAAGTTTGTCGCGCAGGGAAGTAAAATCTTCGGGATGAAGCTTGCAGTAAATGTCATGGAGAAATTCAATTCCCGGAGCGAAGATGGGGCAGGTGTTGGAAAAATTGAGGCTGACAGCGCGGCTGCGGAGCACGTATTGCTGAAAAGCGCCTTGCGTCCAGCGCGGAAAAGATTTTACGGTGCAATTCAAGCGCACCGTCTGAATATTTTGAAACGCCGGTATATTTTGCGCATTTGCCGGAACGATAAGCTCCATCTCGCCCGGAGCCGCAAGCGCATCGAGCGCTTCCGTTACTTCGATTGCAACCCGCTCAATTCCCGTCATGCCGCGGCACCACGGCTCCCCATTTATCGCAATTTTTTTGTTCAACATGAACCGAGTATAACGGAGAATCCCCTTCTGCGCCATTGTTGCAGGGGCAGGGGCAGGCGGAATAAAAATTAGCCGAAAGATGTAATTTTACCGGCCGCCTGCCTCCGCTTTGCTGCGCAAACCGGCGAGCGTTTTTGTTGTAATGGACGCAGAATAAAAATTAGCCGGAAGATGTAGTTTTTTTCGACCGCCTGCCTCCGCTTTGCTTGCGCAAACCGGCGAGAGGTTTTGTTGTAATGGAAACGGAATAAAATTGAGCTGGAAGATGTAGTTTTTTCGACCGCCTGCCTCCGCTTTGCTGCGCAAACCGGCGAGAGGATTCGTTGTAATGGAAGCGGGATAAAATTTAGCTGGAAGATGGAATTTCTTCGGCCGCCTGCATCCGTTTTGTTTGCGCTAACTGACGAGAGGATTCGTTATAACGGACGCGGGATAAAACTTAGCCGGAAGATGTAATTTCTTCGGCCGCCTGCCTCCGCTTTGCTTGCGCAAACCGGCGAGAGGTTTTGTTTTAATGGAAGCGGGATAAAAATTAGCTGGAAGATGCAATTTCTTCGGCCGCCGGCCTCTGCTTTGCTGCGCAAATTGGCGAGTGGTTTTATTTTATAGCTATTTGCCTTGAAATATAACTATAGATTACGAGCAATCAAATATACAGAAGAAGGCCTCACGTTGGCACAGGCTGCGGCGGTATTTAAAGTAAATATCGGTACGCTCATTGGTTGGAGAAAACGATACAGAGCAACCGGTGACGTTAAAATGAAATCCGCCGTCCGGTCAATAAGAAAATCATTCCTGAAAAACACGCCCTGTTCGACAACATTGAACAGGGCTACGAGTTCTAAATCGCACAAATAGCACGATTTAGAACATCGCAGTTCAAGGTAACAAATTCCGAAATGGAAGTTTCCGAACTGATTTAATCGCAAATACAGAGAAGAGCACCTCGATGCTACCTCAAAGAAATTGCAAAAGTCTTCGGCTGTCATCCATCTTCAGTGCTGAAGCGGTTGCGAAAACTTGGTATCACGCGAAAAAAAGAGCATATTTTACAAAAAACAACCCCCAGACAAGTAGAGGCATATTTAGAAAAAAGTCAAAGACATTCCCAAAGAAAAGTTCGTCTATATAGATGAAACCGGTCTCCAGACGCAAATGTACCGCCAATATGCACGCAGTAAACGAGGAAAACGGGGCAATATTCGTATCAGCGGCAAGCATCATGCTCGAATTGGGCTTGTTGCGGCCCCATGAGAGGGCGTGTTGCTTGCTCCGCACACCTACAGCGGATCGATGAACGCTTAAGTGTTCGAAAAGTGGTTTGAAGACAAATTGTTAAAGAAGCTGCCAATGGACCATGTCATCATCATGGACAATGCGGCGTTTCATAAAAAGAGGTTTTGCAGAACCTTGCGGAGAAATACTCGCAGAAATTGATTTTTCTGCCGCCGTATTCGCCTGAATACAATCCTATTGAGCACAAGTGGAGCGCGTTGAAGCAAAAGGTTGCTGGCTGCGTTCATCTATATGGCTCCGTTTCTCAGGCTCTAGATGCTGTTTTATAAGGCAATTAGCTATATATGGACGCGGGAGTAAATTTAGCTGGAAGATGTAATTTTATCGGCCGCCGACCTTTGCTTTGCTTGCGCAAAACGGTGAGTGTTTTCGTTTCAATGGAATTGGGAGCAAATTGAGCTGGATGGTGTAGTTTTATCGACCGCCGGCCTCTGCTTTGTTTGCGCTAACCGGCGAGTGTTTTCATTTTAATGGAAGCGGGATAAAATTTAGCTGGAAGGGGTAATTTTATCGTTCGTCTGCCTCCGTTTTGTGTGCGCAAATCGGTGAGTGGGTTCGTTTTAATGGACGCGAGAGTAAATTTAGCTGGAAGGTGTAGTTTGTTTCGGCCGGCTGTCTCCGTTTTGCTGCGCAAACCGGCGAGAGGATTCGTTGGAATGGACGCGGGATAAAATTGAGCTGGAAGATGTAGTTTTTTCGACCGCCTGCCTCCGCTTTGCTTGCGCAAACCGGCGAGTGGTTTCATTTTCATGGAAGCGGGATAAATTTTAGCCGGAAGATGTATTTTTTTCGTCTGTCTGCCGCTGCTTTGCTTGCGCAAACCGGCGAGTGGTTTTGTTGTAACGGACGCAGGATAAAATCTAGCTGGAAGATGAGATTTCTTCGACCGCCGGCCGCGGCTTTGCTTGCGCTAATCGGCGAGTGTTTTCATTTTAATGGAAGCGGGATAAAATTTAGCTGGAAGGGGTAATTTTATCGTTCGTCTGCCTCCGTTTTGTGTGCGCAAATCGGTGAGTGGGTTCGTTTTAATGGACGCGAGAGTAAATTTAGCTGGAAGATGTAATTTTTTTTTCGGCCGCCGGCCTCTGCTTTGCTTGCGCAAATCTGCGAGTGGATTCGTTGCAATGGAAGCGGGATAAAATTTAGCCGGAAGATTGTTATTTATCACAAACAATAAGAATCGCCACCCGTAGTTTTAAGAACGACTTATTCATTATAATCCCTAGAAATAAATGCAAGATTACCGAATATAGCTATGCAACGCAAAAAACATTAAAAGAGGCTTCAAAGCCTTAAAAATGCCTATTTTACGATATTTTGTTACCTCGACTGTTACCGTTATTTCCATTGCTTTTTATTTTGCAGACGCAGATTAGAAGACGGTTTATGTCGTTCATACTTTTGCCGCTTCTATTCCCGAACATACGGAAAGGTCGGTCATTGCGCCCCGCTTTCGATGTTGTCTGTTGTTTGGGTGCTTCTCCAAGAGCCGCATCTCCAAGCGTTCTAATTTTGCGCAAAAGATTTTCAGCGTCTAAAAGCGTGCGGCAATCCGTCCATTCAACGATGGAGTTATTACGGCTGTCTGCATTGTATCGTTGCATATCCGCTATAACCATTTCTTTTGTAACGTAGTTTTCTACTTCAGGTTCATCTTGGGCGTAATTTTTGACTAATTGCTCGTACGTTATAATATGAATGTCATTTATACGTCCGTCAGCCTTATCGCGATAAATAAATACATTGATTTTATCCATTTAGTCCCCCCTTAATCCTTGAGCTTTTGAATATCATCCGCCGTAGCCCCCATGCCGATTAAAAGCAAGGTGCAATAGCCGATGATGTCCGCTACATCGTTTATGCGCGGCGTTTCGTCCGCGTTTGCCATAATGCGCCCGAGTTTATCGTCTAGGCGTATGAGAATTGAGTTTGTCGCATCGCCTTTGTAAAAAATCTGCTTCGGCTGCAATGCGCTGTCTCCGTACTTTTGATTTTTGTACAAAAGCAGCTCTCTCATGGGGTTTGTGATTTCGGTGGTTTTCTGTTGAGTTTCAGACGTTTCCGTCATTTTTACCTCCTTGCCCAAGCAAACAGCTCTCCGCAAAACGGACAGAAATTAAATAATCTGCCTTTATCTTTTGCGCACGTCTTGTACGAGACTGCGATAATCGGCATATCTTCAAGTCTAAATTGCGCGGCGCACATCATTTTGGGCGTAACGCCGTAATGCGCCTTTATTCCTTTGCCGCCGCCGTCATCGATGACGTTCAGCAATTCCGCGCACAATCTGCCTTTGGTACATTTATTTTCTGTCATTCTTCATTCTCCTATTCGTAAAAACGTTCATTGTACTCTGCAATTATTGATTGTGCGGCGGCGATAGAAGGCGGATGTTCTGAACTGCGTTCAAGCTGTTGAATCTCTGGCAGTTCCCTTTCCTCAAAAGCTGAATCCGGCAATGTTTCAGCAGCCTTTTTAAGTATGGCGCGGGCATCGTCCCAATCCTTTGCCCATACTTCGACTTCTTTTGTAATGATTAGCTTTTCAATACATGCCGTATACCGCGTATAGCCGTTCGCTTTCATTTCTTCGATTTTCATTTCGCTTGTCTCCTTACTGTTGTTTTACCGCTTTGATACCCATTCGCCAGCTTGCGGCGTTTTTGCCGGAAGC
>CAUTOX010000008.1:0-39041 GCA_963539665.1 uncultured Treponema sp.
TGCTAACCGCCAGCCTCAACTTCTGTCTATGGCAAAACTCGCTAATGGATTGTAGAGGGGCTGGCGAGAGAAGTTTGCCGGGTGTTTTTTGATTTGCCGACCTCCAGCCTCAACTTTTGTCTATGACAAAACTTTGCTAATGGATTGTAGAGGGGATGACGAGAGAAGTTTGCCGTGTGGTTTTTGATTTGCCGACTGCCATCCTCAAGTTTTGTCTATGACAAAACTTGAGGATGGATTGTAGGCGGGAGCGGCGAGAGAAATTTGCCGCGCGGTTTTTGATTTGCTAACCGCCAGCCTCAACTTCTGTCTATGGCAAAACTCGCTAATGGATTGTAGGCGAGGCTGGCAGGAGAAGTTTGCCGTGTGATTTTTGATTTGCCGACCGCCTGTCTCAAGTTTTGTCTATGACAAAACTTTCTAGTGGATTGCAGGAGGGGAGGCGGGATAAGTTTGCCGCGCGGTTTTTGATTTGCTAACCGCCAGCCTCAACTTCTGTCTATGGCAAAACTCGCTAATGGATTGTAGGCGGGAGTGGCAGGAGAAGTTTGCCGTGTGGGTTTTGATTTGTCGGCTGTCAGCCTCAAGTTTGTTGGCAGCCAAGCAGGATATTCTGTGATCGTTTTAACAGGCCTACTGTCTGCTTCAAGTTTTCCATGTGGAAAACTTGCTAGTATGTGGGCTGGCAGGAGAAGTTTGCCGTGTGGTTTTTGATTTGCCGACCTCCAGCCTCAAGTTGTGCCTATGGCAAAACTCGCTAATGGATTGCAGGCGGGAGCGGCGAGAGAAATTTGCCGCGTGGGGTTGATTTGCCGACCTCCAGCCTCAACTTTTGTCTATGACAAAACTTGCTAATGGATTGCAGGCGGGAGCGGCAGGAGAAATTTGCTGCGTGTTTTTTGATTTGCCGAGCTCCAGCCTCAAGTTGTGTATGCAGGAGGCAGGGCGGATGGGAATCGGCCGCCCACATTCTGAGAGGGAAGCTAAGTCCTAATCCGCTTCGCTGCTGGAAAGTTCTTTTTGCGTGTCGGTGGCTTTGTTGCCCATCAGGATGGCTGCCCAATGTAGGTATGACACGTTTTCGCACACGATTTTCAGAATCACCATGAGCGGGACGGCTAAAATCATGCCGATGAAGCCCCACATCCAGCCCCAAAACAGCAGGCTTGCCAATATGACAAACGGCGAGAGTCCTAAGTTTTCCCCTTCGATTTTCGGTTCGACAATATTTCCTAAAATCATGTTGATTGCGGTTGAAGCAATGAGCACGAAAAAAATCGGA
The DNA here is from genome assembly GCA_963539665.1 of uncultured Treponema sp. GTDB lineage: Bacteria > Spirochaetota > Spirochaetia > Treponematales > Treponemataceae > Treponema_D. Next base: position 1,283 of record CAUTOX010000008.1, read on the forward strand.
AATGGACGCGGGTAGAATTGCAGCAGCGCGAAAAGCGACATCATGCCGACTGAAAAGATGGAGCCGAATGTCGGAATAAAGTTCAGCACGAATGCAAGAAAGCCCCAAAGAATAGCAAAGTCCAAGCGGATGATTGCGCCGCATATGTACACCAGAATGCCCGTTGCCAGCGAGATGAAGAATTTTATGGAAACAAAATGTACGGTTTCCATGATGATTTTTTTTGTCATTTTGAGGAAGCGGTTTTGAAACGCTCCATTAAACATATAATTGAGCTTTTCGCGGGTATTTTTAATTTCAATAAGAAAAAAAACACTCAGCAGCAGCACTACTCCAAGCGATTTTGTAATTGAAATCAAGTCGCCGGAAACGGAAATGGCGGTTTTTTGTATAAACGCGCGCACCTTGAGCTGGCTCCAGATATTTTCGATAAAACTTTTGTCTTCGTAAAATTGCAGATTCAGCGTACCGGCAAAAATCTTGTAAATCGAATTGAATTTCGACTCGTAATTCGGATATTGATTCAAAAATGCGGTGAGGCTAGCGCCGATTATGGTCGAAAGCAGCGTCAGGCAAATTATGACAAACAGCATGATGGTGAAGATTCCGAGCGCCCACGGAAAATGCAGTTTGTCCCGCAGCCGTCTGACAATCGGATAAAAAACGCAAGAAAGCAACACCGCAACGGTAACCGGCCGAGACACCGCAACGGTGAGCTTCAGCAAGATGCCGAACACAATGACGGCAAAAAAAACGAGAATATAAAAAATCCGCTTTGAATAATCGGCTTCCCGCATATCAGCGTTTTGGTTCTATTCGGTCAAAACCGCAGTATTGCGTCAGCACGGCCGGAATCGTTACCGAACCATCGGCATTTTGGTAATTTTCCATGATGGCGAGCATTGCGCGTCCAACGGCAATGGCCGTGCCGTTCAAGGTGTGGACGTATTTATTTTTTCCGTCATCATCGCGGTATTTTATATTGAGCCGACGCGCCTGATAGTCCGTACAGTTTGAAGTTGAGGTTACTTCGCCGTATTCTCCGCCATTTCTACCGGGCATCCACGCTTCAATGTCCCACTTCCGATATGCCGGCGCACCAAGATCGCCCGTGCACGTATCGACAACGCGGAACGGAATCCCCAAGCCGGTAAAAATTTCTTCTTCGATGAGCCGGAGCTTTTCATGGAGCGCGTCGGACTGTTCCGGCGTCGCATAAACGAACATCTCAACCTTATCAAATTGATGTACGCGGTACAGCCCCTTGCTAAATTGGCCGGCCGCCCCCGCCTCGCGCCGGAAGCAATGCGAAAGTCCGCCGTAGAGCAGCGGCAGCGTCGCTTTGTCGAGGATTTCGCCGGAATGATAGCCGCCGAGCGTAATTTCCGCCGTCGCGACAAGGCAGGCATCTTCATTTTCAAGCGCATAAACATTGCTTTCGTTGCCGCGCGGACTAAATCCAATTCCTTGCAGCACCTCCGCTTTGGCAACGTCCGGCGTTATGAATAAATTGAAGTCGTATTTTTTGAGAATATTGAGCGCATACATAATCAACGCTTGCTCAAGGAAGACGGCTTCGTTTTTCAGATAATAAAACTTGGAGCCGGACACCTTTGTTGCCCGGTCAAAATCGATGAGTTCAAGCGATTCTGCAAGCGACACGTGATCCTTCGGCGTAAAATCGAACGCGCGGATGGCTCCGACCTTCTTGACTTCAAGGTTATCCGCATCCAGTTTCCCCACCGGAGCGTCGGGATGCGCCATATTCGGAATCTTCCGGGCGGCCGCATCAAGCTGAGCCTCCGTTTCCTGCAAGCGTTTTTCGACATTTGCAATCGCTTCTTTTATTTGCTTCCCGCATTCGATAAGTTCCGCGCGCTTTTCAGCATCGAGCTTTTGCTTCATCGCGGCCGCATTCTCATTGCGCTTTTGCTGGAGCTGCTGCAGTTCCGTTACCAACGCGGTGCGCTCATCGTAGCGTTTGACGACTAAATCCGCATCGGCCTGCATATTGCGATTTTCGATATTTTTTTTGACGGCTTCAAGATTATCCCGTATGAATTTATAGTCCAACATAAAAATCTCCTTATTTTTTAGAACGGCGCTTATTCTGCCGCAGTTCGGCGCACTGATTATTTTTCTAGAGCTGCGCTGCAATCATCCGCGTTTACGGTTGAATGGCGAAAGTAACCCGCAATTCGGAAGCGATGCGGACGTTTCCGTTGTTGTCCGGCTTGGGAGCATCGCCATCGCCCTTACTCAATTCTTCGATAGAAAGGACATCTCCGATGCGGCATCCGCCTGCGCCTGCAAGTAACGCCGCCTTTTCCTGCGCTTGTTGCACGGCCGCAGCCCGCGCTTTCCGGTAGGCTTCCGCCGTTTCAGAAATTGCAAGCCGCACGACCGGAATCGGCATTCCGGCGGTCTTGCCATTATCGATAATGTCGCCGATGCGATTTGCGCTTTTGAGCCTAACCGTAACGGTTGTAGATGCCGCATATTGCCGCGGATCGAGCTTGTATGGCTCAAAGCTCGTGTTCGAAACGGTTACGGCATCCGGCTCCACACCCAAAAGCCGCATTGCTTCCATCAGGCGGCTGACGGCGGCATCATTATCTTCCATTACCTTTTTTGCCGCCCATCCGGCGCTTCCCACAGAAAACGCCACTTCTACAATATCCGCTTTTTCTGTAACGGCCGCCGCCGCATTGACCGTTATGAATTTCTGTTGCTCGGCCGGCTTGTTCACCGTACACGAAAAAAAGACAGCCGCCGCAAGCGCGCATACGCCGTATAATCCCGCTGTTTTCATCATCTTCCTACCTGATTATTTATGTAAAAATATTTGAGATACCGGCTTCTCCGCGCAGCCTGTTCTTTGAAACGGCTTGCCGGATAATCGCGAACCAACCGGTCATAAGAATCGATTGCGTTTTTTATATTCCGGATATGCGATTGCGCTTCAAAAATCCGTCCTTGCAAAAACAGCCCCGCATCCTGTTCTGCCGGCGACCGTTCAAAAAAATCCGACAACGCGGCAAGCGCGGCGGCATATTCTTTTTTTTCGTAATACTGTTCCGCTTCCGCGAGCATTGCAGATGGGGACGGCGCATCTGCTTCCACCGGCGTTTGACTGGCAGTTGCATTTACCGGCTGCGGAGTTTCCGCTTGTTCCGGATTGGCTTGCGGTTCTTTCGCCGCGTCCGGAGCGGCTCCTCCGGCTGTAAGACTGTCGCGTCCGGAGCTGTTGCCGGCTGCGCGCGCAGTATTGCTTGGAAGAGGCTCCGCCGCATATTCTGCCTGCTCCGCCTTCGCAACTGAAAGAGCTGCTGCGGCTTCTCTTTGCTGAACGGCGCGCGTTTTGTCTTCATCGAAAGCGTCTGCATACAGCGGTATTGTTTGAGCGGCTGAATTGTGCGCGCTCTCAATAGGACGCAGGGAGAAAGGCGCTCCTTCGGTGCTCGAAGCCAGACTCGGTTGCCTTTCCGTGCGCGCCGACAGCTGCTTATCGTTCTCCGCCGCACTTTCATCGGATTTAATTTTCGGGGGAATGACCTCGGCATAATCAGGAGCCTTGAGTATAACGGCGTCGCCCGCCGCGCCTTCCGACACAACGACTTCCAGATAATCGTCAATGTAGTTGCCGGACAAAACATCATTCTTGTAAAAATGAAGCAAATAAGCGCCTGAACGAAGCGCACAGAGCGTGTAGGATTGGTTCTGGCTGTTCAGTTTTCTGCCGCCGAATACAAAATTGCGCTGCCGCATATCGCGCAAACCGTTTTCATCAATATTTCCCTGATAAATCCAGCCGTTTCCGGGATATTCGACGAAAAATAGCTGATTCGTTTGTACCGCCATAGTGCGGGACGGCATAACAACGGATTCCGGCGACGCGTCCGCACTTTCCGGCTCCACTGGCGCGCGGCCGTTTTGCTCCGGCATGTCGGCATTTTCAGGCGTATTTTCGTTCAGCGCAGTCTGCATATTCGATTCCGCGTCAGCTTTGTTTTCCGATGTTCCGACAGGCTGCGCGTCCAACATGGACGGCACGTCATATACGATCGGTTCCGGAATGTCGGCAAGGCGGTTTTCCGTCGGCGGAAGCGCGGCATTGTCCCGACCTCTGGCTAACGGAATAAGCGGAAGCTCCGCGCCGTCAATTTTTTCCGTAAGCTCAAACTCATTTTCCGAGTCCCTTGCAGCATCGGTAAGCGCGGCTGGTTCGTCTTCGGCGGTATACCGCTCGGTTTGAAGACCATCCGTTTCCGGCGTACGCGCCTCATTCGCCTTTTCCGTTGCGCTTCCGGCATCATGAGATTCTGCGTGAAGCTTCTCCGGTTCAGCTTGCATATCCGCGGCCGAAGCGTTGTTCTGTTGTTCGGCGGCAGAAATGTCCGATGGGCTGGGCGCTTCGCTCTTTGAAACTGTTGCGTAAGCCGCCGCCGTCAATGTTACAACGGCGGCAATAAAATAAATCGAGCGTTTCATGGCGCAGCCCCTGTTATATCATTTACGATGCGGTCATTTGCATCGCCAAGTTTTTTTAATTCGATCTCATCCGGTACGGTAAACCATTCGGCAGCTTCTTCTTCCGTCCATTTGGCCTTTGGCTCGCGAGACGTAACGTAGCCGTCAGGAACTTCCGGCCCGAGCGGCGGCATCAACTCTTCCGTCAGCACCAGCTTTTTCTGTTCCGTTTGCGCCTTTTTCTTTTTTGCCGGCGGCATTGCCTGCATCAAGAGAATTACCGCAGAAAGCGCCATAAAAATCAGCAGGGCGCAAATAATAATCGTGCGCTTTCTGTTTTCGGCCAAAAAATCTCTCATTTCTTCTATATAATAGCTTATATCAATCATTCGCATCGTCTCCTTCTGCGGCAGATTGCGCTACGGCAGTTTCCGCCATTTCCGCCGCGTGCGCTTCCTTCTTGAGCTTCTGCGCCGTCTTTCTTGCTTCGACAGCGCGGGTTTTCTCCTCATGCTTTATGCGTTCAATTTCGGGATCGGTAATAGAGCCGTCCGCATTATAAATCCGCTTTGGCGGACGCGGCGGAATGTACGTTCCTTCTTCATCCGGAATTTCCTCATCGACAAAATCATTTTCCGCCGGCGCATCAATCGGCGCGCCGATTTTTATATCCTCATCCAGCCGCAGCCCCAGTATTTTACTGACGCCGGATTCTTCCATTGTGATGCCCAGCATGGTGCTTGCGCCCATAACCGTTTTCTTGTTGTGCGTAATGACGATGTACTGGCTGACGTTTGCGAACGCTTCAAGCGTTGTAACAAAGCTCGAAACATTTTTGTCATCCAGCGCAGCGTCAATCTCATCAAGCAGACAGAAGGGCGACGGCCGCACCTGATACGTTGCAAAAAGAAGGGCAACGGCCGTCATTGTTTTTTCGCCGCCGGAAAGAAGCGAAATATTTTCGAGCTTTTTACCCGGCGGCTGCGCAAAAATATCGATGCCGCTGGCAAGCACGTTTTGCGGATCGGCAAGCCGAAGCTCTGCCCGCCCGCCATTGAAAAGCCTGCGGAACATATTGTGAAAATTTTTCTTAATTTTATTGTAGGTATCGAGGAACATCTCGGACGACTTTGACCGGATTTCCTCCGAAACGCGGATAAGGTTGTCCAAACTCTTTTGCGTATCGTCGTAGTTCGCCTTCTGCCGCTCGTAACGCTCTTTGACTTCCGCAAATTCTTCGACAGCCATCAAGTTCACCTGTCCTAATAGGCGGAGCGCCTCTTTTTCCGCAGCAAGTTTTTCGCGCAGCTCAGCGGTTTGCGCAGAAATTTTGTACATCCGCTCTTCAAATTCCATCAAATCGCGCGAATGCTGTTCCTGAAAATTCTGCTTGAGGTTTTTAATTTCAGTCGCAGACGAATTGAGCGAAAGCGTCAGCCGTTCAAACTGCGCCTGATAGCGGTTCTGCTCCTCCTGCCGTTTTTGCAGCGCCCCCCGATTGCCGGAAACGCTGCTGTTGCTTTCCGCAATCTTTTCATCAAGCTCGGTAAGCGATGCGGCAAGCGCGGCGCCGCGATGCTCAATCTCCGCAAGTTCCTGCTGCACGCCGAGAATCTGCTCGTTCATGTCATCGGCGCGGCGGTTTTCGGTAAAAAGTTCCTCATCGGTGCGGCGCAGCGTGTTCTGTTCGCCGGTCAACGTGCGGCGGAGGAGCGTCATTTGCTGCTCGGAGGCCGCAATTTGTTCCTTCATCTGCACCTGATTCACCTTTAAGCGGTTTAGCGTATCCTTGTACTCATCGATTTTTTGAGAAAGCCCTTCGTTTTCGGCATCGAGCAGTCCGATCCGCTCATCAAGCGAGGCAATTTTGACGAAATTTTCCGCAATTTTCGCATCGATTCCCCGCTTCTGCGTCATAATGCCTTCCGGCGAAAGGAATTCGATGATGAAGGCCGGAGACGACTTGACGTAGGAAGCGAGCGCCCCTTCAAGTTCCGCGATGAGCCGGCCGGTTTCCGCAAAGGCCTCCGCCGCTTCTTCCGCTGTTTTGAGCGCATCCTGCGCCGTGCGGGCCTGAGCCGTGTCGGAAAAAATATTTTTACGGCCGTCCGCAAAGATTTTCAGACGGCCAAGTATCGCGTCAAGATTTTCTTTCGCGCTCCGCAGCCCGCTTTCGGAAAAGCCCGCTTCCTTCAGCTTGGCATCGAGCATGGTAACGATGTCTTCCGTCAGCGCGGCAAGGTCTTTCTGCATCTGCGTTCGCTCATTATTGAGCGCGGTAATGCTGCCTGCCGCCTCGCCGGAAAGCCGCTCGTTTTCTGCAATTCTGCTTTCCGCTTCCTTTATATTGCCTTCAAACGAGGCAATGTTCTTTGCAATGCCGTCAAGCTGCTTCGTTTTTTCGTGCAAGGATGATGCTTGTTCATCGATTTCCTCTTGAATGCTGTCGATTCGCTCCCGAATCGTCTTTTGATGCGCTTCAAGCGCGGCGATTTTTTCCTTAATTTCCCGCGCCCGGCTGTTGTATTGGTTCACAAGGTCAAGTTTGCCGTTCTTTTCTTTTTGAATGCCGATAAGTTCGGCCTGCATGGAGTATACCTGCTCCTGCATTGAGCGCACCCGATCCATATTGTCGGAAATGGCCGCGTTCAGTTCTTCTATTTGCCGACGGACAGCATCGCGTTTTTGCTCAACTTCCTTGAGTTCTTGCTCGTGCCGCGCCTGATCTTGCACAAAGTTTTTCAGCCGAAGCAGCGCAATGTCGAGCTCCAGATTAAAAATCGTCTCTTTTGCCGTGCGATAGCGGCCGGTTTTTTCCGCCTGCACTTTGAGCGCGTCATAGGAACGCTTGATTTCCGCCATAGAAACTTCAATCTGCTGCATATTCTGGCGGGTTTGCTCAAGTTCCCGTTCCGCAAGCGCGCACTCCGCCTTACTGCGGCTGATTCCGGCGGCTTCCTCAAAAAGATAGCGGCGGTCTTCCGGTCTGCTTGAAAGGATTTGGTCAATTTTCCCCTGCTCCATGACGGAATACGCCGACTTGCCGACGCCAGTGTCCATGAACAGTTTGATAATCTCCCGTGCGCCGACCGGCCGGTTGTTGATGAAATATTCGTTTTCGCCGGAGCGGTAAAGCCGCCGTTTGATTGCAATCTCAGACTCATCGAGCGGCAAAAGGCCGTTTTCATTGCACATCGTCAGCGTAACTTCCGCCACATTCAGCGCCGCGCGTCGCTCCGTGCCGTTGAAGATAACGTCCTCTTTGTGTTCCGCGCGGAGATTCTTGGAGCGGTTTTCGGCAAGCACCCACTTAATCGCGTCAACGACATTACTCTTACCGCAGCCGTTCGGCCCCAACAACGCTGTTATTCCGTCCGCAAAGTCAATGTGCGTGCGATCTGCAAAAGATTTAAAGCCAAAAATATCGAGACTTTTTAGGAACACGGAAACCTCATCATAAAAAGGAAGACAGTAAATAATCCGAATGCAGCGCAATCAGCGACACTAAAAACACCAGCTGCTTTGTATAATTTGTTGCAATACAAGGACTTGTGCAGCATCCAAAAGCGCGATTCCGCCGCATTCAAATGAACAGCGCGATTATAACAATTTGCAATTTTAGTATCAACAAGAACGCCAAGCGCAGCCGCGGAGCAAGGCGCATGAAAATCAATACGGAAACGGCTCGTCAACACCCGCTACGCAGAGCATCGAGGTATGGCGTTAATCGAAGACCTGCAACCTTGCGTACCGTCAACACTTCGCAGCCGGTAACTGGCTTGCCCCTGTCGTCAAAACTGATTTTTTGTATGCACGGTACGTCAGACATGGCAACTTCTCACAGAAATCAGTTTTTGCCAGTTTCATAGGTTTTGGGGCCGAAATTGCCGGAAAATACTAAAAAAGCGCCTCATTTTTTCAAAACTCGGAATTTGGGCGATATAAAGAAAAATAATGGGCATTCCATATTTTCGACAAAAAATAAGATTTTGGCGGAAAAGGATAGAAGCAATTACCCAAGAGGAACCGTTGGGGCGAATGATACGCCTAAGATTTTTGCGTATAACGCTTGCTGTATTTATTCATAAGGGAACCTCTAAAAATCTCAGTTTTTTAGAGGTAACTTTGAGAATGCGATGTTTTAACTGGCGATAATCCAGCGAGTTACAACTCGTCGCAATCGCGAAAAAAAATGCAAGAAGCGAGTTTTTCGAGAGGCCCATAACAATTACACGGCAGAATATATAACTATTGCCTTATACACGCGCTGCCGGCAAGCTGCGTTTGCATAAACGCCGCCGGAGTAACTGCCCGCATCCGAAAATGGAACCGCCCCGCAGGTTTTGCGAGGCGGCGTGTGCAAGGGTTAGGATTCCCTTTGAAGAATTGATTTTGGCAGAGATTTGAGCGTTATTGTCTCTCCCGACTTACTGTTTTTTGCTGTTATAGACGGCGGCGCGGAACCTTTATTTTGAGAAATGCTCCATTTTCCGGTTTCATCGCTTTCCTTGCCATCAGCATCAATCTTTTTCGTATATGAGAGTTCCGTATACGGTGCATTGAACGTACCTTTATACTGTGCATCGTCAAGTCGCAGCCGCCAGTAACCGTCATCGCCCGGTTCAAGCTTTTCCCACTTAACGTATTGCGCGTGCCACTCTTTCGCGGCATTGTACTGCGCATCAAGCGTTATCCACAGCTCATTGAGATACGCATCATACGTCGTGCCGCTTGCTGGCGTTATTGCATACGCAAATTGAATATCCTTGAAAAACAGATAGTCTGCAACCTGCCGAATCTCGCTGGATTTCAACGCTTCCATGCGGGTAAGCGATTCTTCCGGCGACAATCCATCCGGCAACCCATCCTTCGCGGCTTCGTCCTTGATAATATCCGCACAGAGCGCTTTGTGTCCCGCAGCTTTTTCGGCATCGCTGAGCTGCTTGAACTGCGCTACGGCCGCCGCCTCATCCGGATCCGTTACGCTCGGAAAATGCTTTCTTATATCCTCGTTCCCCACAATGAATTTGATAAGGCCCTCATCATCAAACGGATTATCAGCACGGAAAACGGTATTAAAAAGCGCTTTCAGATTTTCAAACGACGGCGTATTGTAGAGCGTTTTCAAGAGCCGAATACGAACGGAATGCTTCTTCACTTTCTCCGCAACGTACTCATCTTTGGTCTGCCAGCGGCCGTCTGTATATGTCCGCATCGCCGACAGCGTCGCTTCTCCCTTTGCCGCGTTTGCCGTATACGCATACTGCCAGCCGGTTTCAGCAGTATTGGCGCCCTTCCACGTTATTTCAAGGGTTTGGCCGTCAAATAAAAGACTGGTGATAAAATCCGGCCGCGACTGCCCGTTTGAATCTTTCGTCTTTTTTTCTAATTTCGGAATATGAGGAATCTGGAGCGGCAGCTGAATCTTCCGCGTCTTGCCTTCGCACGAAAGCTCCGCCGTCAGCGTTGCCGCAATGTCGATGATGTCGCGGCGGACTGTAACCTTGTTGTTTTCGGCATTGAGCGCCAGATGCTTTGCATCGCTTGTCGTATAGGCGATGTCGATTGTCTTTTCGCCAGCGATTGTTTTTGTTAGCGGAAGCGTCTGCGGCTTCAATTCGTTTTTGTCAATAGTCAGCGGCGGGAGCGTTATCGCGTTCAACACTTCATCAGCGGTCGCTTCCTTGTCCTTGTGGTGCACTTTGACGGTAAATTTCGCCGTGTCCGATGCAATCGCGCCCTTTTTGAGCGTTGCCGTCAGTTCGACCGGCGTAACGCCTTTGCCGTCAGGCGCCTTTACCGTGCCGTCCGTTCCAATAACATCCGGCTTGCTCGACTTCCACGTAATGGAGACGCCTTCAATTTCTGTCGGCAACGCGATTTTCTGTATTGCGTTAAGCAGCTCCGAGGGAATATTCAGTTTTGCTTTGGCGGCAGCAACTGCAAGAAAATTATCATTATTCCGCTGCACGTCGATTGAAAACTCTTGCGTCTTCGGCATTGCCTTCCCCTTTGTGAGCGTTGCCGTAAGCGTAACTTTTTCCGTGCCGCTGCCTTCGGGGATGCGTACCGAGCCGCCCGCGCCGATAACATTCGGATTGCTCGACTTCCACGCAATCGAGACGCCATTATATTCCTTCGGCAGCTCAATTTTCGTCGCGGTCTTTGCAAGCGTCTTCGGGATTTTTTGTTGCTGCAAGTACGCTATCGCCGCGGTAATGGCCGCCGCATCCTGCTTTGCTTGCTCCTCATGCGGATTGGCTGCGTTTGACTTCCGCTGTACGGAAACCTTAAAGTCTTTCGTCACAGGCGTTGCCTTCCCCTTGGTAAGCGTCGCTGTCAGCGTAACTTCTTCCATGCCGCTGCCTTCAGGAATCGTTACCGCGCCGTCTTCGCCGATAACATTCGGCTTGCTTGACTTCCATGCAATGCCAACCCCCTTAAGGTCCTTCGGAAGCTCAATCTTCGTTGCGGTCTTTTCAAGTATCTGCGGAATTGCGTGTTGCAGGGTTTCGATTGCAGCTTTTATGGCCTCTGCATCCTGCTTTGCCGGATCTTCTTCAGGCTTGTTTTCGGGATTTTCTGGATTACTCGGATCGTTCGGCTTTTCCGGATCGTTTGGTTTCGGCGTTGCGCCGCCGTCCGCCGCCTTCCGCTGCACTGCGACTTCAAACGTGTTTTCCTGCGCCTGCGCCTTTCCTTTGGTGAGCGTTGCCGAAAGCGTAACTTTTTCCGTGCCGCTGCCTTCGGGGATGCGCACGGCGCCGTCCGTTCTGATGACATCCGGCTTGTCCGACTTCCACGCAATAGCGACGCCTTCATGCTCCGTCGGCAGCTCAATCTTTGTTTCCGTGTTCAGAACCTGCTCAGGAATTTTTTGCTGCAAGAACTTTACCGCAGCTTTAATAGCATTCGCATCTTTTTTCGTCTGCTCGTCTTCCGGCCCGGTGCCGCCGCCCGCAGGCTTTTTCTGCACATTAATTGGAAAGTCTTTTTTCTGCGGCGTCGCCTTCCCCTTGGTGAGCGTCGCCGTCAGCGTAACTTTCTCCGTGCCGTCGCCTTCGGGGATTTGTACGGAGCCGTCCGTTCCAATGATGTGCGGCTTGTCTGATTCCCACGCAATGGCGACCCCATTGCGCTCCTTCGGCAACGTAATCTTCGCCGCCGTATTCGCAATGTCCTTCTTCATTTCTTTTGCAAGGAACGCGAGCGCCTCTGTAATGTCAGCCGCATCTGTATCCGGCGGCAATTCGGGCGTATTCGGCGTATTCGTGCCGCCGCCCGCAGGCTTTTTCTGCACATTAATTGGAAAATCTTTTTTCTGCGGCGTTGCCTTCCCCTTCGTGAGCGTTGCCGTCAGCGTAACTTTCTCCGTGCCGTCGCCTTCGGGGATGCGTACCGTGCCGTCCGCGCTGATGACGTTCGGCTTATCCGACTTCCACGCAATAGCGACCCCCTTATGCTTCGTCGGAAGCTCAATCTTCGCCGCCGTGTTCGCCACGTCCTTCTTCATTTTTTTTGCAAGGAATGCGAGCGCCTCCGTAATGCCGGCTGCATCTTGCGTTATCTGCTGATCTTGCGGCGTCGATGGCTCTTCGGGCGTATCCGATTTGCAGGAGAACGTCCACAATGCGCTTGCAACCAGTAAAGCGGCCGCAATGATTTTCTTTGAAATCTTCATGTTTGACTCCTTGTGTTTGATTTTCCGCCAGCTTACCCAAGCAGGCGGTCAGACGAGTGGGAACCTCTAAAAACTTCAGTTTTTAGAGGTAACTTTGAAAATGCGATATTGTAACTCGCGATAATCTAGCGAGTTACAACTCGTCGCAATCTCGAAAAATCGCAAAAAGAGAGTTTTTCGAGATGCCCTAGTAGCTGTTCAAGATAATCTGTTCCGAACCAAAACGGCTGAACAGATTTATTTCATTCGCTGACGCGCACGGTTATCATTTTCGTCAGCTCCGCCTCTAAAATCCCTTATTTTATCGGCTTTCCGCATACGACCGTGCGGGCGCGCATCGGAATTTCTAGCATTCTCTAAATCTTTTTATGCGGAGATGGTTACAAAACGGCCGCAGCTTCGTTTTACAGTACAAGGGGCCTGATTGCTCACGATGCTGGCGAACAGGTTTCGGACTTATGAAAAATTACAATCTTGCGGACTTCCGCCTGCGCCGCACGCCGGAAGCTCACCGCGCACATGAGGACACAGGTGAACAACATAGCTGTTTTTTTTGACGCCGAAAATGTTTCGGCAAAAAAGGTGCCCGCCATCCTTGCATGGCTTTCGGGACAGGGCGAAATACTCTTTCAGCGGGCCTATGCGGATTGGTCGATGCAACATACGAAGGAGTGGCAAACGCAAATCACAAAGACGCCGATTACCGTCTACCAGCAATTCCACAACAAGGACACGCAGGTTATCGACAAGGCCATCATGATGGACGCAGTGGTGCTGTCGCTCCAGCATTCAGAGTTGAACACCATAGCCATCGTCGCATCCGACAACGGCTACTATTCGCTTGCGCTGCGCCTCCGCGAACTCGGCAAGCAGGTGATCGGCATTGGCGAAAAGAAAAAGTGCAAACCCATTTGGATTAATTCCTGCAATATTTTTCAATATTTTGAAGACATCAAAGACGTTGACGACGATATTCTGCTCGACAATCCGGCACTCGAAGATGAAGACATTGCCGACTTTTCGCTTTCCCACTTTATCGATCAAGCGTATTTTTCAACTCCGAAAGTTGACAACAAAAATACCGCGCTCGTTTCGCGGCTCGGCGAATCGATTCTGCGCTTTAAGCCGGATTTTAAATATTCCGACTACAAAACCAAAAGCCTGCTCGATTTGCTGGCGCGCTTTCCCGAAAAATACAAGCTCACCGACGACGGCAAAACGCCGCCGACTCATTTTGTTGAGCGGCTGGCAAATGACGAACTTGGCATATCGGACGAAAAGTCCGCCGGCCATATTGAGCGGTGGATTAAGCGGTACGGCATCATCAAAGACAGCGCAGGGGAAGAATATTTCTTTTATATCAAAGAAGTCATCCCCGAATGCAAAGAAATAAAAATACGGCGCGGACTTCGCGTCGAGTTCAACATCTCCCGAAAGCCCAACCCCTCCGCCGAAGCCAAACGCGAACGCACCGGCTACGCCAAAAACATCCGGCTGTTTGAAGACTAGGCGGCGGGGCGGACGGGAAAACTGGATGCGGAGGATTTAACTGGTCGGCCGTCAGCTTGCGTTGTGCTGTTGGGCAAAATGCGCAAGCAGGTAACGCGGGGCGGCGGATGGGAGCGCGGAACATGACGGGCTTGCGCTGTCGGTTGGCCGCTTGCGTTGTGCTGTTGAGCAAAACGCGCAAGCAGGTAACGCGGACAGTCGTCTGCACCCCACCTTCCGCCCGCCGTTTGTGCAGGCATCGATGCTTTCCTCTAGCTTTGAAATACCCTGAACCGCCGACGAAATCACGCTGACCCCATCTGCCGTGCGCCGTTCAATGATCGTCGCCGACACCAATATCATTCGGCATATCCCATAGAAGCGCTGCCGAATTTAAGTGTACGCATACTAACTCCCAAAAAGCGATTTTAGACAATAAACCTGTTCGGAAACTTCCGTTTCTGAACAAGTTACCTTGAAATGCGATGTTCTAAATCCTGCTATTTGTGCGATTAAGAACTCGTCTACCTATTCGAAAACGCAGTTATCGAATAGGTCTAATGCCGAGCACGGCAGGAAAGTTGCCGCGCCGTGCTGCATACTGCGACTTATTTCAATCCGGCAGATTGCAAAGAGGCCGCAATGCACTCGCAGAAGGGTAGCTTTTAAGCTGCCGCGCGTTGCTTGACATTCCTCCGTTGTCGTAGCTATAGTTTGCTCCATGCAACTGGATAGTTTAAGCAATACGATTTCTCAAACGCGCTGTTTGCGCTCCGCATATCCGGCGGATGTTTGGACTATCCTCCCCACGCCCATGATATATATATATATATATATATGGTAGATTTTCTCTAATTTTCCGATACATACGAATCATTCTCTCCGCTATGCGTTCCGTTCGGCGAACGCTTCTTCTCGTATTTAACGGGCACGATCGGTGCCCTTTAAATAAATTCATGTATTTTGCAGCGCGACTGCAAATAAGGAGTTTTATATGAAGAAAGTATTGGTTGCTTTTTTCGCCGCAGCACTGGTTTCCGCACATTGTTTCGCAGCGGAATTCGTTTTGACGCCGACAATCGGCTATTCCTCACTCGCCTTTGGAGGTGTGGTCGCAACAAGCAGTATTTCAGGAGGCCCTCAGCTGTCATCCAAATCCGGCCCTGATATCGTTAAGTCATCCCTCAATCTTATGCCGATCGGCCTTGCGCTTGGTGTGATTGCCGATAATGGTTTTACGTTCTTGTGGATGAACGATATTGCGCCGGTCGGCTCAGGTTCCGTAACGTCGGAAAACGCGTATGTCTCTTATGACCTCGACGCGAAACTGCATAACAGCATCGCCTATGAAACAAGCCTCATATTTGGGCGGACATTCAAAGCGGTTGATGAAAAGCTGTATATCAATGTGGGAGCCGGGTTGGCTTATGGCGTGGCAAAAATAGCGGTTTCCAAAGAGGTGTTCGGCGTTCAGGGATACTCTGCTAATGCGTGGGACTTCCACTTCGGCATTCCGATTCAGCTTGGCGCGCAGTTTTTCTTTACCCAGAACATCGGGGTAAATCTTACGCTTGCAGATAACCTTGCATTTGGCGCACGACTTGTCAACGGTGGCCTGGGAGGCGTGAGCGAGTCCTCAACGCAGCTGGGCTTTGAAAATGTGTTTACTGTAAAAGTCGGACCGATGTTCAAGTTCTAGCTTTTGGAATGGGGCAGGGCGGACGGGGAAACTGGTTTTGAAGGACTTAACTGGTCGGCCGTCCGCCTCGAGTTTTGCGGTTGCAAAACTCGCTAGCGGGAGCGGACGGGAAAACTGGCTTTGGGGGACTTAACTGGGGCGACCGTCCGCTTCAAGTTTGTCTGCTGACAAACTTGCGAGCCGGAGCGGATGGGGAAACTGGATGCGGAGGACTTAACTTTGTCGACCGTCCGCTTCAAGTTTTCTTTGCGGAAAACTTGAAGCGGAGAGCAAGTAAAAGTTGTAAGACTGGTTTTCGCTGCCTGCCGCGGACAGGAAAGCGGAACATGACGGGTTTGCGCTGTCGGTCGTCAGCTTGCGTTTCGCTGTTCGGCAAGACACGCAAGCAGGTAACGCGGGCAGCCGTCTGCACCCCATCTGCCGCCGCGCGCAAAGAGCAATGCGGACACAGCCGCCGCGCCTTCCTTACAGCCGGATGATACGCGCGTGGCTTATGACTTCGTTGCCGGTTTCTGTGATGAGGATGTCGTTTTCAAGGCGGCAGCCGCCGAGTTTTTCATCGTACAGGCCGGGTTCGAGCGTTACAATCATGCCGGGCAGGAATGTTACTTCCGCATCCATTTTTGAACTGACGCGCGGGTATTCATGAATCTCAAGTCCAACGCCATGCCCAAGCGTGTGCGGCATATTCCGTTTGGCGGCGGCAAAAATGCTCTGCGCTTTTTCATTGGCATTCCGCACCGGAATATCTTTTTTATATAAGTTGAGGCATTCGTCCGCCGCGCACTGCACCAGATTCACCAGCTTATCTTGCTGTTCGTTCGCGTTTTTGACAACCGTAACGGTCGTGTCGCTTGTGTAGCCGTTGACCACTACGCCAAAATCCAAAATCGAAAGCCCGTCCGCAGGCCACGCCGCATCGGTATAATTCGGAAAGCAGTGAATGGCCCAGCTCCGGCTCGGACCGGCCGCCAATGTATCAAAACCGGTACGCTCGCAGCCGTGCGCGCGGCATTCCTTTTCAATCAGGAGCGCGACATCCGTTTCGGTCTGAATCGAACCGTCGCGTATTTTTTCTTCTATTGTATCGATGATTTTGTCTCCGATCCGCGCAGCCTCCTTTGTACACGCGATTTCGTATTCATCTTTTATCATGCGGAGGCGCACCGCGTATTGATGCACGCCGTTTTCCCGACATTTGACATCCCAGCCCGGCAGCGCATCAACAAAACGCAGGAATTCCGGATACGGAGTCGCCGGAGAGATTTCGACTTTCCGATTTTTTACCGTCGCTGCATTCAGATTGGCCTGCACCGCATCAATGCTGCTGTTTTGGTAGCGGGTGTACGGAATGATTTTGTCGCAAAAGGCAAGCTTTTTGGCAAGCAGCTCATCCCACGGCATGAGCGTGGCCGAACCGTTTTCAAAAATGATGAGTACGGCATCGCTCGGATGGCCGCACAAATAGCGCAGCGATGGTTCTCGATGCGCCTCGCTATCGACAAAAACAGCTGCGCCAAGTTCATTTTCCTGTAAAAACGCGGCGATTTTATTGCGCCGTTCCTGATAGATCTTTTTAAGATCAAACGTAGAAAAATCGGTCATATCTTTTTCCTTATATTTTTTTATTGCGCCGAACGATTCTGTCGGCAACATTTTCAATCGTTTTTCATTTCTAGCCAGCGGCCGCCGCCAAGACGGCTTCCGCGCATCCTTACCGGTCAGTCTTACCGCTTTAGCCGACGTTTCAGCTTCGCTGCGAGCGTAACAGCGGTCTCGTCTCTAAATATACCGAGAATCAGTATACCGAGTACAGCGAAAAGACCTGCCGTCAGCAGTACGGGCATCCCGAATGCGAGCAACCGTCCGCGCCCGGCAAATGCCTGAAGCAGGTAGGGACGAACAAGGTAGACCGGCGCGCCTGCAATAGCCGAAAAGCTCCCCATGCGGGCAACTTGAACGGCAGTTTTGACGACAAGCGCACGGATATCCATCGCCGGCAGCCGCTTCATAAACGCAAAAAGGCAAACGGTATTCACGACGCTTGCTGCAGTGAGCGCGAACGCAATGCCTCGCCCCTGAAACGGCAGCGCAAGCGTCAGCACGAGCGCAATATTCACACCGAATGAAATGATGCCCGCCGCCGTCGGCAGCTTCGTGTTACGCTGCGCATAAAAGGCCGGCGACAGAATACGGTTCACTGCGATGAAAAACAAGCCTGCAATGTGAAAGCGGAATACGTTGAGCGTCAGTGCGACCGAATCGCTGTCGAATTTCCGCGTCTTATAAAGGAGAGAAATAATTTCTTTGCCGGAAATGAGCGCATACGCCGTTACGGGGATGGTGATGAACGCGATGATTTTTACCGCTTGTTGCAGCATGGCGTTGAATTCCGTCCATTGCTGCCGCTTTGCAAGCGCCGACAAGTCCGGCAGAATGACAGTCCCGATTGAAACTGCGAATATGCCGAGTATTAACTCCTGCAACCGCAGCGAATACTGCAAGCTGCTGACGGTTCCTGCCCCGATTTTGCTTGCCGCCGCCGTCGAAACCAGATCATTGAGCTGGTAAGCCGCCATTCCGACGATCGTCGGTACGATGAGCATGACGACTTTTCGGGTATTCGGATTCGTAAAGGCATTTTTCAGGCTCGTAAGCGTCGTCTTCCAGCCTGTCGCTTTGACGAACGGCCACTGAAAGAGCGCCTGAAAGCATCCGCCGGTCAACACGCCGAACGCCATTGCGCGCGCTGCCTGCGCTTCTGCCGGAAGACCGTCAGGATTGGGGAGCTGCGGCGTCAGAAAATACGTTACTGCAATGACAATCGCATTGAACAGCACAGGCGTAAACCCCGACGGCGCAAAAATGCCGCAGCCGTTTAAGATTCCCTGCAAAAACGCCGCCGCTGAAATCACAAATAGATAGGGAAACATGAGCCGCGTCAAAAAAACAGTTTCTGCAACCAATGCCGCGCCGGTATTTTCCCGATAGAAAAACGGAATGAGCAGCGGCGTAAGCGCGATGCCAACGACCGTAATTACCGCCGTCAAAAACGAAACCAGCGTCAGCGTCGATGAGACGAATAGCTGCGTCTCCGTATGTTTTTGCGCATCCGTATCATCTTCAATACAGCTGCGAAAAGTCGGAATAAACGCAACGGAAACCGCATTCTCCGCAAAGAGGCGCCGGAACAAATTCGGAATCATAAACGCAATGCCGAAGGCATCCGCATAACCGCTCGTCCCCAGAAAGGCCGCCTTCGTCATCTCGCGAATCAGCCCCATTATCCGAGAGGCAAGCGTCATAACCGAAAGCGTCAGCCCCGATCGCACCATCGACTTGCTCCCGCCGCGCATTGTATCTTGTGATTTCATAGCGAGTAGACTATACAAAGAGAGCCTTTCAGTGTCGATAGGCCAAGCGATAACGCGGGAGCGAACGAGCAAGTAATGTACCTACGTCAATAAAGTAGCCGAAAAAACCGCCAGTTTAAGCTGCACGTTTTTCCCATTTTGAAAAAACAGCATCCGGAGTTTTGTCGTTCAGACTTGAATGAATGCGCTTGCGGTTGTACCAAGATTCAATGTATTCAAAAATAGCATTGTTAGCGGCTTTTGCATCTTTATATTTCCTAAAGTTTCCCTCTTCCTTTTTCAGGACAGAGTGAAATGATTCGATGAAGCATTATCGTACGAGTAGCCCTTTCTACTGTAGGAATGGCGGATTTTTAATTCTGCAAGAGCCGATTCAAAAAGATTGCTCGTATACTGACTTCCAAAATCCGAGTAGATAATTATTCATTCGGCATGCTTTGTATTCAGCGCCGCATTTCTGAGAAGCTTGCCCGCAAGCTGCGTATCCATGGTTTTGCCAAATGCCCCGCCGATTATTTTTCTTGAATACAAATCTTCAACTAAAAGCTTGGTACGTCCAGCCATCTTTTTCGGTATGATTGTACGTGATGTCTGTGCATCATTTCTGATTGATTGAAGCGGCGGTACAATCTCGATTCATGATGATCTCCTTCTGATCTACACTTTTCTCTGCCTTTACAGGCTTGTATTTCTTTACAATAACAGATTTTATCCCTAGATCCGCCCTCCCTGCGCTGGCTCCTCTTTAGACTTGCTGCCTCGCCTTCATTACGAATAGCCTTAAAAATCATTGGAGCTCCAGAGTGTCTTTTGCTTTCGTAATAACCTTTAAGAATTTTCAAATTCAGTTCATCTTTGCAGACTTGTGTCTTGGCCGGTTTACGTTTTGAATCTTTGTAATAGGAACTTTGATTAAAAGGCAAAGCCGTGCACATTGTTGCGACTGGATTCGAAGTCTTGAATCTATTTACGAGCGCTATTTTATCTTTTACTTTGTTTTGGCGAATATGGCTGCGGCTTTTTTAGGATTTCGTTCTCTATTTTAAGCGCGGCTATTCATTTTTGCATGGCTGTTACGACAGCCTGCGGTATCGTATCTCCTTCTTCGGGTTTGGAAATAGTGCCAGAGCGCTTTTTCCATCAGTGGATTGTCTGTTCAACGAAGCCTTATTCGCCGGCAAGCTCCTTTATGGTTTTGCTATTTTCATGGAGCTTATAATCTTTTTGAACTCTTCTGTGTACTGTTTGCTTTTTGCTCCCATGCTACTTTCGTTTGGTTAAAAGATATTATGCAACAGTTTTTGTGTCTATGGAGTTGTAGTAAGTCTAAATTGTCTTGTAAAATCGCAACAAAGGTATCTACTATCAAACGATATTTGGGCATACAACTCACCGTATTACTCTTTTGCAAGTATAAATATTTGGATGAATCTACGCCGGCTTAGCTTTTATCCTAAAAATAGTTATTGTGTTTTATAATATAAGGCAATTAGCCATAGCTATTTCTATGATGTTTCTAGAAAGAAGGCGGCGCTTTTTTAATATTTTTCCGGTAATTTCGACCTCAAACCTATGAAAATGGCAAAAACTGAGTTCCGTGAGTTTCCTCATCGGAAACTTGACATTTAACTGCGGCCACACTATTTGGTTGCCGCAGTTAAACCTCGCTTTTTTCAGCTCCTGTATTTCTTGCTGCATGGCAAGCTCGCGCTCGTTCAACGGTGTTTTGTCCGACGCGATACTCTCTTCTTTTGCTTTTTGGCTTCTCACCTTCCGCCAGTCGGCAATCGTGTAATAATTGATTCCCAGCTGCTCGGCTGCCTTTTTCACTTCTCGCTCATCTGGCAACAGCAGCGCCTGTTTCTTAAATTCTTTACCGTATTTGACCATTGTTTCCATTTCTATAAATTCGATAGTTGAAAAAATCTTCAGATTTTGAAACTGCCGAATTCCAGTGCTTTCGTAAGATGTCAGCCTGAAAAAGCACATGCAATAAGCGATGTTTGCGGCGCAAGCTCGTCGTGTTTTTCAGCCGCGCTATTTTAAGCGGCTGAAAATAAAGCTTCCTTTAGTTTTCGTTTTTTGGGGACTGGGGAGCAGCACTTTATGATAACGGGCCAACTAAAACTGCTAGACAAAATTATCCCGTCCGCCATCCCGCTTATTAACATACGAAGTTCTCTCCAGTTTGCTACACGCAAACTGAAGACGAGCGGTAACGCCCATCCGCCTGCCAACAAATTTCGTTCCCACTCGCAAGTTTTGTCCCTGCAAAACTTGAAGCGGACGGCGGCGAAACTAAAGCTGCTAGACAAAATTATCCCGTCCGCCCATCCCGCTCGTCAGCCCAGTTCGCTGCGATGCTGCGGTGTTCTACGTCGGGGATTTTATGGAAAATGCGGCAGTCTGCGCGGTGAATGATGACGCCGCGGCCGCGTGAAACATAACCGATAATTTCTACATCGGGGACTGGGGAGCAGCATTTTGCAAATGTTACCAGAAAATTTGTCGTGTTCCCGATCCGCACTTTGCCGGTCGCGTTGACATCCGGCACCCCCTTTCTCTTTTGGTGCGGCTGTCTGTATTCCCGCGTACCGTGCGGGGTGCGTTCCGTTCCCTTTGCTTCGAAATTCGGCATATATGCGGACAGCCACGCATGAATTTTCTGCCGCGCCCGCGCCGTTTTCGCCATTTTGAGATGCGATTCAGTCGGATGCGCCTGCGGGTTGGTGAGAATCTCGATGATTTGCGTATTTTCGAGCGGCTGGGAGAGCGGAATAATTTTCCCGTTCGCCTTTGCGCCGGTTATCTGTTCGCCGATTTTTGAATGAATCGCATAGGCAAAGTCGATTGCAGTCGCGCCAACGGGAAGCTGCTTCACCTCTCCGCGCGGAGTAAATACGAAAATCTTATCGCCAAGCAGTTCGTGCTTGAATTCCTGATAAAAAACATCGTCGGCACTGTTTTTCTCTTTCAATTCGCGCAGTTGATTAAAAAGCGTAAGTCCGGCGACATCAACCAAATCATGCGTCAACCCTTTTTTGTACAGCCAGTGCGAGGCAACGCCGTGTTCGGCAACGTCATGCATTCTCTTCGTGCGAATTTGAATTTCGAGCGGCTTTCCATCGCACATCACCGTCGTGTGCAGGGACTGGTAGCCGTTTGCCTTCGGCATTGCAATATAATCTTTAAAACGTCCGTCGAGCGGCTTCCACAAACCGTGGACAATGCCTATGAGCGTATAACAGTCGGCATTTTCGCTGCAAAGTACGCGGAGCGCCAGCAAGTCGAACAGTTCATCCGCCTGCTTGCCGCGTTTTCTCATCTTTTGGTAGATGGAATAAAAATGCTTGGCACGGCTCGTTACCGTTATTTCGAGATTCGCTTTGGCCGCTGCATTTGTAATCGCGCGTTCGGCAGCCGAAAGATACGAGGCGCGTTCGGTCTGTTTCTGCGAGACAACCGCCTTAATCTGTTGAAAGGCATCGGGATTCGTATACTTGAGGCTTAAATCTTCAAACTCATTTTTTTCAGCGGACATACCGAGCCGGTCGGCAAGGGGCGCCCAGATGTCAATTACTTCCTGCGCAAGCGCGCGCTGAGCGGCGTGATCAAGCGTCTTGATGTTGCGGATTGCATCGAGCTTGTCAGCAAGTTTTACGAATATGATGCGCACATCATCCGACATCGCAAAAAGCATCTTCCGAATCGCATCGGCTTCCTGCAACGTTTTGGAATTTGTTGAAAGATGCGTAATTTTCGAAGCGCCATCGACAATGCGACGAACGGCCGTTCCGAAGTTTTTTTCGATTGCCGCCGCATCCGGGCCGAACAGATATGCGCCGTGCAAGAGCGCCGCGCAAATGCAGTCCGCATCCAGCGCATTGCCTGCCAAAATGAACGCCGTCCGCAGATAATGAAGATGCCGAGGCTCGCCGTCCCGCTGCGCATCCGCCGTTTTGCGGCACAAGAAATCCCATGCGGCAGAGATTTTCGCCCGACTGTCTGCATCATAACCGGAAAAAGAATCAAAAAATTCATTCAACAGCGCCGCCGTATCAGCCGCATCAGCTTTAAACGTAAATTGCCTACTCATAGTCCTTCAAGAAGATAGCAAAAATTGCGCGCGCCGGCAATGTAGGAAAAATCAGAACGCAAAGGCTTTTTATGGCAAGCGATTTATTCGTGGGAGGGGGTAATACCCCGATGCTCTGCGTCGGGGGTGTTGTTTTGGATGAGTGCAAGAAAAAAACTGCAAGCGGAAGGCGGATGAACAAATTTTGCGAATGCGAAACTTGCAGCGGGCGGCCAAGCCTTACGCTTGCAACAGCCGTCCGCTGCTTCCTGCCGCTTACGTAAGCTTGATAAGCGGCGGAGCCTTTTTGGGCTTTTCAAGTTCCATATATTTTTTGAGCAGCTCTTTTTGCGCGGAGGAAAGCGACTGCGGCATCTGCACAATAATTTTGACGTACAAGTCTCCGTGTTGCGCCGCGCTGACAGGAACGCCCGCGCCTTTTATCCGCAAAAGTTTACCATAGGTTGTCCCCTCCGGTATTTTCAGCTCGATTTTTTTATCGTCAAGCGCCGGAATGGTGATCTCCGCGCCGAGCGCCGCCTGCGTAAAGCTGATTGGAACGGCGCAATACAAATCCGCCCGATCCCGCTGGAAGTACGGATGCTCATCAACGCGGATGACAACGATTAAATCTCCTGCAGGCCCGCCGTTTTCTCCCGCGTCCCCTTGATGCGGAATAGTGATGCGTTTGCCGGTATCAACGCCTGCGGGGATGGACAGCGACAGCGTTTTACTTTTCTCTTTTACGCCGGAACCGCTGCAAGTTTTACACGGCTTATCGATTTTGATCCCCGTTCCCTTACATTCGGAACACGGCTGCTGTACGCTGAAAAAGCCCGTGCTGCGGAGAATTTGCCCCGAGCCGCCGCACGTCTGGCAAGTTGAGCGGGTTGCCCCCGCAGCTCCGCCGCTTCCGTTGCAGGCCTCGCAGGTTTCGTTGTGCCGAAAATGAATCGTCGCTTTGGTGCCGTAGACGGCATCCTTAAACGATATGTTTAAGTCGTACCGGAGGCTTGCGCCTTCAGACGGGCCGCCTTTGTTTCGAGACGAGTGGCCGCCGCCGAAAAAGCTGCTGAAAATGTCGCTGAATCCGCCGCCCATGCCGCCGAATAAATCTGCAAAATCATTGAACGCATGAGAGTATTGCGCGCCGCCGCCGCCCATGCCTTCAAGACCTGCAAAACCGTATTGATCGTAAATCGGACGCTTTTTATCGTCGGAAAGAACCTCATACGCTTCCGTCGCCTCGCGGAATTTCGCCTCCGCCTCTTTGTCGCCGGGATTTTTGTCTGGATGATATTTGATGGCAAGTTTTCTGTAAGCCTTCTTTATGTCGTCAAGGGATGCGCTTTTTGCAACCCCCAGTACCTCGTAATAATCACGTTTCGCCATAATAAACCCGCTGAATGTTGGATATTCTTAAAATGTATACAATAGACCTGCTTGATAAATTCATTGTCGAACAGGTTTTGGGCATCTCGAAAAACTTGCTTTTTGCGATTTTTTTTTCGAGATTGCTACGAGTTGCAACTCGCGGGATTATCGCAAGTTACAACATCGCATTTTCAAAGTTACCTCTAAAAACTTCAGTTTTTAGAGGTAACCTTTTATAAAATAGAAATGATTGCAAAACCGTTCTTTCCATTTTATGGAAAAAGCCGAATGCAGCGGTACACTTGACGTTCGGCAAAAGCTGCCTCACCGCGAGCATTCAGCTAAAAATGATATGCCGCCTGCACAATCAGACGGCATCGCGTCCGCGCGTTTTATTTATCGTCGTGAACTTCGTAATCCACGTCTTCTGCGGAGCCTTTGTCAAAGCCGCCCGTCTGCGAGCCGCTTCCGCCGGATGCATTACCGGCGCCACCTGCCGCGCCCGCATCCGCAGCGCCGGCTCCAGCCTGCGCGCCCTGCTGCTTGTAGGCTTCTTCTGCAAGTTTGTAGGAAGCCTGCTTTAAGCTTTCGGTCTTCGCTTTGATGTCGGCGGTATTGCCGCTTTCAACGGCTTTTTTAAGCTCCGCGACCGCCGTTTCAATATTCTGCTTTTCCGCGTCGCTTACCTTATCGCCTAAATCCTTTAAGCCCTTTTCCGTCGCGTAAATCAGACTGTCCGCTTCGTTCTTCGCGTCAACGGCTTCGCGCTTTTCTTTGTCGGAAGCGGCATTCGCTTCAGCGTCTTTTACCATGCGGTTAATTTCGTCTTCGCTCAAACCGCTGGACGACGTAATCTGAATGTGCTGTTCCTTGCCCGTTCCCAAATCTTTTGCGGAAACGTGTACGATGCCGTTCGCGTCGATGTCGAACGTAACTTCAATCTGCGGAACGCCGCGCGGGGCAGGCGGAATGCCCACAAGGTCAAAGTTTCCGAGCGTACGGTTCTGTGCCGCCATTTCGCGCTCGCCCTGCAAGACGTGAATGCTGACCGCAGTCTGGCTGTCCGCCGCAGTGGAGAATATCTGGCTCTTCTTTGTCGGAATCGTCGTGTTGCGCGGAATAAGTTTCGTGAATACGCCGCCCATCGTTTCAATTCCGAGCGAAAGCGGGGTAACGTCGAGCAAAAGCACGTCTTTTACGTCGCCTTTAAGAACGCCGCCCTGAATTGCCGCACCGACTGCAACCGCTTCGTCAGGGTTTACCGCGCGGCTTCCTTCCTTGCCGAAAATCTGCTTTACGATTTCCTGCACTTTCGGCATACGGGACGAACCGCCGACAAGCAAAACTTCATCAACTTTGTCCGCCGTAATTTCCGCGTCCTTCAAGGCCTTAATGCACGGCTCTTTTGTCGCTTGGAACAGGTGGTCGGTCATCTGCTCAAACTGCGCGCGCGTCAGCGACTTTTGCAAATGTTTCGGGCCGCTTGCGTCCGCCGTAATAAACGGAAGATTGATGTCCGTGCTCGTCTGCGCGGAAAGCTCAATTTTCGCTTTTTCGGCGGCTTCGCGCAAACGCTGCATCGCCATCGGGTCGCCGGAAAGGTCGATTCCCGAATCCTTTTTGAATTCTGCGATGAGCCAATCGATAACGCAGCGATCCCAGTCGTCTCCGCCGAGGTGCGTATTTCCGTTCGTCGATTTGACTTCAAAAACGCCGTCGCCGAGTTCCAAAATCGAAATATCGAAGGTGCCGCCGCCCAAATCGTAAACGGCAATCGTCTTGTCGTTTTTCTGATCCTTATTAAATCCGAACGCCAAAGATGCGGCAGTCGGCTCGTTGATAATGCGCTTTACGTCAAGCCCCGCAATTTTTCCGGCATCCTTTGTCGCCTGCCGCTGCGAGTCGTTGAAGTAGGCGGGAACGGTGATGACCGCTTCCGTAACTTCTTCGCCAAGATAATCTTCCGCCGTCTTTTTCATCTTTTGCAGAATGAACGCGCTGATTTCCTGCGGACTGTACTGCTTTTTTTCGCCGCTCTGCTCGATTTCAACGCGGCAGTCCGCGCCGTTATCGACGACCGTATACGGCAGTTTCGTCGCCTCTCCCTGCAATTCCCCAAACCGATGACCGATAAGGCGCTTGACCGAATACACGGTGTTTTTCGGGTTGGTAACCATCTGGTTTTTTGCAGGCTGTCCGACAATGCGGTCGCCTTTAGACGTAAAACCGACGATAGACGGCGTTGTGCGTCCGCCTTCAGAGTTCTGAATGACAACCGGTTCGCCGTTTTCCATGACGGCAACGCATGAATTCGTTGTTCCAAGGTCTATACCGATAATTTTTCCCATTTTCTATTCCTCCTAAGTCAAAACAAGTTGATTTTAAATAAAGCCGGAGCTTTTAAGCTCATCCTATTCATTTGAAGACGCCGGCATCGTTACCGTAACTTTTGCGTGCCGGATAATTCTATCTTTAAGCTTATAGCCTTTCAGATAGATTTCTTTTAAGACCGGCTCGGAAACGTCTCCTTCTTCGCTCCGTAACGCCTCGTGCTCTTCGGGACAAAACGGCTCGCCCGCCTTGCCGAAACTCGTAAGTCCGTACTTTGTCTCAAGCATCGACACGAGCGCGGTATTGATCATCTTGATGCCGTCGGCAATCGACTGCGCGTCAGTCGCCGTAGCCGCAGCGTCAACCGTGCGGTCAAAGTTATCAAGACTTTCAAGCAAATCCGCAAGCAGATTGGAATTGGCGTACTCGACAGCCTCAGCCTTTTCTTTTATGACGCGCTTACGGTAATTGTCAAAGTCCGCCGCGCGGCGCAAAAGCTGGTCTTTCAGTTCCGCGTTTTCTTTTTCAAGCTTTTCGATTTTCTCTTTGTCTGAAAGTTCCGCGCCCGTATCCGCTTCTTCCTGCGGCATATCCGTCCCTTTGCATTTCTCGTCCGCAGTAGTTTCAGAGCCGAGCCGCTCCTTTTGAAGTTCTTCATCCGAAGATTCGTTCATTGTTTTTAACCCCGTGTATTTATTTTCTTCTAAAATAGTGAAATCGGAATAAAATCGTCAATAAATAAAAATATTTCCGCGCACTTACGGCACTCCATTCCTCCCCCGCTAAAAGTCCTGCTTTACGTTTTCCGGTTTTTTGCCGTTGTCTTTTTCGCGGATTTCGACGCGGCGGATTTTGCCGCTGATTGTTTTCGGTAATTCTTGCACGAATTCGATGATGCGCGGGCATTTGTAGAGCGCCGTTTCGTGTTTTACAAAGTCGAACAGCTCAATTTCAAGCTCGCGGCTCGGCTGGTAGCCCGGAGAAAGCACGATAGTCGCTTTGACCGCCTGCCCTCGTTTTGAATCCTCCACGCCGGTAACCGCGCATTCCATGACGGACGGGTGCTGCTGCAGGACGGATTCGACTTCAAACGGGCTAATCCGGTAGCCGGAGGACTTGATAATGTCGTCTTTGCGCCCAACGAACCAGATGTAGCCGTCCTTATCCTGATACACAAGGTCGCCCGTGTGGTAAACGCCGCCGTCAAAGGCATCGGCTGTGAGCGCAACATCGCGGTAATAGCCGGTCAAAAGGCCGAACGGATAATCGCGATCCACACGGATGACCAGCTCTCCGGTTTCATCCGCCGCAACAGGAACGCAGTTATTGTCGAAAATTTCAACTTCATAGGCGGGAGAGGCGCGTCCCATCGACCCCGGACGAATCGGTTCATCAAGAAAGTTTCCCGCAATAATCGCAGATTCGCTTTGGCCGTAGCCTTCAAAAATCTTCTTTCCGGTAAACTCGTAGAATTTATTGCAGACTTCGCCGTTTAAGGCCTCGCCTGCCGTCGTATACCGTTCAACCGTTGACAAGTCGTAGCGCGAAAGGTCTTGCCGAATCAAATACCGGTAGACCGTCGGCGGCGCGCAGAACGTCGTGATCCCGTATTGCGCGATTTTTTGCAGCATCTTGTCCGGTTTAAAGCTGTTCATATCGTAGACAAAAAGAGCCGTTCCGCAAATCCACTGCCCGTAGAGCTTCCCCCACGACGCTTTTGCCCAGCCGGTTTCCGCAATCGTCAGATGCAGCCCGTCATCGACAACCTTATGCCAGTATTTTGCGGTGATGATGTGGCCGATGGGGTACAGAAAGTTGTGGAGCACCATTTTAGGATAGCCCGACGTGCCGGAGGTAAAATACATGAGCATCGGGTCTTCGTTGTGCGTGGCCGCATCCCCTACCGGACGCGGAAATTCCGCCGCGCACTTTTCCGTTTCCTTATGAAATTGAAGCCAGCCCTCCCGCTCCGCTCCAACCGTTACAAGCGTTTGAACGGTTTTTGAAGCCGGCATTGCCTTTTCAATTTCCGCTTGCAGCGGCTGGTTGTCGTAAGAAATAATCATTTTGATTTTTGCCGCGTTCGTGCGGTATTCAATGTCTTTTTGCAACAGCTGTTCGGTAGCCGGAACAAGAATTGCCCCAATCCGGTGGAGCGCAGGCGCAAGAATCCAAAACTCATAGCGGCGGCGGAGAATGAGCATGACCGCATCTCCCTTTTTAATTCCTTGAGATGCAAGAAAATACGCGGCGCGCTTGGATTCCGTCGAAATATCGTTGAAAGTGAAAATACGCTCATCCCCGTTGTCATCGCACCACACAAGCGCACGTTTTCCCGGATACTCATTTGCATAGCGGTCTACAATATCGTATGCAAAGTTAAAGTTTTCAGGAGCCTTGAGGCGGCAATTCCGCTTTAGATCCCAATATCCTGTAAATTCTCTATTTTCTCCGAGAAAATCCCCGTAAAAAGATGCCATTGCGTACTCCTTTCGGCATGAATACTAAAAACCCCCGCCGTAAACCTGCTCCGTTGCGGCCATTATACCGGATGACACGGTTTAGTCAAAATGCGGGCGGGGGCGGACGGAAAAATTGTATTTTACAGACTTAAATTGGTCGACCGCCCGCCTCCAGTTTTTGCCGGTAGGCAAAAACTGGCTAGCGTGCTCGTTGTTGGGCAAAATCGTTGCGGCTCGCAGATGCCCTGCGGGGGCGGAGCAGGCTGCTGCTATTTATCCTGAAACAAATACCGCTCGTGCAGCCTGCCCGGCTTTGCCAACAGCAAACCCGTTGCCTGTCAAGGTGGGACAGGGAAATAGCACGGAATTCAGTTTTTGAATCGCTTCTAGCTATTACTCACTTATTAAACTAGGTTTCAGCCATTATTAAGGATTTTAAAGTTAAAAACATTTCTAAAATACTCAAAAAACTGATTTTTTTTCTAAAAATGCCATTGCCCATTCAACGACAATACTAATTTTTGCAAAAACTGAGTTCCGTGGGGAAATAGGCACGAGAATGATAGCGGGGTTCGACCGCCCTGCCTCCAGTTTTTGCCGGTAGGCAAAAACTGGCTAGATTGCCGTTGTTGGTTGAGCGCGCTCCATCATGGAACTGCCTGTTTTCTCGATCGTCGCTCCCTACACCCCGCTCATCAGTTTCGAGTTAGCGAAACTGGAGGCGGTCGGGGGCGGAGCAGGCTGCTGTTATTTATCCTGAAACAAATACCGCTCGTGCAGCCTGCCCGGCTTTGCCAACGGCAAACCCGTTGCCTGTCAAGGTGGGACAGGGAAATAGCAGGGAACTCAGTTTTTGCCATTTTCATAGCTTTTGAGGTCGACATTACCGGAAAAATACTAAAAAAGCGTCTCATTTTTTCTAAAAACATCATAGAAATGGTTAGATTGCCATATCATTTTTGCAAAAACTGAGATCCGTGGGGAAATA
The DNA here is from genome assembly GCA_963539665.1 of uncultured Treponema sp. GTDB lineage: Bacteria > Spirochaetota > Spirochaetia > Treponematales > Treponemataceae > Treponema_D. The sequence continues at coordinate 31,225 of CAUTOX010000008.1, forward strand.
GGTACGAGAATGCTAGCGAGGCTCGACCGCCCTGCCTCCAGTTTTTGCCTACCGGCAAAAACTGGCTAGATTGCCGTTGTTGGTTGAGCGCGCTCCATCATGGAACTGCCTGTTTTCTCGATCGTCGCTCCCTACGCCCCACTCGCCAGTTTCGAGGTAGCGAAACTGGATGCGGTCGGGGGCGGACGGAAAAATTGTATTTTACAGACTTAAATTGGTTGACCGCCCGCCTCCAGTTTTTGCCTGCGGGCAAAAACTGGCTAGCTTGCTCGTATTGGGCAAACCTGTTGCGGCTCGTTATTGCCCCGCCTACCGAGACTTTTCCGCATCAATGATTGTCATTTGCGGAGTAACCATGCCCTTGTAGTAGTTTTTTCCGACGGTATACAGGACGTCGATGCGGTCGCCGAGTTTGAAATCGCGGTTGAGCCGTTCCGCCGCGCCCCAAAAGATTGCGGGAAACTTGTATTTGCCGCAATCGAATACGAGCTTCAAATGCTGGCGTTCCGACTTTCCCAAAATCATCGCTTCCTGAATTTTGAGCTTTTTCGACACAAAGACAAGCTCGCGGTTTTCTGCGCCGAACGGTTCAAAGCGTTCGACCAGCTCTAAAAGCGCAGGCGTTACATAGGCTTCCGGCAGTTCCGCATCGACGCTGACCGTTTCATCGTCTTCTTCAAGCGAGATGCGCGATGCGGCCGTTTTGAGCCGCTCCAAAAACGCATCGAGCTTCTCGCGCTCAAAACTGAATCCTGCAGCGGAATTATGTCCGCCGTGGTTGATGAATATGCCGCCGAATGCATCAAGAAAATCCGTCGCAATGCAGCCGCGGCAGCTCCGCATCGACCCGACGGCCGTCTGAGCGTTTTCAATGAACGTAACCGCAATCGCCGGAATATTATACTTTTGCATCAACTTTGCCGCTAAAATCCCCGTAATGCCGCGGTTTATCCGCTCGTCAATGACGGCGCAGAGCTTTTCGCCGTATGCGGCCAGGCTCGATTCCGCCTGCCCTGCCGTCAGCCGTTCGCCTTCGGCAACAAATGCTTTGCGCTGTTCGTTGAGTTCAAGGATTTTTTTTGCGCGCGCATCGCGGACAAACGGGTCTTCGGCAATCAAAAGCTCCAGCGCAATTTCCGTCTGTCCCATGCGTCCTGCCGCGTTCAGCGCGGGAATAAGTTTCCACGCAAGGTCAGTTGACGTAATGGTTTTACCGCCAACATCCATGAGCGCAAGCAGCTCCGAAAGCCCTTGCCGCCGCGCCGCGCTGTTGATGGCCGCAAGCCCGTTTTTGACAAATATGCGGTTTTCGTTTTTCATCGGCATAATGTCTGCAAGCGCGGCAATGGCAACAAGCTGTAAATCCTGCATCGCCTCCTTTTCGTCAAGCGGAAAAGAAGCTGCGCACTGTTTTTCGGTAAACGTAACGAATATATTGTAGAAACCTTCGATTTCGGAATTGGCCTCCGGAAGATAACGCGCAATTTTTGAAGCGTTCTTGAGCGCGCTCAACTCTCGCGCGGCAATGGACGGAAGCGCTGCGCCGATACGCGGGCGCATATCGAGTATCTGAAATTCAACGCCGGTTCCGAACACTTCCGTAAGGAGCCGCTTTACAATCGGCGCGTTCCACACCAAAATTTGTTGACCGCGCAAAAATTCCGCAAGCTTCGTCTCTGACACGGGCGTACCCGCTTCAAACGCCGCGCTAAACGTCCCCATTTTGACCAAATTCCGCACCTTGATGCAGTCGACAACATACGCGCCGCCGTCTTTACGGACATCGAGCAGGGCAAACTCCTGCGCATAATACTCACAGCGGGAAAAGCGCAACGCCTGCACCAGTTTGAAGGCAACTGCCGCCCCCGAAATGTCCTGAAAAGGATAGCCGGATGCTGCAAGTTTCGGATCGATGATGAAGGGTGTGTCCGGCAGCGCGTCAGGCGGATTGTGGTGGTCGGTTACAATCACGTCGATTTGAACAGATGCTGCATAAGCGATTTCATGGACGTTCGATATGCCGCAGTCAACCGTAATGATGAGCGAACCGCCGGCCTTCGCAAACTCATCGATAATCGGAATGGACAGGCCGTATGCGTCGTCGCCGACCGGCAGGCGATAGGAAACGTCAAGCCCCCGCCTTTTCAGATAGGAATACACAATCGCCGTGCTTGTAATGCCGTCAACATCCCGATCGCCGAAGACCAAAACCTTCTCCCCTTCTTCGATTGCGTCGTTGATGCGCTCAACGGCATCTTCCATTGACGGCAGCAAAAAGCTTTGGTGCATGAATCGGCGGTCGCTTTCAATGTGATACAAAATGTCTTCGCCTGAAATTATGCCTCGCCGCGTCAGGATCGACGCTTCAAGCGAATCGAGGCCGTACTTTTTGTGCAGATTTTTAACGGATTCCGTTTCTATTGCTGTTTTATTGAATTTCATCGGTTTTATCAGTCCTTCTTTCCCTTGCGCCATAAATACAACGCCGGGCGCAAAAGAAAAATGCCGGCGGCGCATCAGGGGGCAGCCGGCATTTTGGTTTATGAATTTCCATTAAACCTGTTCGGAAACAGGTTTCTTTTCCATTATAGTATAAAACGGATGTGAATATGAAGATTATTGGCGAATTTCTTTGAAAACGAGCGGGCGCGTTTCCGGCGCGGCGTCAAAATAGGTTACGGCCTCTTCCAGCTGCTTTTGCGCGTCTAAAAGACATTCGTCATCTTTGCCGTACACGTCCATAATCAGATCTCCTGCGGCAACGCGCGTTCCGCTTACTGCGCGGAGTTCCATGCCCGCATCGGCGCAAACGCTATCAGTTGTCTTTGAACGCCCAACTCCGAGCGTAACGCCTGCCGCTCCGGTTTTGTATGCGTCAATGAAGATAAATCCATCGCGCGCCGCACGGATTTCCGTCTTATGCGGAGAGCGGCGTTTTCCAAGTTCGCTCAAAAGCGTTTGCGCATTCCCGCCTTGATCTTCGACATTGGCAAGGAACTTTTCCAACGCCTTGCCCGACGCGACCGCCTCTTTGCAGAGCGCAATGCCTTCATCCTTACTGCCCGCCTTACCGCCGAGCCGGAGCATTTCCGCGCCCAGCGCATACGTCAACTGCATAACATCAGCCGGCCCCTTGCCCTGCAAGCACTCCACCGTCTCTTCGATCTCCAAAAAGTTTCCGATTTTACGTCCGAGCGGCGTATCCATGTTGGTGATGAGCGCGGACGCTTTTTTGCCCATCGCCAGAGCCGTCTTCACCAGCGAGTTAGCCAGCAATTCCGCATCAGCAAGCGACTTCATGAACGCGCCGGAGCCGCATTTTACATCGAACACCAGCGCATCGGCGCCTTCGGCAACCTTCTTCGACAAAATGCTTGCCGTAATCAAATTAACCGATTCAACCGTTCCCGTTACGTCGCGGAGCGCATAGAGCAGCCGGTCGGCGGGCACAATCTCCTTCGTCTGCCCCGTCATGGCAAATCCGGTTTTCGCAATGAACTTTTTGAACGTCTCGGCGGACAGGTTTACATTGTAGCCGGTAATTGATTCAAGTTTATCGAGCGTGCCGCCCGTATGCCCAAGCGCGCGCCCGCTCATCATCGGAATCTGAATGCCGCACGAAGCGGCAATCGGCGCAAGCGGCAGGGAAAGTTTATCGCCAACGCCGCCGGTCGAATGCTTATCGACAAAAGGGCCGGTCAATCCGCCGGCTTCCTGCCCGTGCAAGTCAAAAACCGCACCCGAATGCAGCATACAGTCGGTCAGCGCGGCAGTTTCCTCAAACGTCATCCCATTGAAAAAGATTGCCATGAGCAAGGCCGACACTTGATAATCGGGAATGGCGCCCTGCACGTAGCCGTCAATGACAAATTGAATCTCTTGGCGCGTCAGCTCGGTCTTGGTCGAAAGAACGCGGCTCCCGTCCGCCTGCGTAATGAATGTTCCGCGTTTTTTTAGAATGACATCAGTTACTCTCATAATATTCCTGCTCCTGTTTTCAGCGAATTGAAATGCAAACCGCACGCGCCTTCGAGAAAGCGATACAAAAACTGGCGCAGCTCGGCATCAGCCTCAGCGGAAAGCGTAATCCTACGGGATTCTGCCGCCGGAAGGGCGGAAACGGCTGCAAGATAGCGCATCGATTCCAGCGAAAGCGCCGCGGATGCCGTATTGCGCACTGCGGGCGGCAGGCATTCCAGACAGACAAAGTTGTTGTCGGCCGGATTGTAAACCGCCGTTTTGCATACGGATTGATATTGTACTCTCGAATTTTCGGAATTGCCAGTCCAAAATTGCCGGCCGCACCACGGGCATGCACGGATGTCCGGCTGCAAGCCCAGCAGATTTAAAAACCGCCACAAAAAGCGAATGAGCGCCGCGCGGCATTCTTCCGGCGACTGACACAGCTCCATTCCGTCGATAAACCCATTTAATAGCGGCCAGCACTGCTTGGAACCGCCGCCCGCTCCGGTCTTTACCACCAGTTCCGCAGCCAGCGCGGCCGCATAATTTTTCAGCAAGTCTTCCCGAAACGACAGATGATACTTCCGCACATCAAAATCCGAAAGTTTGAAAGACGCGCCGTCCCGCCCATGCGAAAGATACGCCGTCCCCGCATTCCACGGCGACGCGAGCGAGCGCAGCCGGCTCTTCCGCCCGCCGTACAGCGTCGCATACAGAATGCCGCCGTCCTTTGCGAACAGGCGCACGGAGGCATTGTTTTCGCCAAGCGGCTTTACGGAAAATATAACGGCAGAATAAATACTATGACGCGGCATCCGCCTACTCTAACATATCCGCAAAGACAGAGAAATAGGCGCGCAAGCGGCTTGATACGCGATAGGACGAAATAAACGTGCAGGCGGACTATACAGCTGCAAACCTGTTGCAGGCAATTTTTCAGCAAGAAGTTCCGTTTTAGACGCAAAATTCATTTGCAGTAATCTTCATTCCCAAATATAATGATAGACATTGTTGATGACATCTGCCTTGCGCCAATAGCGCGGGCGGATGTTTTTCTATAAAACAATACAGTGCAAAAGACAGGAGAACTTGACACAAATGGACGAAATATTTTATTTTACCCCCCCCCCCCCCCCCTAACTTTTCGCTTTTTAGCTTATTCTGAATCGTTATTCTTTCAATTCTCATCATACATCGGGCGCATCGTTCGGCGCGTTTGCGTTGTCTGCGTTCCGATGCCGCATCTCTTGCTTACCGCAAGCAAAACCATCCGCGGGCCGCCGCTCCTTCATGCTTTCAGAAATTACCACACAACAACAACGCTATATAAAGGAAATAAATTTAAGGAGACTGATATGTCATCATCGAAAAGATTTTCTATCAAGAACAAGCTGCTCGTTATTTTCGGCTTGCTGGTTTTTGCTGCAATCGGACTTTTAGGCGTACTTGCAACCAATATCGCGCGTAAAGCCGTTACGGAAAAGGTCGAAGCCCAGCTCATCGACAAAGCGACTGACACGGCCGAAATTATAGACGGACGCATAACCGCTTTCTGGCAGTTTCTTGAAGGAATTGCGCGGATGCCGATTCTTATAGACCCGGCAGCATCATATAAGGAAAAAGTAACTGAGCTATCGAAAGAAGCTGCGGCTAATGAAAAAATAGAGCAGCTTAATTTATACGATCTGTCCGGTGTACGCACTACAAGCGATGGACAAACAGTGTCGGTAGCCGACAGAGAGTGGTTTCAAGCTGCTTGCGCGGGCAAAAATTTTGCTTCAGAGCCGCTTCTTGCGAGGTCTTCAAATAAATTGGTGATTGTACTTGCAGTTCCTGTGTATGATAACAACCGTAAAATATCCGGCATATTAAATTGCGTTATTGACGGTTTCTGGCTTTCCGATCAAATCAACGATATTGTCGTTGGACAAACGGGGTATTGTTATGTACTGGGAACGACAGGGACATCGATTGCACACAAGGATAGTAAAATTATTGAAAAAATGGAAAATGCTGCCCGCGATTCAAAATCGGATCCATCGCTGCGTTCGATTGCTGCATTGGAAAAAAAGGCGGTTGAAATAGATAAGCCTTCAATCGACTTCTACGAATACAATGGTATAAAAAAAATTGCATCTTTTGCCCACCTAAAAACAACCAACTGGACTGTTATTATTGCGGCTCCTATCAACGAGTTCATGGGTACCGTCAACGCGCTCCGCACCTCGCTTTTGACCATCGGCATTGTCATTTTGATTGTCGCGCTCATCGTCGTCTACCTCGTCGCCCGCAAAATCGTACAGCCGATTCAGACAACGGTTGAAGCCCTGCAAGGCATTGCGCAAGGAGACGGCGACCTCACCGTGCGCCTGCCGATAAGCGGGAACGATGAAATTACCGATTTGTCCCTGTATTTTAACCAGACGATTGCCAAAATCGGCTCGGCGATAAAGAGCGTAGACGACAACTCCGGCGTCATGCAGTCCATCGGAGACGAATTGTCGAGCAACATGACCGAAACGGCAAGCGCACTCAACGAAATCAGCGCGAACATCGAGGGCGTGAAGGAGCAAGCGATGACGCAGGCCGCAAGCGTTACGGAGACCGCAGGCACCGTTGGCACAATCATCCACACGATTGAAAACTTGAACGGCAGCATCGAAAGCCAGTCGGCAAGCGTCGTGCAGTCCTCCGCCGCAGTTGAAGAAATGGTCGCAAACATCGCATCGATCACCCAGTCGCTGGAAAAAAGCGACGGCATGGTAAAAATGCTCGCAACTGCCACATCCGAAGGCAAAACGACGCTGCAAAACTCCAACGCCGTTACCCAGAAAATCGCCGAAGCCTCCGGCGGCTTGATTGAAGCGTCGAGCGTGATTCAAAACATCGCGTCGCAGACCAACTTGCTCGCAATGAATGCCGCCATCGAAGCCGCCCACGCCGGAGAAGCGGGCAAGGGCTTTGCCGTCGTCGCCGACGAGATTAGAAAGCTCGCCGAAGAATCGAGCGCACAAGGCAAAGCCATCACCGACACGCTGAAAAAACTCAGCGACGAAATCGCCGGCCTTTCCGAAAGCTCGAAAACCGTCGAAGAAAAGTTCAACGCCATCTTCCAGCTGTCGGAAAACGTCCGCGGCATGAGCGCCGAGCTGACCGCCGCCATGAAAGAGCAAGAAAACGGCAGCCGCGAAGTTTTGGCAGCAATCAAAACCATCAGCTCCGTAACCGCCGAAGTCAAAGACGGCTCCGAAGAAATGCTCACCGGCGGCCGCGGCGTCGCCCAAGAGATGCAAAAGCTCGACCGGTTAACCGCGGAAATCAAGGACTCGATGAACGAGATGAGCGCGGGCGTACAGCAAATCAACAACGCCGTACAGGAAGTCAATGATTTGGCACGGAAGAATAAAGATAGCATTGAGGGACTGGCCGCAGAGGTAAGGAAGTTTAAGGTATAAGGCGGCCTGTGGGAATTGTCCCGTACAGATGGGACATATCGTACAGGCCGCTCCAGTTTGCCATACGGCAAACTGGCTAGAAGGAACGTGGTGGGCGGGCGGGTGGTGGAAAAGCAACAAGTTTGCCGAATACGAGCAATCTTGCCAGTTTTTGCCTAACGGCAAAAACTGGAGGCGGACGGCCGCCCCATTCCTGCCCCCACGCGCCCATTTCCCCGTCCGCCCGGGCAAGCTGCACGGACAGTATTTCTTTTACGGTAAATAGAAGCAGCCTGCACGAGATGAGCGCCGGCGTACAGCAGATCAACAACGCAGTGCAGGAAGTCAACGACCTTGCGCGGAAGAACCACGGAACTCAGTTTTTGCCTAAGACCGTCAGTAAATGCTGAGGATCTATAA
>CAUTOX010000009.1:0-37503 GCA_963539665.1 uncultured Treponema sp.
GGGAACTGTTTGAAACCGGTTTATCAAAACCGGCAGCTTAAACTACATTTTAGGGGGGGGGGGGGGGCTCCCCACTGATTTGCACAAACACACCGGATGCCAGCGGACGGTAAAACTAAATCCGCTGGAAAAATCCATCTTGCCCGCTCTAACGCATTCCCTCTTGTCGTTTTGCGCCAAACACGCCGGATGCAGGCAGCCAGTAAAACTAACTCTGCCGGAAAAATCCACCCCGTCAGCCCCAACGCATTTCTCCCTCGCTGGTTGGCACAAACACGCCGGATGCAGGCAGCCAGTAAAATTAACTCCGCCGGAAAAATCCATCCCGCCCACACCAACGCATTCCCCTCTCGCTGATTTGCACAAACACACCAGAGTCCGGCGGACGGTAAAACTAACTCTGCCGAAAAAATCCATCCCGCTAGCACCAACGCAGTCCTACTCGCCGGTTTGCACACGCAAACCGGAGGCAGGCGGACGGTAATTAAAACTATCTGAAAAAATCTATCCGCCTGCCCGCCTTGCTTCAGAAGTTTTTTCGCGCATCGGCGTTTTTTCTGTTATAATCGGAAATGCAATGCGGTGCGCCAAAGGCGTAGCGTCCATGTGTGCCGCCGATGAACCGATAGGGGTATTTATGTACGAATCAGGGGAAGATTATCTTGAATCCATTTTGGTGCTCGAAAAGCAAAACGGCATTGTCCGCGCTATCGATGTTGCCCGCAAGCAGCACGTGTCAAAGCCAAGCGTGAGCCGCGCGATGAGCATTCTTAAAGAAACGGGGTACATCACTATCAGCGAAGACCAGCACATTGCGCTGACGGAAAAAGGCTATCAGAAGGCAAGCGATGTGTACCTCCGCCATACGTTGCTGACGGCTTTTTTGCAGCGCATTACCGGCGTTTCTCGCGATCAGGCCGAAGCAAACGCCTGTCGCGTTGAACACGTTATTGATGCCGACATTGTGTTCGGCATACAAAAATGGATGGAAAAGAATCCCGAATGATACGCAGCGCGTTCGCCTTGCTTGTCAGTTTGACACGGCATCGCCATCATTTTATAATGCGCCAAAATACACACAAGGAGTCAGCGATGAATACCATCTTTCCATTAAAAGAACTTGCATCATTCAACGGCAATATATATGAAATAACCGTAGCGGCAAGCCGCCGCGCCTACCAGATGTCGCGTATCGGCGATCCGGAAATTGACCGTCATGCGGGCAAGGCGGTTTCCGTTGCGGCGCGTCAACTATTTGAGCGCAAAATTACCTATCGGATTGAAAGCAAAGCGTAGCCAATGACGGACAGCATTCCGGTCATTGTGATTTTTGCGCCGACCGCGTCGGGAAAGACTGCTCTTGCCGTGCAGCTATTCGGCAAAAGCGGTCTTTCTTTTTTGAGCGGAAAGGCGGAAGTGATCAGCGCGGATTCCATGCAGATCTACAAACGCCTCGACATCGGTACGGCAAAACCAACAGAGGCAGAACGGGCGGAGCTGCCGCATCACCTCATCGACCTGTTCGATTTTCACCAATCGTATTCCGTTTCCGATTTTGTCGAACGCGCCGACCAATGCTGTAGGGAGATTGACGGGCGACGGCGCATTCCGATTGTGATGGGCGGCACTGGATTCTACATACGGAATTTTATACAGGGACTGCCCGCGACTCCTGCCGGCGATGAAAGGATACGCGCAACGCTTCGGGAGCGCATGATGCGCGAGGGGCCGGACGCCTTGCATTCCGAGCTTGCCGCAGTCGATCCTGAAAGTGCCCTCAAAATTGCTCCCCGCGATGCGCAGCGGCTTATCCGCGCTCTTGAAGTCTTTCATGCAACAGGACTTCCGCGCAGCAGCTTTAAAATGAATAGCGGGAATCGGGATGCCTATCGCTTTTGCACAGTCATTCTCGACCGCGAGCGGCAAGAGCTCTACCGCCGCATCAACCAACGCATTGAGCAGATGTTTACCGCAGGGCTTGAGCAGGAAGTCCGTGCGCTCATCGCGCGCGGCGCCGTTGCTGATAGTCCTGCGATGAAAGCAATCGGCTACCGCGAATGGTTTTCCGGCAACATGGAATGCAGCGACGGCATTACGCGCATCAAAGAAACCATCAAACAAAACAGCAGGCGGTATGCTAAGCGGCAACTAACATTTATGCGCGGCATCTCCGGCGCTCATCACGTGGATGCAGATGACCGCGCGGGGCTTCTGGCTACGCTCCAACGAGAGCTAGGGGACGCGCTCTGACCGATTCGGCGGCGCAGCGACAGGACTTTTTTAGGAAGCGTCGCCGCGGCCTTTCTTGTTTGCAAAGCGGAAATCATTGGGTTATACTGACACGTCTGCGTAATTGCTGCGCTGGAAAGTAAATAAAGTGCATCGGAAATGTTTGTTTCCGCTCTGGTTTTATAAGTGCGCTTCAATGCGTAAGAAAAGAAGAGGAGCAGTAAAATGAGCGAGCTTGACGACTATACGTTTAATGGAAAGAAAAACTTTGTTATTGCCGATGCCTGTACCCATTCAGGCGGACGGGAAAAAGAAAAGGACGCAATTGTAAAGAAAACTTCCGCCAATTTGGAGCGGCTTGCCCTCTTTCAGGCAAAATTATATGCCGATGCGCGAGAAAGTCTGCTCATCGTTTTGCAGGCGCTTGATGCGGCGGGCAAGGACAGCACCATCAAGCACGTGATGTCAACGATAAACCCGCAGGGCGTTGATGTGTTCGGTTTTCGGACGCCGAATCTTGAAGAAGCAAGCCACGATTTTTTGTGGCGGTATCACAGTAAGCTGCCGGCGCGCGGTAAAATTAGCATCTTCAACCGCAGCTACTACGAGGAAGTGCTCGTTGTAAATGTCCACGAATATTTCAAAGAGTATCGCGTTCCGGCGCGGATGCTTCGCGGCGGCTACATCAATCAAAAATATAAAGACATTCGGAATTGGGAAAAATATCTGTACGGAAACGGCATCAAAGTGGTTAAGATTTTCTTGAATCTTTCGAAGAACGAGCAGCAAAAACGGTTTTTGGAGCGAATTGACAAGCCGGAGAAAAATTGGAAATTCTCTTCAAATGACATAAAAGAACGCGCCTATTTTGAACGCTATCAAAAGGCCTACGAAGATGCCATAAATAATACGGCGACAAGAAATTGCCCGTGGTTCGTTCTGCCGGCCGATCAAAAGTGGTACACCCGCTATCTGGTTTCGGAAATTCTTTTGCAGGCGCTCACAGACATTGATCCGCAGTTTCCGGAACTTGACGAGGAAGAGGCGCAGCATCTGCAAGATTGCCGGACGCAGCTTGCGGACGAACGCTAACCGGCATCTATTTTCGGCGAAAAAATCTCCGGCGGAAAGTGCGCGGCATTAAAAAGCCAATGGAGCGGAGAGAGGCATTTTAGGAGCATGATATGACAATTATTCAAGGAATTTTGTTGGGCATCTTACAAGGAATTACGGAATTTCTTCCGGTTTCCTCTTCCGGACACCTTGCCGTTGCCAAGCGGCTCTTCGGTTTGGGCGATGTGCCGCTCCTTTTCGACATTCTCCTGCACCTTGCGACGCTGTTGGCGGTTGTATTGTATTTTCGGCAGAAGATTGGGCGGCTGTTCGCAATTTTGTGGCGGTGGATAGCGCGGAAAGATGCGGAGCGGCATTCTGATTCCGAGGATTTTCTTGCGGGAACGGATGGGCGCGGCAGACGGACGATTGTCGCGGCGCTTATTACGACGTTTATTACCGGCTGCATCGGGGTATTTACCGCCAAAATCCTGCTAAAAGCTGAAAATCCGGCTCTTTCAATCAAAAGGACATCCGGCGGTTTTCTTATTACGGCCGTGCTGCTGATCGTTTCGGCATTGATTGAAAAACGGAACGCCCGCCGCAAAAAACTTCCCGCGGCTGCTGAAAAAAATAACGGCCTTTCGATTGTGCAGGCGGCGGTAATCGGCATCATGCAGGGGCTTGGTACGCTGCCGGGCATTTCCCGCTCCGGTTCAACTATTGCAGGCGCGCTTTTTTGCGGCGTAAACCGCGCTGCCGCCGGCGAATATTCGTTCATTGTTTCGATTCCGGCCATTTTGGGCGCATTCGTCCTTGACCTTCGGGAGCTGCACGAAGTTGGTGCGGTTGGACTTGTGCCGGTGGCCGCCGGCTGCATTGCCGCCTTCGTTTTTGGCTACGGCGCATTGGCTGCGCTGATGAAACTTATCAAAAAGGGGCGACTTGAATGGTTCGCCTGTTACCTTATCCCGCTCGGCATTGCGGGGCTGTTCTTCTTGTGATGTGAGAAATGAAAAGCGTTTACGTTGATACCGCCGCATTGGAAGCGGCCGCAAAAGAAAAATTCGCCTTTCCGGAAATGGTGATGATGGAAAATGCAGCGGCGGCGTTGGAACACGCGCTTGACGGCATTGCGGCTGCTGAAAAAGCCGAAGCGTTTGCGCTTATTTTGTGCGGCAGCGGAGGGAATGGCGGCGACGGCCTTGCGCTTGCCCGCCGCATACAAGGACGCATTGCCTGCACGGTCTGCCTTTTTCGGGAGCCGAAAACGCCGGAAGCGAAAGCGCAAAAACGCATGGCGGAACGGGCTGGCGTTCGGTTCGACGTTTTTTCCGCCGATTTTTTCGATGCCCTCATATCCGACCGTTCGCGTACTGTTATTGCCGTCGATTGTCTCTTTGGCTCCGGCTTTCACGGAGCGCTTCCGCCTGACGCAGCCGATGCAATTTCGCATATCAACGCCTCCGATTGCCGCGTAATTGCCTGCGACATTCCGAGCGGCGTATGCAAGGACGGCTCGATTGCAACGCGGGATGCAAATGGCTCTCCGCTCGCCTTCCGCGCGGACTGCACCGTTACGATGGGCGCACTAAAAACCGCGCTGTACAGCGATGCCGCAAAAGATTTTACCGGCACGGTTGTATGTGCTCCGCTCGGCGTAAGCGAACGGCTCTTTTTAGGTTCGGCCAAGCCGGACGCTCTTCTCCTTGAAATTTCCGATATGCGCTTACCGATAAGAACGCAAAAATCCGCGCACAAAGGCGCATTCGGCCATGCTGTAACCATTTCTGGCGAAAAACCGGGAGCTGCCGTCATCGCCGCTCGCGCCGCCTTGCAGTTCGGATCTGGTTTAGTAAGCGTAATTGAAAGCGGTTTGAGCGAAAGCCGCACGGAGCTTCCGTGTTCGCTGATGAGCGCCGACTGCATTCCGGAAGCCGCAGATGCAGCGCTTGTCGGCAGCGGGCTTGGCCGAAGCGAAAACGCTATGCATTATATAGAAGAAACTGTTTTGCCGTTCATCATGCAGATGCCGAACAAAACGTGCGTTTTGGACGCGGATATATTCTATTATAAAAATCTTCCGTCCGTTCTCCGCGCCTTGTGCGAAGATGAACGTGCGCGCGTCATTTTGACGCCCCATCCCAAAGAGCTGTCATCGCTGCTTGCGCTCTGCAGCCTTACAGAATTCGATGCCGTAAAACAACGGTTCGATGCCGTCCGCGCGTTTTCTCTGCGCTTCCCGCAGTTGGCGCTCGTCGCAAAAGGAGCAGTTACTTATATTGCAAGCGGCGGAACGACGTACATTGCCGATTGCGGTACGCCTGCGCTCGCAAAAGCCGGAAGCGGAGACGTTCTGGCGGGGCTTTGCACTGCCCTCCTTGCGCAAGGGGAGCGCCCGGATGCCGCCGCAAAGACAGCGGTTCTTGCACACGCGCTGGCAGGCGCAGCTCACAAAACGAATTACGCATTGACCCCGCTCTCTCTCATTGAAGAAATCAGCCGCCTTCCAGAACGATACGGCATTTCTTCCGTATGAAGAGCAGGCGCAGATACAATTTAAGGAGTGTATATGGTACGACACGTCATTTTATGGCAGTTACAAGATGGGCTTTCCGCTTCGGAAAAGGAATCGGTAAAGGCGGCAATAAAATCCGGCCTTGAGGGGCTGAAAGACAAAGTTGACGGAGTTTCGGAAATCACGGTCTTTACGCAGCCGCTTGCTTCATCGAATACAGACATCATGCTTGATGCCTATTTTGCTGACGCAGCGGCATTAGAGCGATATGCCGCATTTCCCGAACATATTCAAATTGCCGGCACAATTATCAAACCGAATGTAAAGTCCAGGATCTGCATGGATTTTGAAGTTGAGCAGTCGGCGGGCGATGGAATAGCCAGCTGAATGGCGATGGGCTTGCCGCTTTCGTATTCATGAAACCGGCTGGCCTGCGCGACGTTCTATTTGTTTTGCGGTTCGTTTGGGGCAGTCCTACATTTATGCGGGCTTCCCTGTGCACAAGCGTCCCTTCTGCTAATTGCGATAGAAATGAGCAGGAGGGGCAGGCCGTGAGGAATGTCGCATGGATAGGGCTGGCATCTGTTTTGGGGGCTTAGGGATTACAGAACTCTGGAAAATGTGCGTTCAGCCGTAAGCGCCTTTCTGTTTGGTAGACCGTTTTTATATCAATAAACCTGTTCAGAAACAGAAGTTTCCGAACAGGTTATCTTCTTTGTGCAGAGGTGATATTTCATGCCGCATCGAGGGCGTTGATTGTTGAGCGATACTCATTTTCTTTGCATTAGAACCGCTGGCAGACGAGAATCCCCTTGAATGACAACTGCGATAGAACATTTCGACAGATTTTGTGCTATATACAGTACGAAATGATTTTTCTTGCGTATATTCTTGTTGACTGGATTTGATAATCGATAAAACAAAACACATACTTAGTCAGAGCAACAAGCCCCCCGGCAAATTGAACCAACTAAGTATGGGGCATAAAAGAATGTATTAGCATCCCTTTAAGCCAATTTTTAAATAAGGAGAGGTGACAAAATGCCCCGTACAAAATCTAACATATTACCCTTACTCTCATCCATACGACGATATTTAATTGGGCGTAATGTATACGGCCGCGGAAAAACAGTCAAGCCCATATCGCAGTTTTTTTGTTATAGGGCATCTCTAAAAACTCGCTTTTTGCGATTTTTTAGAGATTGCAACGAGTTGTAACTCGCTGGATTATCGCGAGTTACAACATCGCATTTTTAAAGTTACCTCTAAAAACTTCAGTTTTTAGAGGTTCCCTATACCGAAAATCTTGCGGTTTCGGTTTATCGCGCGTATGTCGATTCTCTTATACTTGGCATCGCTATGGCTGCGGGCAGAGGGGCGTGTGCATGAAATATTACAGTTCCTCGTGCGATTTTGAAGTCATCAACCTGTTGGACTGCGCAGTTAACGCGAGTGTCTCTTTGTAATAGAAACAATCTCTTGAAAGAGCCGACATCCGGTAATAAAAATCCATGCCTCGCGGTAAAAGGCAACGTAAGCAGTCGCTTATATTTTCATTTGAATGTTGTTACCGCGGACTATTCCGGGGCATCAAAAGCAATTGTTTTCGGGCGACGTGCATTTGCATTAAGCGCTTTTTGTATGGCGGTAGATTTTTTCTGAAGCAGGGACGCATCATTCTTTTCTGGTAGAAAAGTTGATATTTCGGCTTGTTCAGATAAAAAAGGTAGCTTATAATTTCGACACTATCGATATAAGGGCGCGGCGCCAGCGAAGGCCAACGAAATAAATGGCAATGCGGGCGGACATTACCGGCTGCATCTGGTTGGGAGAGACAAATTGCCGAAAAATAATCAATCTTCCGCAGATACAGGAACATCGGGGGCGTCCGCAGCTCGTGTGCCGTTGGGTGTAGGTTAAGCGGGATGCAAGCCGCAGCGCGTTTTACGGAATACGGAAAGTCTGCCCGCTCTTACGGAATCGCGCTGCCGAACGGCTCGATAAATCCAGTTCGATAACAGTGCAAATGCAATAGAGCCGCTTAAAGCGGAAGGGCTGACAGGTTTGATATTACCCGCTTTGAACAGGCGGAACATATATGAGGTATAGTATGGAAATAAAAAGCGGTACAAACGCAATTATTTTTAATAAAGTGAAAGATGCGCTGCAAAAGCCGCAGAATGTCATTCTGCTCATTTTCGGTATATTGCTGTCCTTTTCGACGATTGCGCCGGTTGTCTCTATTTTGGCGGACACGGTTTCCGTTCATTCGGGGACAATCGATCAGCATCTGTCGGGCAAGGCTTCCGGCTTCACCATAGTAAACTGGCTCGACTTGTTTTCTAGCTCGCTTGCAAAGAAAAACCTGTGGAAGCCGCTGCTCAATAGCATGATTCTTGCCATTTTTTCTTGCGCGGGCGCCATTTTTGTCGGCGGGGTGTTTGCCTTTCTGGTAACGCGAACGAATATGGTATGCAAAAAATATTTGAGCGCGATATTTATCTTCCCGTACATCATGCCGCAGTGGACGCTCGCGCTCGTGTGGCGCAATATGTTCCGCAATACGCAGGCAGTCGGCGGGGCGGACGGGCTATTGGCTTCGCTCTTTCATATTTATATGCCGGCATGGTGGATTGAGGGAATGTTCCCGTCGATTATTGTACTCGCCCTGCACTATTCGGCATTTGCGTACATTCTCATCGGCGGCATTTTTAAGAACATGGACTCCAATCTTGAGGAGGCCGCAACAATCCTCAACACAAAGAAATCAAAAATCTTCTTTAAAATCACGTTGCCGCTTTTGACTCCGGCCATCCTTTCAACCATCCTGCTGGTATTCGGCAGTTCGATGGGAAGCTATCCGGTTCCGCATTACCTAAAGCTGACGACGCTTTCTACTAAATACGTCGATTTGAAAGTCAACTATGCGGGGGAAGCAAGTATCATCGGCGTGCTGATGATGATTTTCGGCGTACTGATTCTGTTGCTCAACCAAATCAGCACCAAATCGCGCAAAAGCTACACGACCGTTACCGGTAAAAGCGGTCAGGTAAGCAAGGTAAATCTCGGCAGAGTCGGCAAATATCTGGTTCCGGTCATCTTGATTGCGCTCACATTTTTTACGAGTATTTATCCGATTATTTCGTTCGCGTTTGAAACATTCCTGCCGAATCCGGGCGACTACAGCTTTTTTACCAGCGGCGACTTGAACAACCTTACGCCGAAGTGGTGGCTGCATCACAGCATTCAGGAAGTGGGCTTGTACGGCCAATACGGGATGCTTTTCAACAAGGGCATCTGGAACAGCTTTAAAGGCACGATTATCGTTTCGACGCTCTGTTCGCTGTTTGCGGGCACTATCGGCTTGCTGATCGGCTATGCGGTCAGCAAAAACAGGCGGAACCGCTTTGCAAACTACGTCAACGACATTGCGTTCTTGCCGTATCTGCTGCCGTCCATCGCAATCGGCATTGCATTCTTCATATTCGGCTCGTTCTTCGGACTCTACGACACCTTCCTACTTGCAATTATTGCGGCGACGGTAAAGTACATTCCGTTTGCCTCGCGCAGCTCCCTGAACTCCATGATGCAGATAAGCGGCGAGATTGAAGAGTCGGCATTGATTGCCGGCACTCCGTGGTACAAGCGTATGCTGCGGATTATCATTCCGATTCAGAAGTCCGCAATCATCAGCGGGTATTTGCTGCCGTTTATGACGTGCGTGCGCGAACTGCCGCTGTTCATGCTGCTTGTGAATCAAGACAAACTGCTGACAACGAAGATGGACTATTATGATGAGATGGGCTTGTTTGCGTTTTCCAGCGGGATGAACCTTATAATCATATTGTTCATTTTGCTGCTAAACTTTACGGTAAATAAATTAACAAATTCGGGAATAGATAAAGGACTTGGAGGAAAATAAGATGCCGGAAATTGTATTGAAGAATCTGACAAAACGCTGGGGAAAATTTTACGGAACGGACAATCTGAATCTTACTATCGACAACGCATCGTTTGTAACGCTCTTGGGGCCGTCCGGCTGCGGCAAAACGACCACGCTGCGCATGATTGCAGGCCTCGAAACGCCAACGAGCGGCTCAATTACTATCGGCGGGCAGACGGTTTTTGACAGCGACAAGGGAATCAACGTCCCTGCGAACAAGCGGAAAGTCGGCTTTTTGTTTCAAAATTATGCGCTCTGGCCAAACATGACCGTCTACCAGAACATTTCATTCGGTCTGAAAAACATAAACGAAGAAATGCCGATTTACGATTTTGAAATTAAGGAAATCGACACGCTCATAAAAATTCTTTCAAATCCGAAAGACCTGTCGCTGATTTTGAATGAGCATAAAGGCGACAAAGATAAAAAGGAAAACATTGAAAAAACGATTCTTAGACTGATTGCGGAGTATGAAATTTCACAATTTACCGCGAAAAGATTAATCGAATATTCGTTTGAATCGGCAATGTCGAACGACAGCTTGAAGGCGCGCTCGGATGCTGCTATTAAAGAGATGAAAATCCAACGGGCGGAACTGGTCAATAGCCACGCGGGCAAAGGTTTTACCGTCGGCGAGGATTATTCGCTGTGTAAAGACGGGCAGCGCCTCACAAAAGTGCGCGGCTTAACCACCGAAGAAATCGATTTGATTGTGCGGCAGGTTTCCCGCGTCGTAAAAATCGGGATGTTCATGGACAGATACCCGAACGAACTTTCCGGCGGCCAGCAACAGCGCGTTGCCATTGCGCGTACCCTTGCGCCAAAGCCGCAAGTCTTGTTCATGGACGAACCGCTGTCGAACCTTGACGCAAAGCTCCGCCTTGAGATGCGCAGCGAACTCCAACGTCTGCATCTGGATACCGGCTCTACGTTTATTTACATCACGCACGACCAGCTTGAAGCAATGACGCTTTCTACAAAGATTTGCTTGATGGACAACGGCATCATCCACCAGTACGATACCCCGCTTTCCATGTATGAGCGGCCGGCGAACCTTTTTGCGGCGGACTTTCTCGGCAATCCTTCCATAAACTTTGTCGATGCAACCGGTATGCAGAACGGCAAGCATTTTGAGCTTCGGGCATTTGGCGGGCTGGTTGCGCTAAACTTTGTGCCGACCGAAGACATTGAATACCGCCAGTGGGTTAGAAAGACGGCGGAAGCAGTTGAAAAAGAACGGAGCGACGAAGCGGAACGGACGCGCCTGTTTGAAAAACTCAATAAAACGACGCTGTTCAACTACAATGTGCAGAAAACCGCCGGCGACAGCGGCAATCTGTCCGAATCAGAGCCATCCGACAACGATTTTGTGCTCGGCTTACGGCCGGAATTCATTAAGATAACGCCGGACGGCAAGCTCAAAGGAACCATCTACAGCTCCATGCCGACCGGTATGGAAACGACCATCAAAGTCGATGTCAACGGCTACCTGCTTACCGGCGTTGTATTCGGGAACATCAACTTTAAGATCGGCCAGAAAATTCCATTCGACATTTACAGCAAGAAAGCGATGTTGTTTGCGCGTACCAGCCAGCGGCTCATTGCGCTCGGCAGCATCGAAATAACGGCATCTTGATTTTGCGCTTTGTGCGGTGCGGGCAGGCATCTAAAAACGACGCTTGCCCCATTATTTTGCGGCAACGCAGCCGGAGCAACGAGCTTATTTTCGCTCTACCAGTATTTTTTATATAGAGGAATAAAACAAATGAGATTGATTTATACGTTTTCTGCTGCGGCGTTGCTCCTTAGCACGGGGATGCTGCCGCTCATCATAAAATTTTGTAAAGTTTACAGCCTGTACGACAAAACAAACGCCCGCAAAATCCATTCGGGTTCGATTCCGCGATTAGGCGGGATTGCGGTCGCCCTCTCATTTATTATATGCGCCTCGTTGTGCTTCTGGCTCGACGCGGAGATTCATTTAAGCAGCGCGCTTCCGCTGCTGGCGGCCGGAATGCTTATTTTTGCGTTCGGCATTGTAGACGATCTGATTGAAATGCGCGCGCTCCTCAAGCTGATTGTCCAACTGACTGCGGCAGGAATCGTTGTGTTTAACGGCTACCGCTTCCGCCAGATTTTCTCCTTTACGCTGCCGGCCGCCGTTTCGATTGCCTTTACGTTCTTTTGGATTATCGGCATCGTCAATGCGTACAACCTTATTGACGGGCTGGATGGGCTTTGCGGAGGCCTTTCGATTACAACGCTTATCACGCTCGGCATGATTTTCATCGGCTCCTTTACCGAAGGTTCCGCCGTATGCTTCATTCTTGCTGCTGCAATCGGAGGTTTTTTGATTTTCAACTGGCCGCCTGCCCGCATTTTTATGGGCGACGGAGGCAGCCAGCTTCTCGGCTTTGTGATTGCAACCGTGCCGCTTTACTCGGCGCGCGCCGATTTGGAATACAACAAGTTTTTTATTATGCTCGTGGTCGTTTCTTTTCCGATGCTCGACACCATTGCGGCAATTTGGCGGCGGCTCCGCGAACATCGTTCAATCATGAGCCCCGACCGCCTACACCTCCACCACAAAATGATGAACATCGGCTTTACCCGCGTGCAGGTACTTTACATCGTGCTATTTATTCAAATTATTATTTGCATGGCGGCATACTTTTCGATTTTCCTTGAGCGGAAAGGGGCTGTTCTTGTCCTTGCGCTTTCCTACATTATCATGATTTTTCTTTTTACCATCATCCACTATGCGAATCGGGCGGTCATCAACAAGATGAATGACACGGAAGCGCCGACGGACGCGCAAAAGGGGTAAGCCGCCCCTGATGCTCCGCCTGTGAGCGAATCGTCTCATTTACAACGGGAATGATTGCCGCTATACTGCCCGCGCGTTCTGCCTGCATAGAAAAAGGCCTTGCGCCAGATTTTAGATGCGGCAGGCACTGCGGCGGATTCTTCTGCCAAACAGAGCGCGAATTGCGCGGCGCACGTACATCAGGGCATTTGCCTTTCACTTGCAAAAGAGCGGAAACGGTATTTTCTGCAAATATTTTATGGGAGTAAACTATGAAATTCAAAAAATTGCTTATGGCAGTTATTGCGGCCGGAGCTGCGTTGTGCGCTTCGTCCGCTTATGAATGGTCTGAATGTTGGCGAACCTACGGCGGTACGATTGAAGAGCATGACATCATTTTTAATGCAGGCGTCGGGCTTAACTCCGAGCTGTTTGAAAATCGGAAGCGTAAGTATTTCATCCCGCCGACGGAGGCAACGTTCGAGGTAACGCAAAAAATCTGGGTGCTGCCGTTCGGATTCGGGGCATTTTTCGGCATTGACGGCGACTGCTACACCTGGAAAACAGATGCATACGAATACAGGCTTGACTTGGTGAATTACAGTTTCGGCGGTCTGGTAAACTACCACATTGCGTTGCCGCCGGAAAAACTTGATGTGTATGCGGGTTCAAAGCTCGGTCTGTACATCAATCAGCATAAAAAGCGGATTAGCGGTCTTGGTTCTCAGGAAGACACTTCCTACCGGTTCCGCTACGCATGGCATCTAGGGGCAAGCTGGTATTTTACAAAACTCTTTGGCTTAAATCTTGAACTCGGCTATCCGATTTTCAGTAAGTTCGGCGTAACATTTAAATTCTAATGGATTTTGCCGCACCATTGGCTTCCGCATCAGTGCCTTTGCGTGCGGCAAATGTTCATGCGGCATTACAGCACGAACTCTTCTAAGAAATCTGCAATCCCATCATTATTATTGTCTTTGCGAGTAATAAACTTCGCTTTTTCTTGAATCGCATCCAAGCCGTTGCACATTGAAACGCCGTATGCCGTCTGCGTAATCATCGACTCATCATTCATGCTGTCGCCGAAGGCCATCGTTTGCTCGTGCGGAATGCCGAGAAAATCCGCCAACCGCAAAACCGACTGGCCTTTGCCGCAGTCGTGGGCCATAATTTCCAGAAAATACGGTTTACTGGTAAAAACATCCGCTTTACCCGCAAGTTTTTCTTTTAAGAACGGAAGAAACTCCGCAACTTTTTCCGGCGCGGCAGGAATAACCATCTTTGGATGGCCGGTTTTCACAAAATCTAAAAAATTATTTTCTATTTTAAGCTTTAGCCCGCAAAGCCGCGCATCCAGCTGCGTCCATTCGTTGTCTTCGGAGGCATATATCGTTGACGGATCGTAAACCTGCACGGGAAGGCCGCGCTTTTTGGCCTCAGCATACGCATAAAGCAGAATGTCGGCCGGAACCTTGCTCGTAAAAATCGGCAGACGCATATGTAAATCGAAAATGCTCGCTCCATTCACCGCAATCAAAAACCGTCCGTACTCAGTTCCGGCAATATCAAGCGCCCGCACATACGGCAGAATCGCCGATTCCGTCCGTCCGGAACACAAGACAATGTAAATTTGATTTTCCGTCGCCTTTCTGAGCGCGGCAACAGTGCGCGGAGTTATTTCAAGATTCCGATTCAAAAGCGTATCATCCATATCCAATGCGATGATTTGCACATCCAGTTTGCGTTCAGGTAATTTCATGGCGGTAGTATAACAATGCCATTGTTTCTGGTCAAATGAAGCTGCGGCGAAAAAACGCAGCAAAAGGTAACGCGAGGTAAGTTCCCGCAACATAATGAGTTACATAACGGCCTGAAAAGGCTGTAATCATATAATTCCTTGTAATGCAATGTATTATCATTCATTTTAGCCTGTCCTATTCAGCTGCCGAAACCGGATTGACGCAAAGGGAAGAGTGCTCTATATTCTCTTTCGCGAGCCGAAAATGCCGCGTGTAAAGCCAAGTTTTACAGGAGTTTGCCATGTTGTTCGAAAACTATTCCACGCCTACGGAATACTCCAACGATACGTTTATATTTGATGACGAATATGAAGAAGATTTTGACGATGACGAATCTGACGAGGTTTTGGATGAATTCGACGACGATGCGGAAACGTATAAAGAGGCTTTTGCAGATGAACTTGACGACGACTTTTATGATGATCTTGAAGATGAAGATGGCTGCGGCCCATGCGTTGGATTTGACGCGGACGAGCTAGATAGCGAAGAATTATTTGAAAGCGGCGATGATTTTGAAGATTAAAGCCGAACGCATTCCGGCTGCACGAAAAAATCGTATTCCCATTGTTATTTTGTTGCCGCAATCGGCCGCTCATAGTATCTTTATACCAATACTTTATCATTGAAGGAGTTATCATGGACGAAAAAATAAGTATGCCGCTGTTAGGCGATGCTTTTCCGGAGTTGAATGTTCAAACAACACATGGCCCAATGTCTTTGCCGAAGGATATGCGCGGCTCATGGTTCATATTGTTTAGCCACCCGGCCGATTTCACACCTGTCTGCACCACAGAATTTGTTGGTTTTCAGGAATTGGTACCTGAATTTGAAAAACTCGGCGTAAAATTAATCGGCCTGTCCGTTGATCAGGTTTTCAGCCATATTAAATGGATTGAATGGATGGACGAAAAGCTGAAGGTTAAAATTACTTATCCGGTTATTGCCGCAACTGATTCTATTGCCAATGCGCTTGGCTTGCTGCACCCGGGCAAGGGCACAAATACCGTCCGCGCGGTGTTTATTGTTGACCCTGACGGAATTCTGCGGTTAGTTTTATATTATCCGCAAGAAATCGGCAGAAACATGAAGGAAATTCTGCGCGCAGTGAAAGCCATGCAGATTTCTGACAAGCATGATGTCGCACTGCCAGCCAACTGGCCGGAGAACGGCTTAATCAAAGATCATGCAATCGTACCGCCTGCGTCTAACGTAAAAGATGCCGCAAACCGACTCAAAGAATATGAAGGCTATGACTGGTGGTTCTGCCACAAAGAGTTAAAGTAGTTTAATAACCTGCGAGTAAACCGGATTCAAATATGAATCCGGTTTTTTGTTTTCAGCGACGGCTTTATATCTTTGGGAACGGGCTTGGAAACAATCTTCATTTCCGTAGTTAAAACAGACGACAAAATGCACCGTGAACACATAAGATAGGCTGAAATCGCAGAAGCTATTAAAGACTTGGAACAAAATAGGAATGCGGTGAGGTCTGATACGCTTTTTAGGCGGGCGATGCGATTCAAAAAACATACGGGCATCTCGAAAAACTTGCTTTTTGCGATTTGTTTTCGATATTGCGCGTATGGGGGCAAAGCAAGCATATACATTTTTTGGGGGGAATAAAAGACTGCGGAAAAAAGAATGACGGTTGCAATAGACGAAAAGGGGAGCAGCTCGATAGGAAAAAAGGAGCGTATGCCAGTTTGTTACATAGTGTCTGCGCTCCGCCGGATGAATTGGACGTGAAAATATATTCACTCTTTAAAATTTGCCCGCCCTCGTCTGCGAAAGCAATATCCTACACGGCAAATTTGCAGATGCGGCCAAGCCGGTATATGAGGGCCTCTTCGCCTTGTCCGCTGCCCTCTCTTGAAAAGAACTTTAAGGATCGCCGCAAAAAATAATTTTTGATTTTATAAAACTCGACATTCAGGGATTTTCTTGTACCGATAAACAAAAAGGCACGGAATTGACCGTGCCAGTGCCCATCAGGCTACCGGATGCATGGGTGGGAGGGGAAATGCACCCGATAGCTTTATTATCGACTTCCCGCAAAAGGAACTTTAATCTACTTTAAATAGTATTAACCCCACCGCCCTGCTGTACCGGCAGCGTTCTGAAAATTATGCTATCGGCTCTCCATGAAAATGGCATTCATATACTTTAAGTTATTCCCAAGAGAGGGGGCACCAAACGCTGCTTTACGTGGCTCGAAATTCAACGAATACTGCGGAAAAATGCGGGCGGAATTTTAATCCGAGCCTGCAATTTATGATAATTTTGAGGGGGCTGCTTCTTAAAAGATTCTAAACGGCTTCTTTTCAGTTTGTCATGCGGAATACTCGCTCGTAAGTTGGCGCGGCGGCGCGTCAGGCGGTTTGGGCATGGATGTCTGCCTGAAAACGGTAGTTTGATTTCGCAAAAAAAATCCTTGTTGCAACCTGTAAAATATTCTGCCGCCAAAATAAAGAAAAGGTTTCTTTGAACTGCTATAATTTTGTTCTCAGACCAAAAACAATAACGGAGTAAAGAAACCTTAGTTGGAACAGTAATGGAAACACAAAAAAGTTCACGAACTTTTCATACGATGAAAGGTTCGTGTTGGATTTTTATCTAAAAGGAACAAATCATTTTCCAAAAATCACAAGCACAGAAGAACTTGCAAATATATTGCACAAGAGTAGACGCAGCATTCAGCGAAAGATCCGAAGGGGAATGATAGGGGATGAAAAAACATCCTCTACAAAAACAAAGTGTGAATATAACGCCGCCTATGCGCAGATGAAAGCAGAATATGAAATGCCGGTAATCTCAAGCGGCTCGGCATTGCTATTGATGTTATTGCACAGGCAACCGGCCTCAGCGTCGAAGATGTTGCGATGCTGTAAGCTGTCCATAATTTCATGGAAACTGAGTTTTGAAAAAATGGCACTGACAGTGAATAAAGAATGGCGCCTGTAGAAAAAATTGATTTTTTTTAAGCACTTTTACAGATATTCGCGGCTTCAAAAGCCATGCATGACCGAAACAAAGTTTGATAAGCGAATCATAAGTACGAATGATTCAAAAATTGATTTCCGTGTCATCATTTTCCTTTACATTGACTAAAGGGGGGCATTTCTATACTATTCCGCCCCATATACGCAGGCGGATCCGCTTGCAATAGACCTGTTCGCTAACTGTGTTTTCGAACTGGTTGACGAGTTCTAAATCGTGCAAATGGCATGATTTAGAACGTCGTATTTTAAGGTAACTTGTTCCGAAACAGGAGTTTCCGAACATTACTATAAGAATTTCGGAGGCGGGATGGGGTCCCGTACTACAGGAGGTGTAAAGTGGTCAAAATAAGACTCAAAAGATTCGGTACGCAAAAGCGTCCGTATTACCGCGTTGTGGTTCAAGATGCGAAAAAACCGCGCGACGGCGTGTGCATCGAAGAAATCGGAACATTCATGCCGATTGAAGCGGAAGAGCGGCAGGTTTCGATCAATCTGGAGCGGGCAAAATACTGGATTGGCGTTGGCGCGAAGCCTACGGAGACCGTTGCCAAGCTTATGAACCGTCAGGCTGCGCAGCAGGCGAAGTAGCCGGCAGGGAATCTTGATCAAAGATGGAAAAAGACCTGATCGAATACATTGCAAAATCCCTGGTCGATGATCCAGCCGCGGTTTCGGTAACGGAAGAAGAGGACGAAAAGGGGACGCTGATTAAGCTAAAGGTTGCCGAAAGCGACATCGGCAAAGTTATTGGGAAGTACGGACGCATCGCAAAGGCAATGCGGACAGTGCTGAGCGCATCCGGCGCAAAGTCAGGAAGACGCTGCGGTCTTGATATTTTGGACTGAGCGGCGCTAATGAGCGAAGGATTGCTGATTGTCGGGTTTGTCCGCGGCGCGCATG
Organism: uncultured Treponema sp.; assembly: GCA_963539665.1. Lineage (GTDB taxonomy): Bacteria > Spirochaetota > Spirochaetia > Treponematales > Treponemataceae > Treponema_D. Next base: position 18,248 of record CAUTOX010000009.1, read on the forward strand.
GCGTTACGGGTGAATTTAAAGTTGAAAGCGCTTCCGGCTGTTATGAGCACATTGCGGCTCTAAAGGAAGTTACTTTGAGGAACGGCTCCGATTCAAAAAAATGCAGCGTTCAGTCTGCTAAAATTGGATGCGCCGCCTTGTACATGAAAGTTGCGGAAATCAATTCTCCCGAAGAAGTTGTGAAATACAAAGGCTGGGGATTGGAAGTTCCGCGTAAATACGCCCATCCATTACAGCAAGATGAGTGGTATATTGAAGATTTGAAAAACTGCTCCCTTATTTGGAGCGGAGACGGAACGGCAGATGAAAATGCGCCTACGCAGATTGTAGGTACCATCACAGACGTATTGGAAGGCGGAGCGGGTTTCCTTTTGGAAGTTTCCCTATCCGAGAGCTGCACTGTGCTTGCTGACGATGTTAAACGGACGGCATCGGGAAAGGCGCGTACCGTATTGGTACCCTTTTCCTTTAAGTATGTACGCGATGTTGACATTGAACACAAAACGGTTCGGCTGATGCACCTCTGGATTCTGGAGTAAATCCATGCAATTTACCGTGCTGACCTTATTCCCCGATATTCTGCGCGCTTATTTTGAAAACTCAATCATGGCGAAAGCAGTTGAAAAGGGAATTGTTGCCTACGATCTTGTAAATATCAGAGATTTTGCGTCTGACAAACACAAGACTTGTGATGACGCTCCGTATGGCGGAGGGGCCGGTCAACTTATGATGACCGAACCGCTCGGCAAGGCTTTGGACAGCGTTCACGCGGCTGCGCGGCGGGTTATTTACCTTTCTCCGAGCGGTAAACCGTTTACGCAGAAAAAAGCGCAAGAATTAAGCTGTGAATCTTCGCTCGTTTTTATTTGCGGGCGCTATGAAGGCATCGACCAGCGGATAATCGATCATTATGTAGACGATGAGATTTCCGTTGGCGATTACGTGATGTCTAGCGGCGAAGTTGCGGCGGCGGTGTTGATCGACACCATCTACCGCCTCATCGATGGGGTGATTTCCGAGGAATCGCTTGCCGAAGAAAGCTACAGCGGCGGATTGCTTGAGTATCCGCAGTACACGCGGCCGCCCGTATACAAGGGCAGCGCCGTACCGGATGTGCTGCTTTCGGGGAATCACGAGCTTATCCGAAAATGGCGGCTGCGGAAGCGCCTCCTCAAAACGATGCGGAACAGACCGGATTTGATTTGCGCTGCACGTATGAACGGGGAGCTTTCCGTAGAAGCCGAACAAATGATTGAGGAAATAACTGAGCAGAGTTCGGTCAAGAACGTCGGCAAAAAGAAAAAACGGCGATTCATTCCCGAACCCTTTGAAGAGACAGGAGATGTATGATGGACATTATTAAAGCGATTGAAGAGCAGCAAAAACGTCCCGGTGCGCAGGGATTTAGTATTGGCGACACTGTAAAAGTTTTTTTCAAGATTATTGAAGGCAAGACGGAACGTATTCAGGTATATGAAGGTACCGTTATTTGCAAGAAAAACGGCGGCGCGCGGGAAACATTTACCGTTCGCAAGGAATCTTACGGCATCGGCGTTGAGCGCGTTTTTCCGTATCATTCGCCGCGCATCGTAAAAGTAGACATCGTGCGGCCGGGAAAGGTGCGCCGCGCCAAGCTCTACTATTTGCGTGATAAAGTCGGTAAGGCGAAGAAGGTTAAGACGCTCGTCGGCGCAAAGATTTCCGCCGCAATTGCCGCCCGCAACGCCAGAGCGAATGCCGCGGCGGCAAGTCAGGAAGCTGCAATCAAACAGGAAATGCAGGCCGAGCACGGCAATGCTTCCGCAAAAAAATAAGGGGCATCTTGAAAAACTCGCTTTTTGCGTTTTTTTTCGAGATTGCGACGAGTTGTAACTCGCTGGATTATCGCGAGTTACAACATCGTATTTTCAAAGTTACCTCTAAAAACTGAGGTTTTTAGAGGTTCCCTAAGATAAGCTGAAAACCGGCACGGAGGCCTTGCTCTGTGCCGGTTTTTTCTTGCCGCATCTCCGTCAGCGTCGTGCATGGAAATGCGGCCTCTCGTTTGAACAGAGGAATATCACTACCGCATGAAAACGAATACAGCTGCTTTACACCCCGCCGCCTTGAACCATGCGCTCCACGCTCAGGCGCTTAACGAGGGCGGAACGGTTTTTGTCCGCGTATTGAAAAATCTTGGCGGCGGGAACTATGCGGTTTTGATTGCCGGCAAAAAGATGACGGTGAAGTCGGATGCGCCGCTTGCGGAAAAATCATCGCTCACAGCCAAAATAAAAATCGATGGACAAAAAATCATCCTGCTCCGCCGACCGGCTACAATGGATTCCGGCGGGATTCAAAAGATTCCTCTACCGGTTGCGTCCGATGCCCCCCTGTCCGGAGCAGCTGCGGCCTATCTCAAAAAGCTCGGACTTATTCCTGATGCGCTTTCCGCTGCTATTTTGAGCCGAATGCAGGAGCTTGCGTTGCCATTTGACGCGGCATTTGCAAAACGGATGTACGCGCTTGCAAAGAAATTTTCAGGAAAGGAAAAGGCGGCGGCGGAAATTGCGCTTGCGCTCAAACAAAAAGGGCTGCCCGCTGACGAAGATGCCGTCCGTGCGCTACTAGAAAACGCCTTGCTTGCCAATGATGACAGCTTAACCGGAGAATCCAATGCGCACTCGTTTTCTGCTGCTGCGCATGATGCGGCCGGCGCATTTGAAATGTCCGCGCGTTACGCATTCAAGCAGTTTTTTGATTCGCTCATGGCTGGAAGTGCGCTCCTGACCGATATGCGCTGCGGGCGGCTTGCACTTTTTAATCATTGCGGGGCAGATAAGCGCGAATCAGATTTTTCCGCCAGTTGGATACGCATTCCTTTTGCATTTTCATATCAAAAGGACGGCAAAGAAGATTCCGGCAGCGGCTGTCTCAACCTGCTCATCAAACCCGATTCGCAATCGCTCGAAAAATTGACCGCTGCTTTTTCGCTGCATGGGCACGAATACCGATTTTCGCTCCTGCTGCACAAAAGTAAAGTGCGCACAATCAAATTCTATGCAAGCGAAGAAACGGCGGCTGCATTGCTGACGGAACGGCTTGGCGTACAATTTCCGGCTGCGCACGTGGAGAAGCTGGCAGACGCTGCTGAGTTTTATCCTGCGGCGGATGCCTTTTATTCCGTCGAAACCAGCGCATGAAACAGGATTTGCAAGCGGCCGTCGCGCTTAAATACGTCAAAGGTATGGAGGCTCCGTTCATTTCTGCTTCTGCAAAAGGCGAACTTGCTGAACAGCTCGTCGGCATCGCAGAAGAAAATGGGATTCCTATCGTTCAAAATCCCCCGCTTGCGCAAATGTTGTCGCTGCAAGAAATTGGCGCGTGTATTCCGGAATCAACGTGGGAAATTGTCGCAAATATTTTTGTCGCGGTTGTTGAAATTGAAAAAAAAATATAGGATGGACATTGATTCTTAGGAAGGGAGCGCAATAGCGTTGCCGAAGCGGGCGGCGGAATCGGCAGGAGTCCGATGCAACCGGCGGCAGATGCGCTGGATTTTTAGCCTGTGATAAGCGGCGTTTTGCAAAGAGGCTTTTTATGGATAATTTCAGCAAAATTGATGTGGGGCAAATTAAAGTTGGAGCGACGTTTTCGGCGCCGCTTTATTTTAACGACGGTCGCAGTATGTTCCTTGCCGCAAACAAAACAGCAAAGCCGTATCACGTGCAAGCGATTCAGGATTGGGATATTCCATTTTTATTACTGGCTGAAGAAGTGTTGCCGGAACTGCCGGCAGAGGATGAGGAAGCGGAACTGCTTCCGGAGCTGTAGCGAGCGCAGACAAGCCGAATGCGTAACGACAGAAAGAAAATCGGCGATGCGGGAGAAGATGCGGCGGCGTACTATTTGACGCAGCGCGGCTACAGCGTCATCGGGCGTAATTTTAGAACTGTCGGCGGCGAAATCGATATTATTGCGGCAGCTGGCAGCACCGTTGTCTTTGTTGAAGTAAAGACGCTCCCGAATGGGTCGCCTGAATTATTTTCCGCTGTTTTGAATGCAGGCAAGCGGCGGCGGATTATTGAAACGGCTAAATGTTTCCTCCAAAATCATCGAGAATATAGTAATTATTATATTCGATTCGATGTGATTGCAATAAATATGCCGGGTTTTCCCAGTGTATATCATATTGAAAATGCTTTTACGGAGCTTTTATGATTTCTGGCGGCGGACAGGTGGCAGCTTATATAGAAGATGGTCTTGCACCTACAAGACTGTTGGAGCTGAAGAAAAAAATACATGATCAAGAGTATATCGACGGAGCAGTACAACGGATTGCGCAGGTTATAAGTAAGAAACTTGTCGAAGACCCCGAATCTCTGCAAGTCAAAAACTAACCGCCATCTAAAAGCAGGAGCTTTGCATTTTATGGAACGCACGAAGCAAAACAGAAAGCGCAGCGCAAATCGAAACGGACAAAAAAATAATACAAAGAAAACCGGCAAACATCCCGCAAAACAAAAACAAGAGAGCGGAAAACGATCATTCCACTATGTTGCGCATGAAAATATAGAAGCGCTGCGGCGAAAAGAAAAAGCGATAAAAGAATTCAAAGGGCGGGAGGTAATTTGCTCGTATTGCAGCCAGCCGATTGCGGACGTTGCAAGTTCTATTGCGGATAAGACAACCGGTAATCCTGTGCATTTTGACTGTATTATGAAGCAGCTTTCCGAAACGGAATCGCTCGGCGAAAACGAAAAGATTTCATATATCGGACAGGGACGATTCGCAATCCTCTTCTTTGAAAACCCGCGCGATCAGCGGCGTTTTTCCATAAGAAAACTCATCGAATGGGAAGGCCGCGAACAAAAAATAGAATGGCGCGCCGAAATCAGCAGCCTCTACAGCCAAGTTGACTAGCGCCGCATCTCCGGTCGGTGCAAATGTATGCGCAAAGTTCAGTAATAACTGCCTGCGGACACTCACGACTGCATTCCCGCCGCATTCGGCATCCACCTTTATTCTGCTGCATCTGGAAAAAAAATCTTCAAGACGGCTGTTATGTGGGCCGGCAGCGGCGCGGTAAGTTGAATAGGTTTGGCATCTACCTGAATGGTCAATCTGTCGGATGCAAGAAGCAGCTGCTTGATGCCGCAGTGTTTTTTCAGCAAGCGATTGAGGGCGAAGTTTCCATGTTTGTCATCCCCTGCAATCGGGCAAGCCATCTGGGCAAGATGAATGCGGATTTGATGCATTCTTCCGGTTGCCAGTTGCAGCCGAACGAGATTCAGGATGATTTTGCTGCCGCCGCATTCCGCTTCCGCCCTCCTGAGAACGGTATACTGCGTTTCTGCGCGTTTCGTTTTTCCGTGCTGCACGATGTCTGTTTTGATGACTCCGCTTGAATTGCGGAAATCTCCCGCGCACACGGCAGTATATTCTTTTTGCGTGCATTTTTCTCCGATGAGTTTTGTCCATTTTGCTGCCGCCGCCGGATTTTTCGCCGTTATCAGCAGCCCTGCCGTATCCCTGTCTAGCCGATGTACAAGATAAACCGGATGCCCTCGTTGGACGGGCAGCAGCCTGTCTATCGAATGTACGATACCGCTTCCGCCCTGCACGGCAATTCCTGCAGGTTTATCAATTACCGCAATCTCATCGTTTTCATAAATAAGAGGAATAATTTTCATCGATTCATAATAGTAGGAATGCCGATACTTTTGCAAATGGAACGAACTACGTTTCGCCTCCCTCCAGCTGCTGACAATATTGATATGTAGAAAAATTGACACTCTGCACGAATAAGCCGTTCTACCAGACGAAGTCGTTTATTTTCTGGATGAATAAGCGGCTGGGTAAAAAAAATACCAAACACCTGCAACGAGGTGTTTGGTAAGGAAGGAGGGTTATGACAAAGCTTATTTTAGCGTGGAGATAATCGGACTCGAACCGACCACCTGCTGATTGCGAACCAGCCGCTCTACCAGATGAGCTATATCCCCAGTCATGGGCGCATTCTACTATAAACCTTGTAAGCTATGCAAGAGGGCGGGCGCATCATAGATTGAATTTATCCGCAAAGTCCGGCCGCCCGGTACGGGACTTTGCTGCAACACAGCCGCAGCAGTTTTATGGAGCGGTTTGCCGTTTTTGTTGCCGACAAGCGCCGCGGTTCCGCCGATTGCTTCAAAGCCGTCCGTATATTTTTGCATATCATCGAAAAAGAGCGTATCGGTAATTGTGCCGCCGCAGCGTTCCAGCGCATGATAAAACGCCTCCGGATACGGCTTGCCTTTGAGCGCGCTGTCGCGGATGTCGATGACGTTTTCAAACAAATCCCGCACATTCAGCTTTGCCAAAACGCGGTCGGCGTGTTCGCGCGGAGCATTCGTAAATACCGCCTTCGGCAGGGGAATGGACTGGAGGAATGCGCGCAGCTTCGGCTCATACGGCAGCTCGTCCGCTTCATTTTCCGGATGCACAGCAGCGAAGAAGCCTTCTACATCGGTAAGCCCTTCCGAACGCAGCCATTCGAGCGTGGTCGAAAAATGCGCGATGTTTTTTGCGCGGAGCTGAACAGCCTCTGCAAACGTTACGCTGAAAAAATCCGCAACGCATTGAAGCATCCGCCGCGTTATCCCCTCGTCCATTGCCGCCGTGCATGGATACAGCGTGTTGTCTAAATCAAAAATCAGATGCCGTATTTTCATACCTTTATTCTATATTATTGTTTCGATAATTGACAGTCCATTTTTCTGCCTATAAAATAACAGCAATTTTAGCGGAAGTCGCGCCGCCCGAAGGGGATTTGCCTGCGGCTTCCTATTTCATTTTTAGAGGATGCTATGGGACAAAAGTTGACGGAAGCCTACGGAAAATATTTTAAAGAGATGCTCGGCATATCCCATGCGCCTGCAAAGATTGACGGCACAAACGTGTATCAGGAGGCAAATCCTGCGCTCAGAAAATATATGAACATCATACTTTCCGATAATTTTTTGCCGGGTTCCGGTTTGGGGCAGCCGGAAAATTTTAAGGCTTTCTACGAAGCCGTCCAAGCAGGGAAACGCGGCCTCATTCTCATGGAGCATTACACAAATCTCGACTTGCCGGCAATTCTCTACCTGCTGGAGCAGCATGGAGCGGAGTGGTCAAAGGATTTTGCGAATAAAATTGTTGCCGTCGCCGGAATGAAACTGAATGAAGCCAGCCCAATGGTGCGTATTTGGGCGGAAGGTTTTACCCGCGTTGTCATTTACCCGACCCGCAGCCTTGACCGGCTGGAAGGAGCGGGGGCTGTTTCGTCGGCGGAGAAGGCGGAAGAAGAAAAAAAAGCGCGGAAAATCAATCTTGCCGCCATGCGCGCAATGGACGACTGCAAGCGGCGCGGACAGATTATCTTGGTGTTTCCGAGCGGCACGCGCTACCGTCCGGGCAAGCCGGAAACAAAACAAGGGTTGCGCGAAATTGACAGCTACCTCCGCCTGTTTGACATCATGATTCTTGTCAGCGTGAATGGAAATTGCCTCCGGATTAATGAAAGCTCCCCTGACGATATGCTTTCAGACATTATCGAAAAAGACAAAGTTATCCTGACTGCAAGCCCCGTTATCGACTGCAAAGAATTCCGCCGCAATGCGCTTGCCGCTCTGCCGCCGGACGAGCCGGATCCTAAACAACGCGCCGTCGATGCCGTAATGGCCATCCTCTCCGAACAGCATGATGTTGTTGAAGAAAGCAGACTCGATGTGCAGGCAGTGAGCGACTGTTAAGAGCGGCACGCTTTGGCCGCCCGCAACCGGTACGCGCAGCGTCTCTTGTTGAGAAAGCTGTACGCAAGGAGTGCGCGGTCGTTATGCGGCGCATTGCGGCTACGGACAGAGCGATAGCTGCCCCCCGCGCCATCCCTGTTGGCAAATGTACCCGCTGCATATCCTGACTGCAAGCCCCGTTATCGACTGCAAAGAATTCCGCCGCACTTGCTGCATTGTTCAAATTGATATGGCGGCTGCCGGTTAAAATCAAGAAACCGCTTGGCAGCGGCGTGTGTATTGACAGCCCTCGCCATTCTGCCGCGTCAAAAATATGCAAGAGCCGGCAATATTCGCCATGCGCCGCCGAATGACGCATCGTCTGCGAGCAGTCTCGTCTCCCCTAATTTGCTGGCCTCTAAAGAATGTGCTATACTCCGCGCCATGATATGCACCAGTACCAGAAACAAGGCGCTTGCAGTTTCTGTGACGCAAGCCGTGTTGCGCGGTATTCCGGAGGACGGCGGGCTTTACGTTCCGTTAAAGACGGAGGATTTGCGAAAATGGCTTTTGTATACGGATGAAGATACGACGTTTTCCTCCATTGCTGGGGCGCTTACCTCCGCTTTTATTAGTGACGAATTTAGCCCGATTGTCTGCGAAACGATTGCATCGCGGGCGTTTCGGTTTGCGCCGACATTGCAGCAGCTGGACGAGCGGCTTTTTCTCCTTGAGCTAACGCATGGGCCGACCGGTATGCAGCACGATTTCGGGATTGCGTATCTTGCGTCGATGGCGGAGACGGTGATGTATCTGCATGGGGAAACGGCGATTTTTCTGGACGTTTCCGCGGGAGCGCACGGCGCGTCGCTTGCTGCTGCATTGCGCGGGAAAAAGCACGTCAAAGCAGTGATTGTCAGCCCGCGCGGAACGCTTTGCGGCATTCAAGAAAGCGATTTGCTCTGGAACGGCGGCGCAATCTTTCCTGTCGAAGTTGATGGAACGCTCGCAGATTGCTTTGCTGCGGTTCGCCCGCTTTTTTCCGATAGGAAATTCATTGCCGAGCGCAAAATTATCCTGTCGAATACCGTAAATATCGGCAGCTTGATGGCGGAAGCGTTTTTTTACCCATTCGCGTTTTCCCGCATCAAAAATAAGATTCGCAGCGATATTTATTATGCGCTCGCCCCCGATGACTACGGCAGCGTTGTTGCCGGATTGTATAGCTGGCAGTCGGCGTTGCCGCTCAATGGGTTTATTCTCCCTGCCTCCGATGCCCTGTCCGTCAATATTTCCGGTGCGCCCGTTCTGCTTGATACGCTGGTGCCGCTTGCAAATCGCCCGCCCGCAGATCCGCTCGAACCGTCAAATCTTGAACGGCTGGAAGCGGTATTCGGTGCAAATGCGCTCATGATGCGCCACTTCATTTATCCGATTGCGCTTGATGAGCCTGACGCACTTGCGGCGGCGAAAGAGCTTTTCATGAAGTATAATGTTTACGCCGACCAACGCACTGCCCGCGCGTATGCCGCATTGCAGGCGTATCTGAAACACGGCCATGCGGATGATTCTGCCGCCGTGCTGCTTGCGAGTGCGCACCCCGCGCATTCCAGCGAATATATCCGCCGCACCATTGGCGAGCAGCCTGCAATGCCGGATGCCATCAAAGCGGCCTTTGCGCCGTCCCATCTGACACGCGCACCCATTAAAACCGCAGACGAATTGCGGAAAATCATCGAAGAGCTTTAATCATCGGAAAACAAAAGATCGCCATTACGCCGACAGCGCGCAAGGCGGAATATGCACGGCCGCTTGTACGAAAAGCGGTCGGAGAAATTACCGCCGCTTGCTCCATTCGCCTATTGGGCATCTCGAAAAACTCGCTTTTTGCGATTTTTTCGAGATTGCGACGAGTTGTAACTCGCTGGATTATCGCAAGTTACAACATCGCATTTTCAAAGATACCTCTAAAAACTGAAGTTTTTAGAGGTTCCCTATTCTTGAATGGCCGTGCCGTGGGCAGGCGGGCAATGTCGCGGCAGAACAGCTTTTGCTCGGCACGCGCTGTCGCATCGGTCTTCGCCGCGGACGCGCACAGGTTGCCGGTCATTCTGTCCAAACATCTTTAACAAACGGCATGTCAGCTAACTGCGCTACGGTTTCTTTGTCGGGCTGAACGGTAAGCTGTTGGTTTGCGCGCACAATGTAGGGAGTGGCGCCGATGTCGATGTGGAAGAACACATTGCAGGAGCCGGTTTTGTCGAGGAGGAAGTCTTTGAGCTTTGAAATCTGCGCTTCGGTTGAAAAGGCGTTTTCGAGTTCTATGTGCACTTCTTTTGTCGAACGCTCTTTGAGTACGTGCGGATCTTCGACGGTCTCGACTACGAACGACGGCGGTTCGCGGGTTATATCAACCTTGCCCTTGAACGCGCAAATTTCCCCTTCGTGCAGAAGCGCGGCGAGGTCTTTCCAGATGTCCGGAACAAATGTCAAATCGATGGAGCCGGTATAATCTTCGAGCTTGCCGAATGCCATATCCTTTCCGGCTTTTGTGCGGATGGAGCGGAGATTCTGCAAAAATCCGAGCGTTGTGTAGGTTTTCCCGACTTTCCGCAGCTGCCAGCGGTTTGCGCCGTTTGCCGCAAGCGACTCATGTTCCGCCTTTACTTCTTTGGCGGCGCGGTCAAGCGTTTTGGAAGTCAGCGTAATCGAATTCTTGATGACTTTTTCGTAATCGTCGAGCGGGTGGCCGCTGACGTAACAGCCGATGAATTCCTTTTCCTGATTAAGTTTTTCCATCGTCGGCAGATCGTCGGTTTCTTCAAATACAAAATCGACAAACGTCTTTTCTTCCGTTTCGCCGAACAAATCCGCTTGCCCCTGCGCTTCGCTTTCCATCATGTTTTCCGCATATTTGACGGCATTTTCCATATTATTAAAAAGCGTCGCGCGGTTTTTCCGCAAATCCGGTTCGCCTTCCGCTTGCGGGGCGCCGCAGTGGTCAAACGCGCCGGTCTTTATCAACACTTCGATGGCCTTGTTGTTAATCGGCCGCTTGCCGTTGACGCTCTTAACCGCTGCGCGTGTCAGAAAATCCATAAAGCTTTTGTACGGGCCGTTTTTTTCGCGCTCCTGAATGATGGTGCGGGAGGCTTCTTCTCCCATCCCCTTAATCCCTTTCAGCCCGAAGACGATATGGCCGTCAACTACGTCAAAAATCGCGTCGGAGCGGTTGATGTCCGGCGGATCAACAGGAATGCCCATCCGCTTTGTTTCCGCAATGTATTCAGGGAGCGTGTCGGTGGATGTAATTTCGTTCGTCAGGTTGGCCGCCATGAACTCCGCCGGTTTGTGGCATTTGAGCCAGCCGGTGCGGTATGCGACTACCGAATACGCCGCCGCGTGCGATTTATTGAACCCGTAGCCGGCAAACGGCACCATGATATTGAAAATATCTTCCGCGTGTTTTTCCGAAAAATTATTTTTGATTGCGCCGTCAACAAATTCCTTCTTTTTATCCATGAGGACTTCTTTTTTCTTTTTTCCCATTGCCCGCCGGAGCATATCCGCGCCGCCGAGCGAAAAGCCTGCAATCCGCTGCGCCACCTGCATAACCTGCTCTTGATAGACCATAACGCCGTAGGTTTCTTCCAGAATGTCCTTGAGGCAGTCGTCGGGATAACGGATTTTTTCAGGATTGAACTTGCCTTCAACGAAATTCGGAATATAGTCCATCGGGCCCGGCCGGTACAGCGCATTCAACGCGACCAAATCTTCAAGGCGATGCGGCTTTGCTTGCCGGAGGACTTTCTGCATTCCGGGCGATTCAAACTGAAAGACTGCAACGGTGTCGCCGCGGCTGAACAGCTCGAATGTTTCCGCATCCGTTTCGCTCACTTCCTCTGTTTTGAATTCCGGTTCGCCGGGTTTCCGGTGTTTGTTGATAATATTTTCTGCATAGCGAATGAGCGAAAGCGTTTTAAGTCCCAGATAATCCATCTTTACCAGTCCGCACGGCTCAATAATGTCCATCGTGTATTGCACTCCGACTTCACCCGTTTTAGGATCCTTGAAAATCGGCGCCCAATCCGGCAGCGGGGTGAGCGAAATAACCATGCCGGATGCGTGCAGGCCGGTGTTCCGGTTGATGTTTTCCAGCTTAAACGCCAACTCAAAAAGTTTTTTATAGCGCGGGTCGTCTTGATACGGAATAAGCTGGCCGTTATCCGAATGTTCGGCATCCGGCGGAGTAAACGCATCCTTGAGCTTTGCTTTTGGATTGTCGGGAATGCACTTTTTAAGCGTATTGACTTCGTTTAGCGGAATGCCGAGCACTCGTCCTACGTCCGCAAGCACCTGCTTTGCCTTGAGCGTACCGAATGTTACGATGTGCCCGACTTGCGGTTCGCCGTAAAGTTCGCGCGTGTGCTGAATAATGTCTTGCCGGAAATCGTAGTCCATATCCACGTCAAAATCGGGCATCGAAATGCGTTCCGGATTCAGAAAGCGCTCAAAAATCAGCTTGAACCTGAACGGGTCAATGTCGGTAATTTCCATCGCGTAAGCCACAAGGGAGCCTGCGCCGGAGCCGCGTCCCGGCCCGATTGGCTTATTATGCTTTTTCGCCCAGTTGATAAACTCCCACACTACAAGAAAATAGCCGGAAAAGCCCATGCTGAATATAATGCCAAGCTCGTAGTCGGCGCGGTCTTGAATCTCTTGCGTTACTTCCTTGTAGCGTTTCTTTAAGCCGATGTTGACAAGGTGCCGTACATATTCATCTTGCGTTTTAAACGGTTCGGGAATTGCAACGCGCGGCAGACAGTCTTTAAGTTCCTGCGTTTTATACTGTTTGATTTCGAGGCTGCACATATCGGCGATTTTGAGCGTGTTCGACAGCAGTTCCGGATAGTCGGGAAAAAGCTCCGCCATCTCCGCATCGCTTTTCAAAAACCATTCCGTCCGCCCTTCGCCCATCGTTTGATGCGGCTCATTCAGCAGCTTCTTAAAGCCGATACACCGCAGCGCGTCTTGCGCCTCCGCGTCATCGCGGTTGCAGTAATGAACATCGTTCGTTACAACCATCGGAATGTTGAGCTTTTGGGAAAGCGCGATGAGCTTTTGGGCAACGTACTTTTGATCGGCAAGCCCGTGATCCTGCAATTCGATGTAATAATTTTCCGCGCCGAACAAGTCGCGGTACTTGAGCGCAGTTTCCTCTGCCTCCGCATCGTCATTGTGCAGGAGCATCTGGGGAATAACGCCCTGAATGCAGGCGGAAAGGCAGATAAGTCCTTCGTGATATTTTTTAAGCAGCTCAAAGTCGATGCAGGGCTTCCCGAAATGCAAGCCCTCCTGAAAGGCGATGCTTGAAAGCCACGACATATTTTTATAGCCCGTTTCGTTCTTGCACAGCAGAATAAGGTGATAATACTTGCCGCCGTAGCGGTTCCGCTCAAGAACGGTGTGGTCATTTTCCGAAACGTAAAACTCCTCGCCAACAATGGGATTGATGCCGTTCTTCCGGCACAGATGATAAAAATTGAGCGCGCCGAACATATTTCCGTGATCGGTGAGCGCGAGCGCCTTCATGTTTAGCTGTTTTGCCCGCGCAACCAGCGTTTCAATCTTGGATGCGCCGTCCAACAACGAATAATCCGAATGCACATGCAAGTGCACAAATCGCGACTCCGGCGTTCCCTCCGGAGCCTCCGGAAAAACTTTATAATCCGCCATCCCGTTCCCCCTAAAAAAACAATACGCGCCAGTCTACTGCAATTCTATGCCGGACACAATGCGGCGGCAGGCGCGGTATGCGCAAGCGGCAGATTGCGTTGTCGGTTTGGCTACCGAGCGGTTTGAAATCGGCGTTAGATTTTATTTATCAAATTCTAACGGCTCCTTTGCAGGGGCTTTAGATAATACTGCCATAAACTTTTCTTTAGAAGCGCGGGTTGCTCTTTTTTCTAAATACTTTTGAGTTTCAAAGGAAGCGATTTTTTCAGCAACAGCAGATACGATGAACTGGTTTACTGATATATTGTCTTGCGCTGAAATTTCTTTTACAGCAGTATGATAAGAATCAGGCATCCTTAAACTTAAACTTCCCATGATTACGTCTCCTTCAATTCATCCAAAAATTCTTTTGGAGTAAAAATCGTTATTCCGAGATTTTGTGCCTTCCTAAAATCCTTTTTATTAAAGGTAACGATTGCCTGTGCATTGAAGTGTATCGTTACTTCCAAAATATGATCATCGAATGGGTCTTTTAGATATGGCCGCCAAAGATAAAAAATCTTTGTTTTGCTCCCGACTGCACAAAAATAATCTATAAAATCTTCAATGTCAGAATCGGAAAAAATGTTTTTGTCCAAATGCTTTTTTAGGATTGCTTCGTACTCCAAAATAAGCGGAACAGAAATTGCAAAGTCAAAAAGTCTATTTCCAACTTTTGAAATTAATTCAAATGACTTCCCCCATTGCATTGGAGTACAGAGAGAATTACATTTGCATCAATAACAATAATCGGCTTCATCGGTAGTATTGTATATGGCGCTAATTTTTTTTGTCAAATAGAAAAAGCGCCCCTGCCCCATTAAACCTGTTTGGAAACGCAGATATCGCACAGGTCTATTGTACAGCATCTACTTACATCAAATTAACAAGATTGCATTTATTCGAGCGGAGAGTAATGCTCTTACGCCGCGTTGGGCGCGTGATTATTAAAAACTCATTGCAGGTATCAAAGCGAAAATAAACATTCTGCGCCGCGTGAAAAAGAAAAATGCCGCACAGACGAGCGGGCGCGGTATGCGCAAGCGGCGGATTGCGTTGTCGGCCTCGCGTAGTCTGCGTATGAATGAGCCGACGGCAATGCTGTCCGCTTGTCCGCCTCGGTTTTAATGGCTTTCGGTTATTTCCGTGTTTTCAGTTCATGCAGCTGCTCAACAAGATGGCGGGACGCGCGGGTATCATTGGTGTTGTACAGCCAGTTGTGATTAAAACAGGCGATGGTATTTTTGTTGCCGCTTGCTCCGATAACAAGGCTGTAAAAGCCGGTGTTCTTTTCTTTTTCCTGTTCGATAGCCGTAACAAGGTCAGCTGAAATATCTGCCATTACGAAGTCCGAGATCATCAGTACATCGGCATTTTTATATCCGGTTGCAGTATCGCTCCCTGCAAGCATGTTAAGCGCTTTCCGCAGCGCGGGTTCCGCATCGGTTCCGCCGTTAAACGACATACGCAAAAAACGTACCAGTTTTTGCAGGTAGTTGCCTCCGTCTGCATTTGTCAATTCCATATCCTCATTCGGTTTTACTTCCAGTGTTTCAATATCTGTGGAAAACGAGATGATATAGCAAAGCCGTTCCTGTTCTGCGGCAATCTTTGCCAGTGCAAATGCTACCGTTTTTGCAATATTCTCCGGAGTGCCGTGCATAGAGCCGCTGGTGTCAACACAGATGATAATCGGTCCCTTGGGTTCTTGCTTTTCCATCGTTACCTCTTCTTGCTCGATACTTTCTTTTAATTCCTCTTGCTCATTTTGATACTCAAATGACAGGAGCTGTTTTTGTGCAAATTTTAGCTGAAAGAGTTTTTTTGCCGCAGGATTTTTCAACAGAGCAAGTTCACAGGGAAGAGCAGCTGCAATATCGTTTGAATACTTGAGTCCGTTTATCTCTCCGCGGTATGCAGGTTGCGGATGCCACTCTGTTGTTATGACGATTTTATCCCGCAGCTCTTTTTCAAACACCGCTTGTGTGCGGCTTTGCCTGCCGAGAAGGTCAGCAAGTTCCTGCAGCGATTCATCTTGTTCCAGAAGCTTGGCAAAGGTATCAAGAATTTCAAACCCGCTTGTTTCAAAGGGATGCTTCGATAAATCCCAGAGCCTTCCGAAATTTTTAGTGAACGGCGTAAGCAGTTTTTCAAGCCGCATAAAGTTTTGTATTTTTTTATACAGCTCTTCCAAAAACTGCTTTCGCATAGCATCGATCCGTTCCTGCTCCCACTTTGTTTTGCGTTCGATGAGATTTTTCTCCATATCGGCAATAAAGTTTCTGTGCAGCACCTCAAGTTTTTCCGGCGATTTCCATTGAATCGTATCTTTTTCCGTTTTCTGTGTTACGGTTTCTGCATGGGTAGTACTTACTTGCTCATTTTTTCCGGGAGTGTTTTCTGCTTGCATATCGTCTACCTGTATACTTGCTTCCGGAGACATTTGTGCTTCCTCAGTCGGGACTGTTTTCGCGGCATCGTCCGCAGCACTATCGGTGATGTGTTTTTGCTCGGCAAATGCTTTGCGGTAAAAATCAAAGTCCAGCGTACTTTCCTGAATAGATCCACGTTTTGAATCGCTAACTGACGGAAGGCGTTTATAGTGATACTGTATTTTTGACTTTTCCGCAGAAAGATCGGCTGCAATTTCTTCTGCAGACTGCTTTTTCTGCTGTGCAACAAAGATTTCTTCATCGAAAAACGGATTTTCTTTTTCCAACGTGCCGTGTGTTTTTTGCAGCCATTCCAAAAGGTCGGTCTGAATATTTTCGGAAAGCCCTTCGTGAGTTTGCATATACTCTTGAACATCTTGCGCATGTAGAATTTCGGAAAGCGTATGCTGCGCAACCTGCGCAAATGTATTCTGCGGAAAAGCAATGGGGATGTCTTCCGGCTCAATAGGCTGTATGGCATCTTCGATCGCATCAACCAACTGCTTCCGTTCCCGATTTGAGCCGAATGCAGATTCAGGGGCAGCATTTTTTTCAAACTGCCGCTTTTTCTTTGATTGCTGCTTATAGCGTTGAATGTTTGCGTTTAAATTTTGTTTTATGTTACTGATGTTGGAAAATAGTGTGCTGCACAGGTTGGAAAATGCATTATCGCTTAAATCTTCCGTTTGGTGCGCGGTTCTATTCCGTGTTAGACGGAGCGGTTCCCACCAATAAGGTTTTGAAGAAAACCATACTTTTGTTAAACATTCCCGTAGCTGCTGCATTTTTATTTGCAGCCATGCACGCGCTTCTTCACTGATTGCTGTAACATCGGAAATACCGGAAGGGTATTTTTCACTCATTTCTTCAATAGGGCGCAATGCTTTCCTGCTATATTTCCTTGAGTTTCTATCTTTTCTCGTCATCAGTGCATCCTGTTTCTATTAAAGCTCTAATCTCTTCCATATTGTCAAATACAAATGAAACCATCTTTTGCAATTCCTTATCGGGAATATCTTCCGTTGCATGCACAAGCCGGTTGCGGATTTTGTGCAATTCCATAACCGGATGCGGTGGTTGAAGCCCTTCTGCAAGCGTCTGTATTTTCAGCTCAAGCCATGCTTTCTGTTCATCGGAAAGCCGGTAGACATCGGGCATGCCGCCGGAATACTTTTGCTGCAATGCGGTAAGGGCTTCACGGGATGTATTCATATCACCCACTATATTTTGCTCCATTCACGGATAGTGCGGACTGCGTATACATGATCTTTGGTTGTATGGTCTTGCAAACCGTTCTCATCAAAAAGTTGATAGAAGGCCGCCGCTTCTCCGTTTTCGGATGCCGACCAGTATTCTTGCGGAGTAAGCATCGCCTCCTCAATACCAAGGGCTTCGAAGGACGTATTTAGTTTATCTCTATTTTCCCATATCGCATACAGTTGAGCTTTATCGGGAACTATCCAATTTGTTGTATAGTCTTTCGGTAAGGCATCGCCGTAATGAAGGGCATATTCTTTGAGTGCATTCCATGTCAATTTCTTTTCACTTATACCAAGGGCAAAGGTTTTATCGTCAGCAATGCACACAACTGCAATCACATTCTTTTTCTGTTCCTCTGTCATACTTTCAATTTCTTCCGAAGAAAAAGCAGTTCCGTCTTTGAGAATGACATCTCCTTCTGAAAAATCAGTATCGAGTTCAGCATTGAAATATCTATCATGCTGCTTGGCAAGTGCGATTTCCGCATCTTCAAGCTGATGGATTGCTTCATCAAGTTTTGCGGTAAGACTTTGATTATAATCCTGATTTGCAAAGAGGTTTGCTTTAAGGGGTACGGCATCGGATTCTTTTTTGTCTTTCAGCGCTTTGATTTCGGAACGAATGTTATCTACAATCGGTTGATAATAGGCTTTATCAAACTTCTTTTGTAACGTCTCCTGAGCAATGTCGGAGAATTTCTTTTGTTCAAGATGAGTTTTACCAGGATTCTTGTTCACAGTGAAATTATGACAACAAGAAATTGTATCGTCGTTTTTTTGGAAAGAAGTTGAGGTATAATGATTTTTATTTGACTGATAAACATCATGGTTGTTATTATAATACGCAGAATGCTTCCCTTTGTCCACGCTAACATACCATATTTCATTGCTTCCGGTACGTGTGCATTCATAGCATTCCTGACCATCGACAGTAACAATCTTGTCAGTTGCAGGATCGGTAATCTCTTCAAACCAGTCTTGTTCAATTTTTATCTTAAACTCCTCAATCCCGTCGTTAATCTCTTCGATTGCAGTGTCGCAATCCAGTCCGTTTTGCTGAATACATTTCTCTACAATACCCCGCACTTTTTTCTGCTGCTTCTCAGTGCTCCAGATACAGTATTCGATGAGCTGACAGTCCATTAAGTCTACTTCGGTGCGGTCGTTTAAGAATGCGGAGGTTTTTAAGATGCGCGCCATCTTTTTCCAGCGGCGGTCTCCCACTTCAAACGATTCTCCGGCATCTTTTTCTTCTTCACTCAACGCCGCATTCTGAGCAGTCAGTTCTTTACGGATTGCGGAAATAACCGCTCTTGCTTCTTCTGAAAGCTGCACTGTATCGATCTGTGTTTTCCAGCTCTCTAAGTCCTTGTTGGAAATCTGCAATTTTTTAATCTCATCGGAAAGTTCAAATTCAGAGGACGAACCTTCTACCATATCAAAAAAGCTATCTTCGTTTTGAATAAACCCTATGGGTAAACGGAGGATAAACCGGTCATACAGCGCTTCAAGTCCGCGGTTTTTTGCAGGCAGTTCGTTTGACGCAGCAAGTAAGGCTTTTAGAGGTACGTCCTGTACTTTACTGCCGTTATGAAATTTCCGCTCGTTTATGATGGTAAGGAGTGTGTTGAGAATTGCAGGGCTTGCCTTCCAAATTTCATCGATAAAGGCAACATCCGCCTCCGGCAGCATGTTCTCTGTGAGGCGGCGGTATTCTTCTTTGCCGCTTTCACCTTCGCCGTTCAAGGCTTTGAGCGAAATATTGCCGAATACATCTTCCGGTGTAGAAAATTGATTTAAGAGTGTTTCAAAATACTGAAGGCTTCCATCGCCGTCCGCCTTAAATGCCTGTGCAATGCGCCGTGCAAGCATGCTTTTGGCACACCCGGGAGCACCCAAAAAGAAAATACTTTCCCCTGCGATTGCCGCTAACAGTGCAAGCCGCAGCGCTTCGTCTTTTTCGTATAAGCCTTCGCTGAGCGCATTTTTGAGCGCTGATATCCTATCGTGATGTTTTGTTGTTTCTGGCATTTTATTCTCCTTAGTTATGGTATTGC
>CAUTOX010000010.1:0-37228 GCA_963539665.1 uncultured Treponema sp.
TAATTTTTTCTAAAAATGTCATAACTCATTCAATGACAATAATAATTTCCCAAAATTGATTTCCGTGGCCTCTACAATGCCCGACTTGGTTGCGTTCACTTCCCGCGGGGCGCTTGGTCCGCCGTGCAGGAAGGGCGCTTTTTATTTTGTTAATGGACGCTAAAGCGGCAGCGAGCTTCTTCCTCTCCTTTGCGGACGATAAGGAGGTGCTGGCCGCGTTCAAGGGGAATGCGCCAACGGTATGCGCCGCGGGAAAATCCGATGCTTCGGCCGTCAAGGAGTAGTTCTGCCCTTTCCGCGCTGCCGCCGCTTGCGTATACGGAAAGCATTTGGGACGCTGGCACAAGCGATGCGTCGAACAAGAATACGGCGTTGTCTTTCGGATAGGTAATGGCGAGTCGCCCGCCGGTTGGCGCGCTTTCGGTTCTGTTTTTGTCCTGCGCCCAGTGCGCGTATTCTGCGGGGTAGACGACGGTAAGGCTGCCGTTTTTTTTCTGGTGCCACGGACAGCTTTGCAGTTCCGCGTTTTTTTTAACATATTCGCTTACGGCGGATGGGCAGTTCGCGCCGGAAGCATAACCGGATAGCGCGCAGATTTTCCGCTTTTCGTAGAGATTCGGCAGGGGAAAGCGCTGCGCGCCGTATTGCGCAGTCAAATAGTCTAACAGCTCGCGGACAATTTCTGCCGGAATACTGCTTCCCGTTTTTCCAATCACCGTTTCTCCATCGAAATTTCCCATCCAAACGCCCGCGCTAAATTCCGTTGTCGAACCGAGCGCAATAATATTCTGAAATTGATTTGACGTTCCCGTTTTAAAGATGCAGGGGTACGGCGCGTCGAATACGTTTGCGTGTCCGAAGCCGAGCGCCCGCGCCTCCTTATCGCTGAGCATATCGCAGACAATCCGCGCCGTATCGGGGGTATAGACGCGCGTTACAGGCGCATTCTCCTTGTGCAGCGTGCAGGAAAGCGCAGTCGGAACAAGGCCGTCTTTGGCAAAAACCGAAAAGGAGCGCACCATCTCAAAGAGCGTAACCTCGCTGCTGCCGAGCGCAAGCGAAAGCCCCGCCGCCTCGCGCGTACCGTTAAGCGATTCAAATCCTAACTGCGTCAACCTCTCCATATACGCATCGATTCCCAGCATATTTAAAATATACACAGCAGGAACATTGAGGCTTGAGGCAAGCGCGATCCGCAGGCGCACCGGGCCGTTGAAGCGATTATTGAAATTGCGCGGCGCGTACACGCCGCCTCTGCCAAAATCCTGCGGAATGTCCGGCAGCGTCGCATGGGGGGCAAAGCCGTTTTCGAGCGCAAGGGCGTATAAAAACGGCTTCATCGCGCTGCCGGGCTGATTTTTTACCAGCACGCCGTCGATTTGCCCCGAATGCTCGGCATCATCGAAGGATGCATTTCCGAGCCACGCGATAATTTCTCCGGTACGGTTATTGACGGCGAAGGCCGCTCCATTATGCACTCGGGCGTTTCGGAATGCGTCAAGCTTATTTTGAACGCTTCGTTCAAGCTCGGCGCACAACGCGCTATCAATGGAAAGCGTAAGCTCCGGCGGAATGATTTTTCCATTTCGCCGGTATTCGTTTTTGACGTAATTGATAAAGTGCGGCAAGCGGTTTGGGAAAGATGCGTTTTTTTTCGGCGCATAAGAAGCCGGCCGGCGAGGAATG
This sequence comes from uncultured Treponema sp., assembly GCA_963539665.1. Taxonomy (GTDB): domain Bacteria; phylum Spirochaetota; class Spirochaetia; order Treponematales; family Treponemataceae; genus Treponema_D. The sequence goes on from CAUTOX010000010.1 coordinate 1,687, forward strand.
AGCGAAAGCGTCCGCATTTCCTCCGGGCTGAGCGCAGAAAGGGACGATGCCGGAACGCCGTAGAAGGCATTGGCCGCGCTTGCAACGCCTTCAATTTGAAAGCCGAAGGGGACGTTATTGAGGTAGAGTTCAAGAATTTGCCGTTTGGAAAGTTTGCATTCAAGGCGGACGGCGCAAAACATTTCGACGACTTTAGAGGCAAGCCGCGGGGGCTTTTTCCGCGGATGAATAAGACGGACAAGCTGCATCGTAATCGTGGACGCGCCGCTGACAATGCGCCCGGCCTTTCTGTTTTGGTTGCAGGCCCGCACAATCGAACCAAAATCGATGCCGCAGTGCCGGTAAAAGTTTTTGTCTTCCGCTGCAACGAATGCCGCTGCAAGTTCGTCCGGAATCTTTGCAAGCGGCACGTACTCGCGGCGGAGGCCATCGGCAAGCGGCATCACGGAAAGGAGCGTCCCGTTCCGGTCATAAAAGCGAGCGCTGTATTGCCGCTCGTAAAAGCGCCGGAGCGACGGGTACGGCAAAAAGCGGAGCGCAGCGTATAAAAGCGCAAACGATGCAGGAATTGCCGCCGCCTGATACCAGCGCCCTTTGAGCCGTCTCATTCAATCGACCAGACAAGGCCGCCCGTGCGCCCAAAAATATCTTCTTCGTACATACATTCCGCCGTGGCGGACGGTACGCCGTAGGAACCTTTCCGCACCGCGCGGAAAAGGAAGTCAACGGATGCGTTGCCGCGCGGAAAGACGTTCCAGAAATATTGGACTTCCGAATCGTAGATGCCCTGATACGACAGTCCGCCATCATCGCGCAGCCATACGTCTTCTTCCGCATCATCAGAAGAAGTTGCCGGAGCGCGTGCGGTCGTTGCGAAGGCTGCGTTTAGAATCTCGCAGCCGGCTGGAACCGGCGCGCGAACAGCCACAAAGGTACGCGTCTTCGTCGTCGAAACGAATACCTTTTCGCGGTAGAGCCTGCCTGCTTGCAATTTGCCGTCAACGACCGGCGTTCCGGTTTTCACATCGATAATCTGAGTAAAGAGCGAAATGCCTTCGTCTCGCGCCGTCTGCTTTGCCGCCGGAAGCGCATATTTCATGCTCGCGCTGTAAAAAAGCGAGCCGGTTCCATTCTTTTTGAAATCGAGCGGAACTTCCTGCCCCTTCGGCGTTGCATCGAGCGGCGGCATCCTAAAGTCAAATTGCTTTTTCACCGCATCCGCAGCAATTCCTTTAAACGAACCTGCAACAAGCGGGGCATTGTTTAAAAGCGCCTCCGCCGTAAAGTTGAGCTGCTTGAGATTATTTACGCGGATGTACGCATCGATTGCCGAAAGCGCCCGCGCAGTTTCCGCCGTGTTCCGCCAGTAGCCCTTGCTTGCCTTTTGCAGCTGGAGCAGTTCGTGGAGGAGATGGCGATTGATTTCGTCCTCCGCATCGAGCGCGCTAAACACGTGCAGGCAGAGCGCAAACTTTTCCGCGCCGTTGCTACAATTCGGCCAGTACGCGCTTTGGCTTGCCGCGTCGCTGATATCCGCGCCGTGCGCGGAAAGCCGTATGAAGCGGCGCATTTTTTTTGCAATCTTTGCTGCGCGGTCGATTTTGCCTGCATTGAGATGCGTCAACGCGCAGAGCGCAAGCGCACGGATGTCCGTGTCGTTCGATTCTTCAATCGCCGCCGTATAAGAAAGATGCGCGTTTCGATTAAGATGCGATGCCGCATAGCAAAGAGAAGCGATGTCGTACCCGTAATTTTGCGGCTCCTGCTTTTTCGTAAGCCGCTCGGCATGGTCTACAAGATAGCGATAGAGTTTTTCCGTATCGATTGCCGTAGAAAGCGCGACGCCGTTTTTTTCTGCAACGCCGATAATTTCTGCAATACGCGCGGAAACGAATGGCGAATCCCCGCTGCCGCCCGGCCAATACGGAAAGCCTCCGTTCGGTTTTTGGGATGCCGCCCACGCCTTCACTTCCTTTTTTATTACCGCCGCAGGATTTTTTACTTCGCTGTTAAGCCCGAATCTCTTGATGGAGTCGCCGAAAATGACGAGCGGCAAAATGGCCGCCGTACGCTGCTCAAGGCAGCCGTACGGATAATGGAAAACGTACTGCACGGCTTCATGCAACGCGCCAAGCTGCGTCGGATCAAGCTGCACGAAAAGCGTTCCGCGCCCATCTTCGGCATTCGGTGGCAAGATGATGCGCTCATTGGCCGCAGCATCTGTGCGCACTTCGCCTGCCGCCGTAACCGTCTCAAAAATGTACGGCTTTTCGATTTCAAGCGGCAAAAGGATTTTTTCATTGACCGTATCGCTTTTAATAGAATATTCGACGGTAACCCAACCGGCCTTTTTTGCATACACGGAGAACATGAGCGGCTCGCTCTTTCCGCCGGCAATGCGGATTTTCTTTACGCGCTCCCCGCGCACGTCCGCTTCTCCCGGAATCTTTAAAAGCTCGCCTTCCAGAGCTTCCTCATTGAGCCGGTCAACGCCGCCGAAAATGCGAAGTTCTACGCTCGCCTCTTGCGCCTCTTTTTGGCGGTTTGAAAGGATTACGCCCGCTTCCCCGATGTCAGAAAGACGCAGCTTCCGCGGTAGGGCCGCGCGGACGGAAAGCGGATTTGCAACATCCAGTTGGCCTTCGCTGAGGGCAAAGAGGTTTTCGTTGAGGCCGACGGCCGTAATGCGGTAGGCCGTCAGGGAATCCGGCAGCGTGAACGTGCAGGTTGCTTCCCCATTTTTGTCGGTAACCAGATTCGGCGCAAAGAGCGCGGTCGGCTCAAAGTTTTTCCGCTCATCGGCTGCACCATCGCCTTTCAAGCTATCGCCGCCTGCAAGATTTTTCGCCTCATACGTTACCGGATCCATGAGCAAGGCGCGGCTGTCTCCGCCTGCAACGCAGATCGGAAAGCGTTCCGGCGCATAAAAGAAGGAAACGGGATCCGGTACGCGGTAATTGATAAGGTCGATTACGCCGCGGTCAACCGCCATCAGCGTAATTTCCGAATCGGCAAGCGGTTTGCCGTCCTTTGCGGCGCGAAGGGTGATTGTCGCCTCCTCTCCCGGCCGGTACGACGGCTTATCCGCCGCAATTTCTATGTCGAACCGTTTGTCCTCCGTATCGACGTAAAGCGCGGCGATGCCGAAGTAGCCTTTCGGCTTTCCCAAATCGCGCGAATTAAAGTCCTTTGCCGGCGGCTCCGTGCGGAGCGAATAGGAAGATACGGCCGCATACACAATCGGAACGAAATTATCTTCAATATGAATGTCGATGAGGGACGTCGGTGCAGAAATGTCTCGGACTTCTTCGGAAATAATGCCTTCCCGCTCAAGCGTAATAAGATACTTGCCTTTCGGAAGCGGGCTTTGCATGAGGATACGCGCGGTGTCGCCCGTTTTGTAGATTTTTTTATCGGGAATGAGCGTGATCTCTTCCGCATTGTAGCGGTTGAAGTACGCCCAGTCGCTGCTGAACACGTAAAATTGCCGTTCCGTAACAACGGCGCGGCCGGCGGCATCGACTGTTGACAGGCGCAGCAGGTAGGAGCCGCCTTTCGGCGGGGTTACGGAAAGCTCCGTGCGCGAAAGGCTGCCTGACAAATTAACTTCCGCAGACTGCTCGGTAACCAGTTCGCAGTCGTAGCGCGTGTTGAGCGCTCCGTTCCACGCAACTTGCTGAATCTGCTTCCATTCTTCGCGGAGCAACTGCACTTTGAGCTTGCGCTTCGTTTTGCGCGGCAAATCGGCCTCGCTCGGCGCATCTCCGTCCGGCGTAACGCACACGTAATCGAATTTTAGCGCCTTTCCCTTTGCCGGAAAGCCCGCGCCGTTTTTAAATGCGCTCGCGCCGATATAAAAGCGGGCAGGATGCACGATGGCGCGGCACACGGAGGCGGCGTGTTGTCCTGCGGAGTCTGCAACGTCCGCTTCCATGCGGTAGCTGTACGCCATGCCGGAAATTTTTTCGCCGCCGGTTTTGCTCGTAACGCTTGCCGCGCCGTCTGGAGAAAGCGCGCCTTCTTCTGAACTGAGCGCCGTGTAGCCGTCGTAGCCGGTTACCGGGCCGAACGTCATGTCTTCAAATTGCGCGCCTTCCGGCCGAAATCCTGCCGCCTCGCGCGACCAATAGGCGCTGTACGCAGAGCCGTCAAGGTTTCCGCCGCCCAAATACGCTGCCGTAATGTTCGCCGACACGCTGTCGCCGCTGTAATAAGCGAGGGGGGCAATCGATGTGGAAACTTCAAAGCGGAGCCGCTCAAAAAACTGAATCTGCACCGGACACGATTCCCTTGCAGGAGTGGAGGCGTCGCCCCTCTGGTACGTCAGCCGGTAAGCGCCGGGCTTGAGCTCTTCTGGAATGCGGATGCTGCCCCAAAAGCTCCCGTTCTTTTCTATTTTGCCGTCAATGGCCGCATACGTTTCCGGATCCCAGTTCGCATCTTCAAAGACGATCCGGTATTGCCCGCGGTAAGGCGCGTATTCCCCATTTTTGAGCCGCCGGTCAATGCCGCGGAAGGTAAGCGTTTCTCCGGGCTTGTACAATCCCCGATCCGTAAAAAGAAAGATGGCTTCTCGTTCATCTTCCGCTTCTTCCGGCCGCCCGATTCCTTCAACATTGAAACGCCAAAGATTATGGCTTTGCGGCTGAAAGATAACGCGGTCATCGATTGTTTCGGCCGCTACAAAAATGTCCTTTTCGTATTGGCGGGAAAACGCTTTTTCCGGAAGCGCGATGAGGGCAAAGCCGTTCGCATCGGTACGGGCTTTTCCGAGCGCCGGATAGTTTTTTTTCGCAACATCAAATGATCTGCGTACGTCGAGCAAATGAACGCTCACGGTCGCGTCGCGGACTGGCTCTCCCGTTTTCATGCTCGTTACAAGGACTGCCGCCTTGTTGTAGCCAAAGCGCACAGTTACGCCCAAATCGCTTACCTGAATGGTTTGATGGTTTGTATGCGTCGAAACGTCCGTCTTCCGCGTCTCGGTTTCCCAATCCGTGTACGTATATTCGTAGAAAATATTGGCGTCGAAGGCAACGGCGCCGCGGTATTCCGTTCCTTTTGGCGTCAAAAAAGGCGCAAGATCAAGAACGCGGACAATTTTTTTGTTGCGCGGGAGCGTTTCAAATAGGTTGTTTACGGTAAGCTGCTTTGCAGGCTGGGCAGTCAGCGCACGTACTGAATAGCGGGAAGAGCGTTGCACATTCTGCATTTGAAAGGCGATGCGCGGCGGAAAAGCCGCTTCAAGAATCTGCTGGCCGGAGCCTTTAAATCGGGCGAAACTCTTTGCCTTTCCGACTGTTACCGGTATCGCTTCGTCTGCATTGAGCGTAAAGCGCCGCCCGTAAATATCCTCCGCTTGAAAACCTTGCTGGAGCGTGAGCGTATACGTTGATTCATATTCGACCGGCAGCCCGTGCACAACAAGAAGCCGCCCGTGAATGCCAATGTTATCGGCGGATAGCGTTTCTTGCACCGATGTCGTGATGCGCCGGGCAAAGGCAGCTTCCTGCCCCTCCTTAAGCGGATACGAAAACACAACGGCAACCGGATTGGATTCATCTTCGCCAAAGAAGCCGGATTGCATATCGACGGAAAGTTTGGCGAATGCGCCGATTGTCCGGAACGAGCGGCCGTCTTCGTCTTCGGCAATCGGCAACGAATGCGTATCGGCGCGCGCGCCTTTGGTAAGATGCACGGTTATCAGCGAATTTTCTTCGATTAGCGCATCATTTTTGAGCGTGAGGCGCACCGCATTCCCTTCTTCTTTGGCGATGCTAAATTGATACTCGTTTACAGGCGGCGTTTCCGACGAATTGCGTGCCGTTACCCGTAGATATTCTTTTATAACGCCGACATTAACCGGCGCATTAAAATAAACGCCGATGTCGCGCGCTTCAGAAAGCGGAACGGCATCCGAATCAATGTACGCGCCCTTTTTGACGCTCCCGTAGCCGGGTTCCACGGATATAATGCGAAGCGGTTCCGTATGAAACGAATACGTCAACTGGCCTGAAATAGTTTTACCGGAAATGCTGACCGTCTTCGGGTTGATTTTTATCGTATACGCTTGCTGCGGCACGACAGCATCCGCACATTCAAAGCTGAGTAAACTCGTGCCATACCACCGGAAAACGCCCTTGAGAGCCGGCTCAATCGTAACAATATCGGACGTTGCGGACGGCTCCCCCAGCGCACTAAGCGGCGTTACCGGTTCGGAAAATTGCACTTGAATCGACGGAAATTGTACCTCATCAGGCAACTCCCCCTGCGGCGTAAACGAAATCACCTGAAAGTCATCTGAACCGCCGTGCGCACGCGGCGCTCCCGTCCCCTTCAATTTTGAACACCCGGTAACCACCGCACAAAACGCGAGCAACGCCGCGCAAAACCGTTTCATATCGACCTCCCTATCCGCCGCCGCTCCCCGCGCCGCAAGATTCCCCGCACTATACCAAAAACATCGAAAAACTAAAACTTCCCGACTTCCGCCGCGCCCTTGTACGCTGCCCTTTTGCAGGATGCTTCTCTTTATCGTAAAAGGAAGACATGATCTTGTAGCCTGCCCGTGTTTGCCTTATGGAAAACTCGTTGCATTTCCGCCCCATGAAAGTCCGGTGATGTCGATGCCAAAGTAATTTGAGAATAATTTTTACTCGTCGGAATATTCTTTTGCCTCCTATATGCGGTACGCGCGAGTACGCGCCTTGCTCTGTCCGATGCGCTATAGTCGCCCCATGAAGAAAAATTGTGCAAAGATGCGCGCAAAACTGCTTGACACGCCGAACTCCGGCTCTCATTTCATTCAGCGCGAATAGCATAAGCCGCTTTTTCGACATTTCTTTCTCTTTTTTCAGCAGATTTGCAGGTCGCTCAGAACTTTTCCGATCAGGCGATTTTTTTTATACCTTTTTAGACAACCTTCCGGCGTACAAGCATCCGCCTAAAAAATCAATCTCTAAAAGAAGTTTTCATAAAAACCGTCGGAAAGCGGCGCGCGCCATATAAAGATACAGCTGCCGCATATTCGATTTTTTCAAAATGCAATCGCCTTATCCACTTTGCTCGCAGGAAGGTATGCCGGTTTTAGGATGAAAGAAAAGTCCGCACATACGGAGGTTTCTCTTTCTAAAAGGAAAATAATTTATAGGAGTTTGCCATGAAAATGACAGAACGATTTACCGCATTCGCTGCGGTATGTGCACTCGCAGCAGGATTTTTCTCCTGTAGGGCGGAGCCGGAGTATATCGACAAAACGCCTGCGCCCGACAAAACGCCGCCAGCGGAAGGATGCAGCTGCAAACGGCTGCCGGAGACGGAAAAATCTCTTTAATCTGGAAGAATCCCGCCGACGCAGATCTGCATCAGCTCGAGATCCGCACCGAACTTGCGGACGGAACGCTCAAACATCCGGTCTATCTTGCGGCGACAAAAGACGCAGCATGCAGCTTCATTGCCGAAGGCCTCAAGAATGGAACGGCGTACACATTTACGCTACGGACAATCGACAAAGGCTTAAACAAGAGTAAGGGCGTAAAGAGCGGCGTACAGCAAACGCTTGCAGGCGGAAGGATGATGAATAATACGCTCTCGCAAAATCCTGCAAAAGAAATACAAACGCACGAAGACGTAACGATAACGATTTCTTCAAGTACGGCGGCGCAAGAAATAAAATGGATGCGGGGCGTAAAGAGTGCGAAAAAGTTTTGGGCGAACGGCACGCACATTACCAGCGACCATTTTTCTGTCGGAATAAACGGCGTGTATTCGGTTGCAGTGCGCGATATCGCGGGACGGCGAGACGTTGAAACCATCGAAATTAAAAACCTCGACAAAACGCCGCCTGCGGAAGTAACGCAGCTGCGAACAGCGGCCGGAGACGGAAAAATCTCGTTGAGCTGGAAGAATCCCGCCGACGCAGATCTGCATCAGGTGGAGATCTGCGCCGAACTTGCGGACGGAACGCTCAAACATCCGGTCTATCTTGCGGCGACAAAAGACGCAGCATGCAGCTTCATTGCCGAAGGCCTCAAGAATGGAACGGCGTACACATTTACGCTACGGACAATCGACAAAGGCTTAAACAAGAGTAAGGGCGCAAAGAGCGAAAGCGCCGCCGGCACAAAAATGACAAACACGGAAGAACTTGCAAATATATTACACAGAGCAGACGAAGCATTCAGCCGGAGATACGAAGAGGAGTGGCAGAGCATGAAACAGCCGCTTCAAAAAGAAAGTGCGAATAGAACGCCGACTATGCGCAGGGAAAACGCAAAATATGAAATGACGGCAAAAGGAGCCTCGCTAAAACTTGGAAACGATACCGTTTTTGCTGAAAAAATAAGAAATTTAATGATCGATAAAAAATACAGTCCTTATGCAGTTATTCAGACATTCAAGAACACTTCATGGCCCAGTAAAACAAGAATCTGTAAAAAGACCTGCACAATTACATTTCCGACGATGTAATTCAGGGAATCTCAATCAAATATTTTTCGAACAAGGGCAAGAAATATAACGGAAATAAGCGAAAACTCAAATTTTCACGCATCGGATGTGCAATAAAGAGCATCGCAAACAGCCCCGAACACATAAACAACTGTTTTGAAGTCAGACACTGGGAAATCGGCACGGTGAAAAGCTGCGCCTCCTCGACAGAGAATGCGCACTGGCAGTGACAGAACGGAAGACAAGGGTCGAAATAATCAGGAAAATGCCGAACGCTAAAAGCCTGTTCGGTCGTTGAAAAACTAGACCTGTTCGATAACTGCGTTGTCGAACAGGTTTACTAAATAAACTTGAATCGTCTTTAGGCAGGGAGACTTTCCAGAAACTGTTCAAGTCCATCATGGCGGATCGCCGCCCGGAATTCATGGACTTTGAGGGAATTGAAAAATCATCAGACGGCAAAAAAGAACGGAATTGTATTTTGCCCATCCTTATTGCGCCAGTGAACGCGGAACAAACCGAGAACCACAACAGTATGTTCAGACGCCTTTACCCGAAAGGTATGGATTTCTCTAAACTTAATCCAAAGTTATTTATTGAAGTTCAAACATGGATGAATAACTATCTAAGAAAGCTTCTAAAAGGCTCAACTCCGGAAACGGAACTTCAGAAATGTATAGGCAAGGAATTTACGATTCCAATATAAATAAACCGCCGGAGCAAAGAAACGGGCGGCATTACTATTTACAGGGGAATGGCGGCAGTTGGGGCGGCAACGCATCCGGAAGGGAAGCGGCTGAACCGCATATAAAACGTCCTGCCGCCATTGCGGAAAGCTTGCGGCATAAACGTCAGGGGCAGCGACTGAACTGCGCTCCCTTGCGCTCGTTCAGAAGATGCTGTGCCTGTAACAGTTTTGTTGCCGCTGGCATCCGGCTGCACTTGACGCGATCGCCCGCAATTTTCGGCATCTACTTGAGCATGGCGAGTGGATTTACTGTTTTTCCTGATTTAAATACCGTAAAATGAAGATGCGGGCCGGTACTCATGCCGGTGTTCCCCACTTTGCCAATTCTCGTGCTTGAATCAACGTGGGCGCCACTTGTAACCAGTGTCGCGCTCAGGTGTCCGTATAAGGTTTTGTAACCGGAATGATGGGCGATGATGATGTAATTTCCGTAAATGGTGCTGAATCCGACAGCTGTTACCGTCCCGCTGAGCGACGCATAGACGCTTGTGCCCGTAGGAGCCGCCATGTCGATGCCGCTATGAAATGAACGCTTCCCGGTAAAAGGAGAACTGCGCCAGCCGTAATAGGAAGAAAGATAGTAGCGCGTCCGGAGCGGCTTAACGAACAGGTCCCCATTGATTTCCTGCTTGGTTACCCAATCAAGCTGCGCGTCGGGAACAAAGATCGCCGTGCCCGCTGCAAGGCTTCCATCCTGCTTCAAGGCATTTACGCGCGCGCATTTTTCCGCGCTCACTTCATATTTTTCCGCAATCGCATCGATTGTTTCCCCGCCGTTCCGCACGGTATAGAGAATGCCCGGTATTGACGGAATTTTTAAATATTTTCCGATTTGTAAAAGACGAGATTGATGAATATCGTTGACGCTAATAATGGTGTCCTGCGTTACATTGAACATATCGGCGATGTGTCCGATCATGTCGCCTTGTTTTACGCGGTACGTGTAGTAATACAAGCCGTCGTTCCGGCCATCGTCAAATACGGCTGATACCGCATCGATTGAATCGGCTTCCGCATCGCCTTTCGGGACAAAAAACGCATCATCGTCTTTGTTTTGCAGCGCGGCATTAAATTCCGCTTCATTGAATTCCGGCGCACCGACCGTTTCAAGGCCGCCGACGCCTTTTGGGGCGATCAAAGACTTTGATACGACCATGCCTCCCCAAACTGCCGCCGTCCCTACGCAAAATGCCGCCAGTGAATTGACGGCAACTTTCTTTAGCTTTGTGTTAAAAACCATACCGTATACATCCATTACTTTCATAATACCATTCTTTTTCTTATGGGTTTCAAGTTTCTTCATCAATTTTACCTCTATTTACGAAAAATGCCAACAAGGTACGTCTCAAATGAGGCTGTTCGACAGGCTTTCGGTTTAAAAAACTTCGCGCTTTCAAACAGTTCTTTCATTTTTTTGAGCGCTTCCTGCTGGCCGCCGCCCTGAAAGATTTTCACCGTGAAATTCCCGCCCTGATGCAAAGCCGAGGCCGCATACCAAATCGCCATGTCTACGAGCTGCTCGGAACGCGCCGTATCGACCGTTCGGTTGCCCGACGTAGGCGGCGCCGCATCGCATACCACAAGATCATAAGGGCCGTGCGCACAAATCTGTTCGCGTACTGCCGCGTCATTCAAATCGCCTTGTATAAACGTCAGATTATCGCTTTTGACGGTTTTATCCAGCGGATTCAAATCGCAGGCGACAACGTTTCCTTCGCTTTTTTTCAAAAGATACGCCGTCCAGCTTCCCGGAGCCGCGCCAAGGTCAAGCGTCTTTCCCTTCCTTTTTAGCAGGTTAAATTTCGAGACAATTTCTTCGAGTTTATATACTGAACGAGCTGGATAGCCTTCCGCAAAGGCTTTACGCGACCAGTAATCCGGTTTTTCATATACTTGAGACGGCATACTTTTTTATTTTCGGTCTTTTTGAGGGAAAAATATACGATTGATTGGCGGGTTTTAAAAGCGTAGTCGTTTAAATCTACACATTCGGATGCGGACGGAAAAAATTAAAAATCATCCGCTTTATAAAAAAATCCCCCTTGCCGGTGGAGCAAGGGGGTGTGAATTATCGTATTTTCAACCGGCGTATTGCCCGAGCGAAATGCTTTACGCGTGCTTTACCAATTCAAGAATCTTATCTTTCGGGAGCGCGCCAGTAGATTGTTGCGCCACTTTGCCCGCCTTAAAAACCAAAAGACTTGGAATGCTCATAATCCCGAACTCCGCCGCAAGCTCCTGCTGGTCATCGACATTCACTTTGCAGAATTTATATTCGCTGTGTTCATCTGCAAGTTCGTCAATAAGCGGAGACACCATGCGGCACGGTCCGCACCAATCCGCAAAAAAATCAACCAAAACCGGTACGGAACTCTCAAGTACCTCCGCCTTAAAATTGTCTTTACCGCTAATTTTTAACGCGCCCATTATATCCTCCATAATCTGTAAAAGTTCGCCCGCCAAGCAGCACCTTGCCCCTTTAAGAAGGCGTATGATACAAATATAAGCTAAAGCGATTCCTGCGTCTAGAAAAAATAAGCGCGATCCCAGTTTCGAAGACGCCGAAAAGCAAAATCGAGAGCAACAGCGCATCCGTGTTCCGGCGAGATGCCTTCGTCTTGTCCGTTTAAGCCGCCGCGCTTGTCGAGATGGGATTCATCAAGCTTTCCGCAGATGCCTCCCGCTGATTTCGCGAGTCTTTCTATTGCGTTGCAACGCCGGATGCATTCAAGAACGCCGCTCCGGAATTGTGCGCGGCAGCTGCCAGACGAACGCGCTACGGATATAGCCGTTGCCCCTGTATGCAATCAGCGGCTCAACTCCCCTTCTCATTTTATATCCGGATTCAGAGAAAGTTTTAGCGGCACTGACTGCCGAGGCGGGCGACCGTTACGCCGGTAAGCGGCCCTGCTTCATAGTAGGCGAGCACTTCTTCATGAAAAAGTTTTTCAATTTTTTCTCGATAGGCAAGAATTTTTCCGACATAATTTAAAGTCATTTGCGGCGTGTTGTTTGAACGGACGCGCACCGTCCCTGCATTATACATACAGAGAGCCGCAATTTCGTTGCCGGCAATATTCATACAGTAGCGCAGATGCGCCATGCCGTGTTTTGCGCTAATTGCCGGATTAAAAAACTCATCTTCCGTAAGCGAGGGGAACGAGCGGTCATTGAGCTGGAAGAGCCCGCGGTCAATCGAAGCATTGGTATTTTTGTTCACCGCAGTAACTTTATACCGGCTTTCGACATACGCAAGCGCAAACGCAAGCGACGGAGAAACATCATTGCGGTCAGCCTCCGAAAGAATCGCCGTTGCAGTTTCTCGATTACCCGTTACGTGCAGGTAAAACCACTCGACCGCCGGCCTTGAAGACGGCTCCCGATAGAGCGCAAGGCCGTTATCCGCTTTTGCAGACGAATTTACAAGCGGCCCCGCTTCATCGAAAAGCTGTTCAAAATGAGCCGTATTTTCGTCACTAAATTGAAAGGAAGCGCCCGTTTCCGCATTCGCGCCTTCTTGAATATTTTTTTCTACAGGAAACGCCGCATTCACCGCAAGCGCCGCAGCCAAAACTGTACTGCAGAAAAGAACCGATTTACAACATGTTACGCCAAATTCATTGATACACGTATTAGACATAATCAAAATCTCCTTGCGCAGAGCGCAAAAAAATCCGGATGCGGCAAGGTAGCACATCTTTTTCATTAGTACAAGCAAGGGAGGGAGGCTAGACAGGGAAATTAGTTTTTGCCATTTTCATAGCTTTTGAGGCCGAAATTACCGAAAAAATACTAAAAAAGCGCCTCATTTTTTCTAGAAACATCATAGAAATGGATAGATTGCCATATTCAGTCTCAAAAACTGAGATCCGCGGCTGCATGAAAGCCCCGAACCGAGTTCTTAGACTGTTTGCGCAAGCTGTTCTGAGATGCTCAGCAGATGGTCGCCAAGTTTTTCGATTTGGCGGACGAGGTCGAGGTAGAGCAGTTCGGCTTTTACGTCGGCGCCGTTTTCAATGCGTTTCCGCGCAAGTTTTTTGAGATTCCGGCAGGTCGAGTTGATGCTTTTTTCAAGGTCGCGCGCCAGATCGAGATCCTTCTTACGGAACGGCAGTTTGATACTCACGTTGAGGAATACCAAATGCTCGTAGGCGGTTTGAAAATAGTTGGCGAGGCGCTCCATGTCGTCCTGATGGAATTTCATCTTCTTTTCGATGCTGCGCTGGAGCAAAAGCCCGATGCTCAGACATTCGTCCGATATTTGTTCAAGATCTTCGGTAATTTGCACCTTTCCCAACAGATTTTGCCGTTGGATGTCGGAAATCGGCAGGCGTTCGCAGTTGATGATATAGCGCACGAGCTGTTCATGCATTTGGTCGCAGTAGTTTTCCGCATTTTCAAGCGGTTCCACGCTTTTTTCAACAAAATTCTGTGTGCGGTTCCGCAGGCCGTCATACAGCCGCGCAAACATCTGCTTCACAACCTCGGTCATGTCGAAAAGCTCTTTTTCAACGCGGACGATGTGCATCGCGGCGGTTTCTTTGCTGCCTTCAACGAATTCAAGATGATAGAATTTCGGCTCATCGGGTTTCGTCTCTTTTATCAAAATCTCCGAAAGGCGTACAAGTTGGCCGACAAGCGGCAGCAAAATCAATGTCGTCAGCGTTTTGAAAACAGTGTGCAGGGCGGCGATTCTGATTGCGATGTTCGCGCCGAAGGTGATTAACGAAACGAACGAGAGGAGCGGCCGGAACAGCAGCAAGGCAAGCGCAGTGCCGAACACATTAAACAGCACGTGAATGATTGCAGTGCGCCGCGCATTTGTCGAAGAGCCGATGGACGCAAGCACCGCATCAATCGTAGAGCCGATATCGCTTCCGAGCGTCAGCGCCGCCGCCGTTTCCCACGTTACCACTTTATTAAAGGCGAGCGTTATCACCACCGCCGTAAATGCGCTTGATGAATGCATGAGCGCGGTGAGAATAATGCCGAGCAGAAATCCGATGAGGATCGAAAGCGCCCCCATGTTTTGTATGCCGGTCAGAAAGTCAAGCTGCTCCGCATTGAACGAAAAAGTATCCTTCAACCCCGCAAGTCCTAAAAAAAGCAGCCCGAAGCCCATTACCGCTTCGCCTGCATTCTTTAAATGCGCCTTTTTTAAGAGCGAAAGGAAAAAACCCGCTCCGAACAGCGGAACGGCAAAGGCGGATATGTCGAAATTAAAATTGAAACTTGAAAGCGAAACAATCCACGCGGTAATTGTCGTTCCGATGTTCGCGCCGAAAATAACGCCGACCGCATTGGTAAGCGACAACAGCCCCGCGTTGACAAACGAAACGGTCATCGCCGTTGTTGCTCCCGACGATTGAATAACCATCGTAATGACCATTCCCGTCAGCAACGCGACAAAACGGTTTCCCGTTACCAATCTGAGGGCGTGTTGCAGTTTTGCACCCGCACTCTTTTGTACGCCGGAACTCATCAGCTTCATTCCGTAAAGCAGAAAGCCCAAGCTTCCGGCAAACCGTAAAATTGATGTCACTATCAGCATGGCGCAAAGATTACTGGAAAAGGGCGGCTTGTTGCAAGGGTAGAGAAAATCCGCGCGGAACGAAAAGCATTTTTGCAGAGCGAACGCCGCCTGCATTAAACCTGTTCGGAACTTTCCATTTCGAAACAGATTCCCTTGAAATGCGATGTTCTAAATCGTGCTATTTGTGCGATTTAGAACGCATCGACCGGCTCAAAAACGCAATTATCGAATCAGCCGATTCTCTTGCCGCAAACGGATGTCGCTGCTCTCTCAATTTGATGCGGGGGCAACAGGTACTCGCAGCTCGTTCCGGTAAAAGGCGCCGTCCGCGGCCGTATTTTGGTTTTGCGCTTTAGTTAGCGGCCGCTCAGGGCTTTTTTCCAGCGGGAGACAAGCTGCAAAGCGGCAAGGGGCGTCATGCTTTCGGGATTGGCTGAAAGAATTTCGTCGAGTACAATTTCTTCATCGCTGAAAAGCCCCGGCGCAATATAGACGGGCTTTCCGGCAACCGGTTCGTCCTCTGTAATTGCCGCCGGCGCGCTCAAAATCGGACGATCTTCGGCAATATTCTGGATATGCTCCAAAATCGCGTTTGCCCGGTCGATAACCGCCTGCGGTACGCCTGCAAGCCGCGCAACATGGATTCCATACGAATTTTCGCTTGCGCCGTCTTTGACCTTCCGCAAAAACGTAACCGAGCTGCCGTTATCCGCAACGTCCATGCACAGCAGTTTGAGGCGCGGGTGGTCAAGGCGCGTCAACTCGTGGTAATGCGTGGCAAAAAGGGCGCGGCATTTAATTTTATTCAAAAGATATTCCGAAACCGCCTGCGCGATAGAAAGTCCGTCCTCCGTAGACGTGCCGCGCCCCACCTCATCCATAATGACGAGGGAGCGGTCGGTCGCGGAGCGGAGAATGCTTGCCGTTTCCGTCATTTCCACAAGGAAGGTCGATTCCCCGCGCGCAAGATTGTCGCTTGCCCCAACGCGGCAGAATATCCGGTCGGTGATGCCGATTTCTGCGCTTTTTGCAGGAACAAAGGATCCGATTTGCGCAAGGAGCGCAATGAGCGCGTTCTGCCGCAAAAAAGTGCTCTTGCCCGCCATGTTCGGTCCGGTCAAAAGCACGAAGGTCGGCCGCGCATCGTCTTCGGCGCTGACCGACAAGTCATTCGGAACAAATTCGCCGTTCGGCAGATGATTTTCTACAACCGGATGCCGCCCGCCGATAACCCGGAATTCCTTGCCGGAAGAAATGACGGGGCGCACCCAATCATGAACGGCCGCAGTCTTTGCAAACGAGGCCGCCGCATCCGTGTACGCAACTTCGCCTGCCGTTTGCAAAAGATACGGCACATACGGATGGAGGCGATTTCGCACATCAATAAAAAGGTCTCGTTCAATTTCGAGTATCCGTGCGCCGGCTTCCCCCAATTCATGCGCAAGCTGCTTGAGCTTGACGGTCGTATAGCGTTCGGCGCCAACGAGCGTACGGAGTTTTATGAATGTGTCCGGCATCATCGCCGCTTTTGAACGCGACACCTCAATAAAATAGCCGGAGGCGTTCGTGTATTTGATTTTTAAGTTCGGATTTTTCGTCTCTTCCCGCGCGGCCGCCTCGTATTCGCTTAAAATTCGGTCAAAATTATCCCGCACATTCCGCCAGTGATCGAGCTCCTCCGAATAACCTTGGCGAATGATGCCGCCTTCCGTTAGCGATGTGCTCGGGTCATCGTCAATCGCATTCTGAATCAGATCAATAATTTCGACAGCGCGCTCGTCATCGAGCGCGGCAAAATCGTAATCGGCAAGGACGGAACGCACGGAAAGCCATGCGGAAAGGCTCTGCCGCAAAGCGACAAGTTCTTTCGGATGCGCCTTATCCATCGCAATGCGCCCGGCAAGCCGCTCAATATCCAGCACGGGCGAAAGCTGTTCGCGCACGTGCTCCATGAGCGTCCGGTTTTCGGCAAATAAGGCGATGTGCGCTTGGCGCGAATTGATTTTCGCCTCGTCGGTGAGCGGATACAAAATCCACGTGCGGATCATGCGGCTTCCCATCGATGTCATTGCGCGGCAGACGCATTCAAGGAGCGTATACTGAGAAGAGCCGTCGCGGAGGTTCGTAACCAGCTCAAGATTTCTGCGCGATGAGCCGTCAATCCGTAGATACTGGCAGTCGGCGTACACCGAAATTGAGCTGATGTGAGGCATCGCCGCGTTCGTTGTTTTTTCAAGATAATCGAGCAAAAAGCCTGCCGCAGGAATTTCAGGAGCGCTTTCCGTTAAGCCGAATGATTGGAGCGTTACCGTTTTGAATTGACGGTTTAAGGCGGTATATGCGTACTCTGCATTAAAATTCCAGTCCGGGTAGTATGAAACAAACAGATTCGGCAGCGCCTGAATCGCCGTCTGAACGACTGCATTCGTTTTTAGCGATTGCGGCAAGAGCAGCTCGCGCGGCGCGCTCCGCTCAAGTTCCTTTGAAAAGTTTTCCTGCATATCGTTTGCGCGCCACGATGTTGCCCAAAAAGCCGATGTCGTAATGTCGATGAACGCAAAACCGGCAAAGCCGCGCGTGATGCACATTGCCGCAAGATAGTTGTGGGAGCTGCCGTCCAAGTATTCCGATTCAAGAACCGTTCCCGGCGTGATGATTTCGACAACCTTCCGCTCCGTAAGCCCCTTCGCCTTCGGGTCGCCGATTTGTTCGCAAATAACGATTTTTTTTCCGAGCCGCAAAAGACGCGCAATGTAGATTTTTGCCGCGTGGAAGGGGATGCCGCACATCGGCGCCGTTCCTCGATGGGTCAGCGTCAAATTGAGCATTCGGGAGACGGCAACCGCATCCTCGTTGAACATTTCGTAAAAATCGCCTAAGCGAAAAAAAAGTATATCGTCTTTGTGCTCCGCCTTAATCCGCGCATACTGCTGCATGACGGGGGTAAGGGAAGCGGTCTCTTCGGCCATTTACAACCCCAATGAAGCAATTACCTGATCCGTAATATCAATCGAATTTGAATGCCACAAAATGCCATTCGCCTGCTGTAAACTTAAAATCATGCTGTAGCCGCCGCGCTCGGCAATATCCGAAAGCGTTTCATACAATTTTTTGTAAAACGCATCCGAGCTTTGCAGCGATTTTTGCGTTGATTCAAGCTCAATATTCTTTGCACTCGTATATTCGCTGAGAAAATCCGTCTTTTTCGTTATTTCTCCCTGTATACGCTGCGCCATTGACGCATTACCGCTCTTTTCGTATTCCAGTTTGCGCTCCTGTAAGCGCCGGAGCTCTTCGGTGTACTTGTTGATTTCGTTTTGGTATTCCGCCTTCTTTTTCTCATAGTTACGAACGGAGGAAGAATTCCTGAAATACGCATTGTATACTTTTGCGGTATCGACCACGCCGAATTTCGTAATTTGCTGCGCGCAAATCCGCATTCCGCAGAAAAATAGCAGCGCAAGCGATGCGCTCAAAATCTTCGTTTTCATAAAAACCTCGCATATACGGAACGTGCGCACACGAGCAGTACCGCTCCGCGTCTTCTTTTATTTGAGCCGTTCGGAAACGTCCGTTTTAGAACAGCTTTATTTTGCGCCGACTGATTCCCGTCATACGAGTGCGCGGCGCGCTTCTATCTATTTACGATATTGAATGACAGCACGAATTTCCACGTATCGTACATTTTTGCCGAGCCGTCTTCAATCCTGAAATTATTTGCAAACAGCAAGTGCAGGGGAAACTGCGGAATTAAAAAGCGCAGCGCCGGTCCAAAGCTGAAATAAAAATCGTTGAGCGAAAGCTCATTGAAAATCTCTCGCGGCTCGTCTTTTACCGCAACGCCGTCCAAAAAGCCTGCAATGCCGATTATCCCCGGGAATATCGGAAAGCGCAGCTCGACCTTGTTTGCAAGCATCGCCTTACCGCGCGTTTGGGTGTACACATTCGTCCAGCCGCGCCCGTTAAACACGCCGTCGATATACACCTTGCTAGAGTCTCCGAACAGCGCGCCCGGCACCGGAAAAATAGTCGTCAAGCCGGTGTACGCCGCAAAGACCGCCTTAAAGTTCCAGTAGCCGCTAAATAGCGGAATGTCGAACAGCTTAAAATAGCCTTCAAGTTTTGTGTCGGAACGCAGATAAAACTCCTGCTCAATGCTCGGAAGTAAGCCGAACCATGTAAGCCGCTGGCTTGTAAACCAGCCCTTCGTCGGATCGTAGTTGATGTCGCGGTTATCAAGGGAGACTGCGGCGTACACGGAGTTTTTGAGACCGAAACGGTTTGCGTTCTTGTTGACGCCCGAATCGATCGGTACAAACAAACCTTCCTTATAAATATTGTCGGTAAGGGTGTTCGCCATACCGCCGGTAACCGTCAAAATCGCAAAATTCGGAAGCCACCGCCTGCCGATCGAAGACGTCAGCGAACTGCCCCACGAATCATACGTCATGTAATAGCTTGAATCGTCAAACGTACCGTTTGCAAGCCAGTTGAAAGTCAGCGCCGACGATTTAGAATGGAAGAACGAAAGGGATTCGCCCCATGAAATCGGCTTATTGAAAATCCACGACTGGCCGTAGGAGAAGTCGATGGACTGCTCGCTGCTTGAAATATTCGTTCCGGCCGACAGCGTTTTGCCAAGCCCCCGGAAATTCGAGTTTTCGACCTTTGCAAAAAGCGATATTGGAATCTCGTCTGCATTTTGTACGCCGGAAAAGGTCATGCCGAACTGCAACGAGGTTGTCGATTGCTCTTCTACCGTTACAATGAGATCAACAAGGTTTTCCTCCGAACCGGAAACCGGCTCCGGCACAATGCTTGAAAAATACTGCAAGTTATACAGATTCCGCATACCGGTTAAAATCTTGTTACGCGAAAAAACATCGCCGGGTTTCAGCGGAATCTCGCGCAAAATGACGTAATCTTTCGTTTTGGTGTTGCCCTTGACGATGATATTTTCAACATGAGCGCGCGACCGCTCGACAATACTCAACGCGTATGCAATCGTGCGCTGCTCGGAATCTTTATTTACCGACGGCTGAAATTGATTCGACATATAGCCGTTTTCATAATACAGATTCGTGATGCCGGAAAGTCCTTCATTGAATTTTATCTGATTAAAAACGTCGCCGGGCGCAAGTTTGATGAAAGACAGCAGTTTTTCCGTTTTAAAAATCTCGTTGCCCGTTATGGAAATACCGTTATAAATGTACTGCGCGCCCTCTTGAATTACAAATGTCAGCTCAAGCTCGTCGCGTCCTTTGGCGTCATTGCGCGTCGTATTTTGAATAACGTCCGCAATACGCGCATCGATGTAGCCGCGCGTTGCGTAATAGGCGATGATTGCCTGCTTGTCCGCTTCAAGTTCCGAACGCTGGAACGCTCCGGCTTTCAAAAAACCGCGCTCTTTGAGTTTGAGCTTGCTTTTGAGCGTACGCTGCGAAAACACCGTGTTCCCGCTGAAGGAAATTGCAGAAATAACGGTTGAAGCGCCTTCGTTAATCAAAAAAACGACTTTAACGCCGTTCGGGCTTTCTTCCTTCTCATGGCTTACCGAAACGTCAGTAAAACCCTTCTTTATATATAAATCCCGGATTGCCCGCTCGTCGATGAGCACGGCAGAATCGATGAACACATCGCCGATTTTAATCGTTACCGCTTCTCTGAGAGCATTGTTGCGGACTTTTTTGTTGCCCCGAAACACAATTGCAGAAACGACAGGCTGCTCGGTTACTTGAAAGACCAAACTAATCCGGTCTGCGCGATGCTTATCGTGTTTTACAAAAGGATTTATTTCCGAAAAATATGAAAGCGCATAGAGCCGGTCAAGGATTTGGTCGTAGAGTTCGGCTGTAAAGGTTTTTCCGATAAAGTTATTCGTTATGCCGGTTACGTCAGAACGCTTTACGTTATTAAGCCCTTCAAATGAAACGGATGCAATCGTCTTATTCCAAAACCAGTCGCCGCCGTCATCCGAAGCATCTTCGGCAAAAGCTGCCGCGCACACGCACAGCGTCAAAATCAGGAAAACCAGCGTCCGAAGCGGCCGCGCATTTTTTAAAAACATAGTTACTCCTCAACAAGCCTTGCCCGCTTCAAACCTGCGCCGCCGCTTGCCCATTCCGTAAACGCCAGCGTTATTTTGGAATGGGAAATAGTCAACCGCTCAAAACTTCCGTTTCAAAGCAGGTTCCATTGAAATACGATGCTCAAAGTCGCGCTATCTATGCGATTTTGAACACATCGGCCTGTTCGACACGCAGGGCATCGAACAAGACGATTTTCCGCAGGCATTTTACCGCACGGTTAAAAAGAAAATTTCCATGAAAGTGTTACGGAAGTCGAAGCCACAATACGGTTGCTGAGCATCGCATCAATATCCGGCGAGGTCGTCCAGCGGATGTTCGCAAACGGAGATTCAAGTTCCAAACCGAATTCCGGCCTGAACACAAGCCCTCCGGCAACAACTTTGTCATCAAGCCGCGACTCGTCATACGTCCAATGCATCAGGGCATCGGCATACAACGCGCTTCCGAAATATTTACCAACGTAAACAGTTGAATTGTCCAAAAAGTTACCGATGCCGACGGCAGGCTTGCCCGAACGGCCGTCGTGGCTGTCTTTGGATGAATCTCCCGAATTCAAGCTAAGCCCCATTTTTACCGTATTCTGGAGGACGGAAGTCCTCACAGACAATATATCAAAGTTGAGAAAGTCACGCAACTTATTCTCTACCGAGCGGCCGATGGTCGATTGGATTGCGTAGTCGCCGGTTGCAAGCAAAAATGAGCTGACATTTTTTGAGTCGGCGACGGCAATCTGTCCGAGCATGGCGCGCAGCTGCGTTTCAGAGCGGGCGGGAATCGAGGAGAACGTCGGATTAAAGTCGAGCAGCCGCTGGTTTTTTGCGCTCAAAATGAGGCGTACCTCGCTTCCGTTTTCATCGTGTTCGCGCGTTTCCGCCTGCACGCTGATCATCGGGTTGAATGTCGCTTCCTGCTGCATGAATTTGAGCGTTCCGCTTTTCAGATAAAAGTTCCGGTTCAAGTAGGCGATGTCGCCTGAGCGAACGGCAAGATTTCCGTCTATTTTAAAGGAAGATTCCGACGAATCGCTTTTGAACAAAAGCGTACTGTTCGGCACAAAAACTGCCCGCAGCAGCGGCTCAAAGCGAAAACTTGTGTGGTCGCCGAGCGTTATGTTTAAGTCCGTGCGGATGCCGATTTTTCGTTGCGCTTGCGGCGAAGATGATCCCCCCGCAAGGCTCCGCGCTTTTAGCTTCATCGTCGTTTTTTTTACAGCGATGCCTCCTGTAACGTCGAGCATTTTATCTTCAAGACCGAGATTCAAATCGATGTCTGCCAACCCGTTAATTTCGATGTTGCCAAGTTTAACGTCCGCCGGACAATAAATGCCTTTCGGCGTGTGAATACGCGCATCAAGTCGGCTGAATGCCCACCGCTCAAAGATTGCCGTCATGCTTACGATGAGCGGATAGCTTCCTCTGACGGTGCCGCGCGATTCGGCCATCGAAATTTTATTGTGATCCATAATGAGCATTGTCTTCGGCACGATAATATGCGATGGAACGAGCGTCGGCAGGGCAAAATCGGCATCGGAAAGCGAAGCGGCTCCCATAAATTCGGGATCGGACTTGAGGCCGGAGATTTTGAGCGCGCCGCGGAGGATGCCGCCGTAAATCTGGAGAGCCGCAATGTCGATGCCGCCGAACAAGGCGCCTGCGTCCAATCTGAAATCTGCAAGTTTTATGTCGAGCGTTTTACCCGCCGCGTTGCCGGACAAATTAAAATAAAGCGGCTTTCTTTCCTCCGCAGAAAAATTGATGTCGCCGTTGCCGTCGATGATGCCGGAGATGCCGATTTCCTCCGATGTCAAAAGCGCAATGCTGTCAGGCGTTTTTAAAATCGACAGCCAGATAGGAAAGGGATTTCTAAACAGCGTTCCTGAAATTTCCGGGCTGGAAAGTTTTGCAGTGAATGCGGACGGAAGGCGCTTCCCCCCCTCGAATACCGTGTCGGAAATGGAAAACTCGAGCGGCACGTGCACGGTGCGCTTGAGCAGCCCCGTGTCGAACGTCGCTGAAAGAGAGCCGGTAAAAGCCGCAAGGTCAAACGAGGCGGAAATATTGCTGAACGTCATGTTGTTGTAGCGCACGTTCATCTTATCAATCGTCAGCTTTTTTTCTTCGATGTACGCAAAAAGATCGGTTTCAATCTTCCGCCGCGCGCTAAACAGCCCGAAATGCTCAACATTCACGCCGATGTACGGATTTTCGAGCGCGCCGCTTGCGATAAGGGTTGCCGTAACGGTGTTTGCGTCGTTTTGTTCCGCCGTAAAGCGGCCAAGCCCAATCGCCGTTACAATCGCCTGCGCATTCAGGTAAAAGCCCGTCTTCGCCTCAGCAAGCGGAAAGCCGAAGGGGTTGGTCAATTCCGCCGCAATGTCGATGCTTTCGTTGCTTTGAGGATTTTTTACCGTAAACGAAAACTGCGCCGAATCGAAATCCTTTTCGTTAAAATTGATAAAAAGTTCGCTCTTTCCGCGCAGCGTCGAAAAACGGTCGGAATAGGCGATGTTATTTAAGAATGCGCCGTATTTTGTAAACGAACCGGAGGCCGTCAATGCCGGATGGAAGGCGAATTTGTTTCCTGTTTCCGCCGCTTCAAAACGCGCAAGGCCGAACGTAAAGCCGTCATCTTTTGCGTAAGAAAAACCGGTGTCGAGCGAAAGCGAAAAGACGGTATCGAGCGCGGGAAGCGGAAATCCGTCTGCGGAAAACGAGCCGTCGATACGCGCGCCGCGCTCTCCGTGCGAGCGGTATACGTCGAGGGCGAATCCGTAATCGCCGCTAACCGTGAGCGCATCCGGCAAAATGTTTCCGGCAAAGTGGTAGGGAATCGATGAGCTTGACGCATCCGCGCTAAAAAATATCTCTTTCGAGTTCTGAGCGCGTTCCAAAAGAGCGGAAAAATGCGTGAGCCTTCCGCCGGATAGATAGTCGAGCTTGGTAACTTGCACGGTCGAATCGTTGCCGTCAAGGGAGAGATAGACGAATTGCCCGTCTTTTTTCGTATTCGCAACATAGGCGTACGGCACATTGAATGCGAGCGTCTTTAAATCGGAGGAGACGAATAATTCTCCGGAAAACAAATATGGAGAGAGCATTTTAAGCGACGGCTTTTTGTTCGTAAAGAAAGCGCCGGTTTCTGCAAGGCTGTCGAGGTACATCCGGTCCGCCGAAACATTCGTCTGCACATAGTTTTTGCCTTTCAGATAACTGCCGTTCATTTTAAGCAGCCCCGGCCGGTCGGTTTCGGCATGGGCGTAATCGGAAAGCTCAAAACTAAAGTCAAGCGAATCCGGCTGGTTGCGCACGTCAAGCTGCAAGGCGGTAAATGCTTTTCCATCGAGGAAAAGTTCCGGCGAAAAGCACATAAAGCCGCCGTCAATCGGGTCAAAATACACTTCTGTAGAAATAACGCCGCCGTTTTTAAGGACGAACCGCTCGATGACCGCGCTGCCGGTTAAACGGGTATCTGCAAAGCCGTATGCGCCGGAAAGCCGCGCGCTGATCCGCTCCCCCGTAAGCGAAAGATGCCGGACATTGAGCCGATTCCGCCCGCCTGAAACGCTGAACGCAGCTTCGGCCCCGCCTGCAAACAGCGCGTCAGGGATTTGCGCCGCGCCGTCCGCGTTAAACTTGAGCTTTCCGTTTTTTACGTTATACGCGCCGTCCGCCGCAAGATTGAATACCGCATCGCGCGCCTTCCGCATAAGCGGGGGCATGGATTTTGCGCGGATAAACGCCGACGGTTTCAGCGCCGCCGCGCGAACAGAAAGCGCCGCGTCCCCCGTTCCGGGACGGTAGCTGCCTTCAAGGAAAAGCGGAAAGACGTTTTGCACCGTTTTCAGCGACAGCTGTTTATCCGCATAGCGTACAATAAAATTCAGCCGATCGAGCGTAAGCATCCCGCCGTTAAAATGAGTGATGCGGAAGGTTGCCGCGCTGCCGTCCAAGCTGTCAGTAAGCGTTCCGACTGTCGAAAAACCGCAGGAAACGCTCCGGCCGCCTGCCGTCATGCGCATCGAACCTACAAGATTCAACAGCAACTGCGAGGATTTTTGTAAAAAGGTAAAGTTGATTTTTTTTAAGCGCACGTCCGTTTTCAGCGCGCCGTCTTTATATGAAAGTTTTGTGTTTTTAAACGACACGTCAAACGGAATGCGCGCGGCAAGTTCCTCAAGATTCATAATCTTTTTCTTGCCGCCGGCCGCCTCGCCCGCTTCTTTGTTTTTATTTATAAGCGCGGAAAAGCGTTCGACGACGGAAAAATCCGCCTCTCGGTCAAAATCAACTTCCAAGCCGTTGACCGTAAGCAAGCGAACGCATTTTTTAAAATCGCGGGAGAGCAATTTAAGAATCGAATAGCTGACGGTAACGCTCTGTACGCCCGCAATTTTTTTTCTTGTTTTTGCATCTGCAATGACAATTCCCGAAATACGGACGCCGCGGAAAATCGCCGGGGAAAGCGAACGGTATGAAAGCGATAGGCTCAGCCGCTCTTCAAGCGCCATTCGCGCGCGATCCGCTTCGCCCTTGATGCTTCGCTTGAGTTTTGCATACAACGGAATTGCGGACACCATTGCAGAGATGAAGAGAAATAAAAATATGCCGGTACTGAAATAACCTTTCAGGGATGCCCGATTCATTCCGATAGATTCTAGCAGAAACGAAAATGTTTATACAGGTATGGCGTATGATATTGAAAAATTTTGCAGCGTTTGAAGGCATTGACGGCTCCGGCACCTCGACGCAGCTTAAACTGCTTGCCGAGCGTTTGACGCCGAAGCGGATATTTCCCACTGCAGAACCGACAACAGGCGAAACCGGAAAATTCATCCGCCGGATTCTCAAAGGGGAATTTCTTGTCGATGCCAGAACGATGACCTACCTATTTGCAGCCGACCGCTGCGAACACGTTTTCGGAAAAGGCGGCATTGCAGAAAAAGCCGCAAGCGGAAAGCTGGTGGTCAGCGACCGCTATCTGTTTTCAAGCCTTGCCTACCAAAGCGTATTTTGCGGAAAAGAACTGCCGGCGCTCTTAAATTCCCCCTTCCCGCTTCCGGAATTGCTTTTCTATTTTAAGATCGATGCCCAAACTGCCCTCTCCCGTGTTGCAGAGCGCGGCGGGCAGATGGAAATTTATGAAAAGCTCGACACGCAACAAAAAATCATCGCGCAATACGAACGCATCCTCAGCGAATACGAAAGCCGCGAAAAGGGGAAGGGTATGCGGATTATCACGGTGGATGCGGCCGCCGCCGTGCCAAAGATACAGGAATTTATCTGGAATTATGTCCGTATGCTGCCGATACTAAAACCGTGAAGAAAAATCTCTTGCGCGTCGCGCGTATTTTTGCCGTCATTCTCTGCACTCTGCATTTTTCAAGCGGCGATGCGTATGCCTACATGGTTAAATATAAGGAAGATTTTTACCGTCTCTACCACATTCACTATCAGCAGCATCCCGATGACTGCATTGAAAACATCTATTGGCTTGAAAAAGCGGCGCAGGCGGACTTTTGCAATCCCTTGTACGCAAAATCGAAAATCGAAAATCAAAAGCAGTGGGAAAAATACCGCTACCTTTTTCAGATGCACATAAACCTCAAACTCATCGAGCAGCATTTACGGCTTGGGCGGATTTACGACAAAAAGAACGCCTATTTTTACGATGCGCCGTGGAAAGACGAATACCTCGATAATCTGGAAAAAACGCTTGCCTGCTATAATGCGGGCTCTTATTACTGGCAAGAGGCAAAGCTTTGGGCGGAAAAAGCGAACGTAAAAGAGTTTTATTTTTTAACGCTCACCGATGTGCAGTTTTGGGAAGACGAGCGGGAGCGCATGAAAACCGGCGAACTTGACTACGGGAAAATGCTTACGCGAGAGATAAAGCGGGTCGAGCGCGTCCGCGACGCCTTTCTTGCAATGGAAACAAAAACTTACTAGAATGCGCCCCATGAATAAAAACGAAGGCGCCTTCAATATTCGCTACCCTGCGCTGCATCCGGGCGCTGCGGAAACGGTGATTGACTTTCACTTCGGAAAACCCAATCTTTTTGATTGCTATACGCCCGGCAAAGAGCGGGGACGGCGGCTGTGCTTCGTTACGGATGCAACTGTTGCAACGCTGCCTGAAACGGCCGATTTTTTTGCCGCCTTCGATGATGGGCGGTGCGGCGATGATATACTGATAATCTTAGGCTCCGGCGAACCGTATAAGACAATCGACAGCGTTCTGCGCATCATCCATGCAGCGGTGGAAGCAGGCTTTTCCCGAAAAGATGCCTTTGTCGGCATCGGCGGCGGGGTCATCTGCGATATTACGGGTTTTGCCGCATCGGTATTCAAACGGGGGGCGGCCGTCAGCTTTGTGCCGACGACGCTGCTTTCGATGGTGGATGCCTCCATCGGCGGAAAGACCGGTTTTGACTTCAGCGATTGCAAGAACATGGTCGGCGCCTTTTTTCCGGCGGAGCGGATCGATTGCTATCCTGAATTTGTCCATTCCCTGCCGCCCGTGCAGTACCGTTCGGGGCTTGCAGAAGCGCTGAAAACCGCGCTCCTATACGATCGAGAGCTTTTTACGCTTTTTCAAAATGAAAGTAAGAAAATCCTTTCGCAGGATCCCGATACCGTTTACGAAATTATCAAGCGATCGGCGGCGGCAAAAGCTGCGGTGGTGGAAAAAGATTTTACCGAGCAAAATATCCGGATGCATCTGAATTTCGGACATACATTCGCCCATGCGCTTGAATCGCTTGCGGGGCTTGGCACGGTCGCGCACGGGGATGCGGTTGCATGGGGGATGGGGCGGGCGCTCGAACTATGCGCGCAAAAAGGTTTTTGCACAAAAAGCTATCGCGATGAAATTTTTAAAGTCCTCGAAACATACGGTTGGGTTACCGATGCGGTGCATCCGCTTGTCATCGGCGGCGGAATCGGCAAGCGGCTTTTGGAGGTCATGCACAAGGACAAGAAAAACACCAGCCCAACTGTCCGGCTGGTGCTGCAACGGGGCTTAAACGATACCTTTACGGCGGAAATCGAAGACGGCGATATTCTTGCTGTTCTTGAACGCCGCTGAAAACGGAAAATCATGTCGCGCTTTAGGGACGGCCCTTCGATTTTCGGCAAAACTTTTGGATTTCTTCCATATAGAATGCGCAATCTTACAGATTTGGTATGACAAAAGAGCAAGAAGAACGATATTTTGACTGGGCGGCCACTGCGCCGCTCGATGAAGCGCTTGTTTCTGCCGCGTTTAATGAAACGCTCCGCGTGTGGGGTAATCCGTCAAGTGCGCACCGCGCGGGAAAGGAAGCGGACGCGGCTCTCAACCATGCGCGGAAAAAAGCGGCGGCGGCATTAGAAGTGTGCGAAAATCATATTTATTTTACTTCCGGCGGAACGGAAAGCAATCAAATTCCCCTCCTTTCGGTTTTAAATCGTCCGCAAAAAGGATGCGTCCTTATCAGCGCGCTCGAACATCCGGCAATCCGCGAGCAGGCGGCCGTCCTCAAAAAGTGCGGCTGGACGGTCGAACCAATTCCCTCAGATAAAAACGGCATCGTACAGCCGGAGGCGGTACAGAATCTTTTGTCGGATCGCACAGTTTTGGTTTGCGTCATGGCGGTCAACAACGAGATGGGCGCCATTCAGCCGATTTATGAAATTGCCGATATGCTGAACAGAGCCTGCGCCGGTAAGCGTCGCCCGTTTTTCCACGTAGACTGCGTACAGGCGGCCGGGAAAATTCCGCTCCGGCTTTTGGACAGCGGCATAGACAGCGCAGCGTTCAGCGCGCATAAAATCGGCGGCCCGCGCGGAATCGGCATTCTGTATGCGCCCAAAGCGCCGGAACCATTTTTACGCGGCGGCGGACAGGAGAAAGGCCTACGCAGCGGGACGGAAAATCTGTTCGGCGCACTGGCCTTTGCAAATTGCCTTGAGCGCTATTGCATTTCGGAAAAAAACGAAGCGGCTTGCCGCCGGTTCGAGGCGCAGATACAGTACGCCGCTCATTTTATAGAAGGATTGAGCGCCATTCCCGGATGCGCCCTCATTCCCGAACAGCGATTGATCGCGCCGGAACGCTATTCGCCATGGATTGTGCAGGCAGCGTTCAAAAACATACCGGGACAGGTGATGCTCCGCGCACTTGATGCCGAAGGCTTTTGCATATCGACCGGGAGCGCCTGTTCCGCCCGAAAACATAACCGTCCCATCCTCGACGCCATGCGCGTCAGCCGTGCAGTCAGCGAAACTGCCGTCCGATTCAGCTTCGGCCCTGCAACAACTCAGGCTGCCCTCAACGCCCTGCTTGATGCGCTCAAAGACATCTGTCAAAAGTTTTCCGGCGGCGCGTAATGGCGGGCTGCTCCTGTCTTTAATGAATGGCGGGTAGGAGCGGTGCCGTCGGATGTTTTTATCGTCTTATCCCCCGAATCTTCCGATAATCAACTGTGGCAATAGATCTGTTCGATAACTTTGCTGTCGAACAAGCGGACGAGTTCAAAGTACCCTGTTCCTAAACAGATATTTCCGAACAGGTTTAATCTATCTTCCATATAAATAGGGGAGAATGAAATATGAAACATAAAAAAATTATTTCGCTTTTTTGCGCGGCGGCGGCAGCAAGCAGTTTTAGCTTTGCGGACGTATTTTTCAGCGGGTTTTCAGGCGCAAAGACGGAGCTAACTTCCGACAAGACATCGGATAAATTTGATCCGCAAATGAAAATCCGCTCATTTTTTTCGGGGCAACTGAATTTTTCTGAAAATATTATCGCGCACGGAGAATTCTCGCTTCAGACGCACGACTTGCTGGACAAATCGCTTTTTAAAGAAACTCCTGCAACATTCCGGCTCGATGAACTTTCACTGATTTTCAGGCAGCCGATGGGCAATGAACGCAATTATCTAAGTTTTTTTGCCGGAACGTATGAGCCGATCGGATCCGATGTTTTTCTGCGCCGGCATTTTGGCATTCAGCCGATTACTTCAAGAATTACGGAAAGCTGGCTCGGTCTCGGCGGCTCGATTATTTATCCTGTTTTCGGATTCGGCATTGCGGATGCCATCCGATTTAGTCGAGCGCCCTTTGTTATCGGAAATTATCTTTACGTAAATCGAGAATTTGACGAAAGCTACGTGCTGAATATCGATGTACGGACAGCGTTTGTCTCCCGCTTTTTTACGTTTGATTTTTCCGGCGGAATCGGGATGCCGCTCAATACAACGGTTTCTGACGAGGCCTTTATCATCGTCGATACTATTTTTTGGCGCGCCGGTATGAATATGCTCATCGGCAACCGGTACACTACGTCGCTTTTTATGCAGGCGGGGCTATCCGACGTGCCATTTACCAAGCGGGACCAGCAGTTTATCTTGAACGAAGAAAAAACATACATACTGCTGGAGCCGCGTTTCCGGATGGGCATTGTGAAGATGCACATCACGGCGTTTAGTCTGCCGCATGACACGGTGGAAAAATTTATTTTTATAAACGATTCGATGGGGATGAACCTCGACCTCTTTATGGAAGAAGTATACATACATAATAAGGCGGTCGTGCTCGGCATGAATACTGCGCTCACGCTGCCCGGAAAGAATTTTATTCATTTCCAAGAGCCGGAACATTTGTTTGATACCCATGCGATAATTGCCGCGCCGTATTTTTCAACAGGATTTTATAACGGAGAATTACGCGCAATGCTCCAGATGAATATTATGGACATTACCAACGGCAACGCCTATTCTGCATTTAAGATTCATCTCGGCTACCGAACGCAGTTTTAAGCGAGGCTGCGCCACAAGCGGCAAAAAATATATATGCCGCCAAAAAAGCTGCATCCGGAAAAGTCTTAGTTGCGCCAGCCGATGTAGAGATCCGTTTCGAGGATGGCTTTTGCATTTTTAATGCGCTCTGGCGTCGGCGCATCGACTCCTTCCAACGGATACTTAAATCCCATCATTTGGTATTTCATTGCGCCGAGCGTATGGTATGGAAGGACATCAACGCGCTGAATGTTGCGTAATGTGCGGATAAAATCACGCGTTTTTGTAAGATATACGTCGTTATCGGTGATGCCGGGTACCAGAACATGGCGAATCCACACCGGTTTTTCAATTTCAGACAAATATGAAAGCATCTCGATGATATTTGCGCCGGTTTTTCCGGTTAATTTGACGTGCTCCTCTTCATCGATGTGTTTTATATCAACGAGCAGTAAATCCGTAACCGTCATAAGCGCGGAAAACTTTTCAAACCATGCCGCCTCCTTCGTAAACGGAATGCCAGCCGTGTCGATACAGGTGTTGATGCCGTTTTCCTTCGCTTTGGTAAAAAGTTCAAGCAAAAAATCAAGCTGCAAAAGCGGCTCGCCGCCGGAAACGGTTATGCCGCCGTCATTTTTCCAATACGGCCGATAGCGCAGCGCTTTTTCAAGCAGCTCGCCGCTGGTCATCTTCGTTCCCTTCATCATATCCCACGTGTCGGGATTATGGCAAAACTTACAGCGCATCGAGCAGCCTGCAAAAAATATGATAAAGCGGATCCCCGGCCCGTCAACAGAGCCAAATGATTCCGTTGAATGAATATAGCCTTCCATTGATTCTCCTGCGGCTTCCTGCAATTTTTGCCGTCCTTTCCGCCGCTAAAAAAGACACGTATATTTTAATGAGCATTATGCTCCTTGATACTCACTAAAATATTGGGCATCTCGAAAAACTCGCTTTTTGCGATTTTTTTTTCGAGATTGCGACGAGTTGTAACTCGCTGGATTATCGCGAGTTACAACATCGCATTTTCAAAGTTACCTCTAAAAACTGAAGTTTTTAGAGGTTCCCTATTTTTATTTTGGTAACTTTTTTCCTTACGATTCCTAAAATTCGGTGCATCGGTATAAAGCACATTCATAAAACCCTACAGATAACAACGCCGCTGTTACCGGAATCCGTATAACAGCGGCATATCATTTTTCCGTCATCTGCAAAACCGTTCGGTATGAGACCTGTTCCGAAACGGAAGTTTTTGAACAGGTCATTTTAATCAAAGCCGAACGGTAACGCATGATGCGTATTTTAGAGCGATGCGTGGCAGGTACGTGAAATTACATCATCCTGCTGCTCTTTTGTCAGGCTGATGAACTTAACCGCATACCCGGAAACGCGGATGGTGAAGTTCGCGTACTCCGGCTTTTCAGGATGCGCCTGCGCATCCTTGAGTTTTTCAACGCCGAACACATTAACGTTCAAGTGGTGCGCGCCCTGTTCAAAGTATCCGTCCAGCACGGTTACCAACTTATTGGAACGCTCCTCGTCGTCATGTCCAAGCGCACTCGGATTGATGGTCTGCGTATTCGAAATACCGTCGAGCGCATACTCGTACGGAACTTTCGCTACGGAATTCAGCGAAGCAAGCAGACCGTTCTTTTCCGCGCCGTAAGACGGGTTCGCACCCGGTGCAAACGGAGCGCCCGCTTTCCGGCCGTCAGGCAGCGCGCCGGTCGCCTTTCCGTACACGACGTTCGACGTAATGGTCAAAATCGAAGTCGTCGGCTCCGCATTGCGGTACGTGTGATGCTTTTTGATGCGCGCGATGAAATCTTTAAGCAGCCAGACTGCAATTTCATCCGCGCGGTCATCGTCATTGCCGTAGCGCGGGAAGTCGCCTTCAATCTTGAAGTCGGTCGCAAGGCCTGTTTCAGGATCGCGGACGGCAGTAACTTTCGCATATTTAATTGCCGAAAGAGAATCGACAACATGCGAGAAGCCTGCAATTCCCGTCGCAAAGGTCCGGCGGACATTCGTATCGATGAGCGCCAACTCGGCCGCTTCGTAATAATACTTGTCGTGCATATAGTGAATGAGATTAAGCGTATTGACATAAACATCCGCAAGCCAATCGAGATACCAGTCATAGTGCTTCATAACTTCGTCATAGTCAAGCACATCGGAAGTAATCGGAGCGTAGCACGGCCCGACCTGCTGCCCTTTAATGAGGGCTTCGTCCTTACCGCCGTTGATGGCGTACAGCAGCGCTTTTGCAAGGTTTGCGCGGGCGCCGAAAAACTGCATTTCCTTTCCAGTCTGCGTCGCCGAAACGCAGCAGCAAATTGAATAATCATCACCCCAAATCGGGCGCATCACATCATCGTTCTCATACTGGATCGAGCTCGTTTTGACGGAAATGTACGCGGCGTAATCGCGGAATCCCTGCGGCAGCCGCTTTGAATAGAGCACGGTCAGATTCGGCTCCGGAGACGGCCCCATATTTTCAAGCGTATGCAGGAAACGGAAATCGTTCTTTGTTACGATTGAACGTCCGTCCTGACCGAGACCGGCAACTTCAAGCGTCGCCCAAATCGGGTCGCCGGAGAACAGCTGGTTATACGCTTCAATGCGCGCAAATTTAACCATGCGGAACTTCATAACAATGTGGTCGACGAGTTCCTGCGCTTCCGACTCGGTGAGCGTGCCGTTTTTCAGATCGCGCTCGATGTAAATGTCGAGGAAGGTTGAAATGCGTCCGACGGACATTGCCGCGCCGTTTTGCGTTTTGATTGCGGCAAGATAGCCGAAATACAGCCACTGGAAGGCTTCGCGGGCGTTCTTCGCCGGCTTTGAAATATCATAGCCGTAAGATTTTGCAAGTTCTTTCATCTGTCCGAGCGCTCTAATCTGCTCGGAAACTTCTTCGCGCAAGCGGATAATGTCATCGGTCATCGTACCGTCGCCGACATTGCTCAAATCAAGCTTTTTCTGTTCGATAAGGTAGTCGATTCCGTACAGCGCAACACGCCGGTAGTCGCCAACGATGCGGCCGCGTCCATACGTATCAGGAAGACCGGTAACAATGTGCGCCTTACGCGCCAAGCGGATTTCCGGCGTGTAGGCATCGAATACGCCTTGATTGTGCGTCTTGTGGTACTCGGTAAAAATCTTATGCAATTCAGGATTCGGCTTGTAACCGTACTGTTCCAGCGCTTCTTCCGCCATTTTGATTCCGCCGTATGGCATAAACGCTCTTTTTAACGGCTTATCAGTCTGAAGTCCAACGACTTTTTCCAAATCTTTTTCGTTTTCGATAATGTAGCCCGGCTTGTGGGACGTAATGCCGGAAACAATATCGGCATCCATATCAAGCACACCGCCTTTTTTCCGCTCTTCCGCCTGCAACTCTTGCAGCTTGCCCCAAAGCTTGTTGGTCGCTTCCGTTGGTTTTTCAAGAAAGCTTTTGTCTCCGTCATACGGAGTGTAGTTTGTCTGAATAAAATCGCGAACATTTACTTCGTCGCGCCACAGAATGCCGCCGTCAAAGCCGTTCCATTCTTCTCGTTTCGTCATACGCTTGTACCTCACAGATTATTTATTAACAAAAATAAAACGTATATATGTTTTATCACACAATGAACTATATCTAAAAACGGCGGCAAAGAACGTAAAAATAAGTTTTTCTTACGCGCCTTGCGCCGTCCTAGACGCCAACTACACCAAATATAGTGTGTAAGTTTCTAAAATGCAAGTAGGAAACACCAGAAAACGCAGGATAATCTTTTCCCGCATATACGACCGCCATTGAAACAGGGGCGTCTTTTTTGCCGTACCGCGCAATAAATCGTTGCATATCCGCATGATAGCGTTCATCGGGCGTGCGGCCGCTATGGATTTCTATCAGCGTATGCGCGGCTCCGTTTTCATTTCCGAAAATCAAATCTACCGCGCGGCCGTTGCTGTTTTTAAAGAAAGAGAGCTGTTTTTCCGGATTCCTGCAATATTTGAACGCATCTGCTACCACCATGTTCTCAAAAAGACGCGGCATCAGCGGATCGCGCATCATCTGCGGGACAGACTCGATCCCCAATAGATATACCGCCACCGCCGGATCCGAAAAATACACTTTGGGAGTCTTAACGATTTGCGGCGAACAGTCATACGGCCACGCCGGAAGCGTAAAAATGAGTTTTGTATCTTTTAGCGCCGAAAGCCATGCGCCGATCGTTGTGCTGCTTACCCCGATTTCATTTGCAATGGCGGAATTGTTAATAATTCGCCCCGTCCGCGCGGCAAGCAGCGTCAGAAAATCCATAAAGCGCGAAAGATCGTGCAGCGCCGTCATTCGGAGCACGTCTCGTTCAATAAACGAATTCAAGTAGCTGCGGTAATAGTCAGAAGGATTTGCGGACTTTCCGAAAGCGTCATCATACGCAGCAGGCATAAAACCGCGCAGCAGCGCATCTTCGCGCTCCATTACAATTCCTGCCGCAGACAATTCTCGGAACGAAAGCGGATACAGCTGCACCGTCGGCGATGTTTCATCAGTCGAATCGAACGCATTGAGCGGCAACTTGCCGTTGGCTATCAAAATAAAACGCCCGCTGGAAGTTGCGTCCCTCGTCCGCGCCCGCACCGCATTTATCAAAGACGGCGTTACCTGCACTTCATCAATGATGAGCGGTTCCTGATGCCGGAAAAAGAATTCCAGAGGATCCCGCACAGCGCGTCTTCGTTCATCCAAATCTTCCAGTGTTGCATATTGAAAATCCCTGAACAACGAACGCACAAGAGCCGTCTTGCCTGCGCCCCGCATTCCCTGCAAAAGCGTTACGGAATTTTCCAAAACGCACCGCCGTAAGTCGGCTTCAATGTCCCTTTTGAGCATAAATTGAAGTATATATCGTACTACGGAGATTTCAAGTAATCATTGAAATTTTTATAAATGCAGT
>CAUTOX010000011.1:0-33246 GCA_963539665.1 uncultured Treponema sp.
ATGTCATCATCATGGACAATGCGGCATTTCATAAAAAAGAAGTCTTGTATCAAATTGCAAAAAAATACTCGCAGGAACTGATTTTTCTGCCGCCGTATTCACCGGAATACAATCCCATTGAGCACACGTGGAGCGCTTTAAAGCGAAAGGTTGCTGGCTGTGTTCATCTTTATGGCTCCGTTTCTCTGGCTCTGGATGCTGTTTTAAAAGGCAATTAGCTATAATGTTTTTTCTTATCTTATAAATACTATATTTTGTTAAGTATATGTTTTAAAAGTTGTTATAATGCGGAAGCCCTGTGGGAGGCTGCGCCGGGTGGTGGCGGCTATTTGCGGCATATCTTTTACCGGCCGCGGATGGCAGTTAGAACAGGGCTTGAACGATGCAATGACGTTTCAACCTGCTTTGAGCTTTGCATTTTTCAAACCGGCGATCAACTTGTTAGCGGGCTACAATTCAGTAGGCCAAGGAGAAGACATTATGAATTAGTAGCACGCTCTCCGCCTTTGGAAAGCACTTATTCTGCCTCGTCTAGCTCCGTATCTCTTGCCGCTTCGGCACAATCAGCGCATCGTTCGGCAGGCGTGTTTTGAAGTTTATCGATTCGCACATTCCTTCTGCGGAATCGAAGAGGACATTTCCATTGGTGTTCATTTCATCGAGGAATTTCATCATGTATGTCAGCGATTTATTGTTATACGGAACGGTTATTTTTATAATACGAAAAATATCATCAGTTCCGCTTTTTATCATTGAAAAAAGATTTTGTTCAAATGGCGCGTAGGGATTGGTCGGCATTAAAAACGAGCCTTTTTGACGGATTAAACGTTTGTTCAAAAAGTAGGGAGTCATGTT
Organism: uncultured Treponema sp.; assembly: GCA_963539665.1. GTDB lineage: Bacteria > Spirochaetota > Spirochaetia > Treponematales > Treponemataceae > Treponema_D. The sequence continues at coordinate 856 of CAUTOX010000011.1, forward strand.
GATGACGGCTAAACATTCGTTTTTGTAGTCGCCGCCCGCTTTTTTTACCATCGGCACATGATTCAATACCGCTTTTTGAATACGGACCGCTTTTCCAAACGGGTCGTATTTTTTATATTTTTCTTGAATTTCGTCCGATAAATACTTTTTGTATTCCTTTTCTATCCACATTCGATTAAAACACCAGATTGCAAAGGACTTTGTGCAGTCTTGTTCGTCAGCAGACGCAAAATCGATATGTCTGATTGCAAAATACATTGCCGTAAAAAAAGAAAACGTAACGTCCAAAAATCGCGTACTGCAGCCGTAATGCTGCATATTGGCAAGCCACTCGTAATAATCGCCATGCTCTCTAACTTCGTTGTCGAGCATGTTCTCGAGTTCCCAATCGTCATATAGCACTATTGGGAACGTCGCATTTCAAGGTAACCTGTTCTGAAACGGAAGTTTCCGAACAGGTTTAATCATTTTCATTGAGACTGACTAACTGCGGCGCAAATTCTTTTATTTTCCGCCTGAAATCCCGAATCATTCCCATTTCGAGTTCAAAGAAATCTTTTTTAATCGGTTTATTGTGCACAAGTCTTTCAAATGAGGTTTTGAGCGCCCAACGGCTGTCCTACTGCCCCCTGAACAGCCGGCCGTCCCACTCAAGAAAATCGACGCTTTCGGCAATTCCAGCATGATTCTTTTGATAGATGATGTCTTTGGGAAATATTTTTTCAAAATAATCGGCGAGCGCGTCTTTCGGCTTAAAATAAAGCATTAAAAGTTCGTAATACACCTTTTCGATGTCGGACAAGATTATTTCCGTGTAATGCTCATGCGTTTTGATTTTCATACGTTCTCCTCTGTGTTGAAAATAAACCTGTTCGGAAACGAAAGTTTCGGAACAGGGCTAAAGCCCTTGCACGCCGCCGGAACCAAGCGGCATTGCAAAGGCGGAAAGGTTAGGCTAGTGTGGTAGGCTGATTAGTTAAAACCACATACCCCCTTTTTTGGATTGCATGCTACTACTACAATATCTGTTGCTTTCGGATACTGCTGTTTAAATAATTGTTTTGCAGACTCTTTCGCAGCTGCAGCAGTATCATCCGTAACGCTCATACTTTTTTCTACTTTATCCTTACCATTCATACCTCTCACTGTGACCGTAAAGTCCTGCGCCTTAGCCACATAATACGAACCTTGCGTATTAAGCGTTTCATGAGCAACGGCAGTAAAACATACAGCGGACATAAGCGCCGCTAAAACCAATAATTTCTTGTACATACGAACTCCTTTCCGCACGGCGTTGCGTACGGAGATATAGATTTATGTTTAAGAAAAACGCATTTGCCGCGCATAAGACTGGTTCCTGCGCGCCCATATACAGGCGCGCAGTCTTTTTGCTGGGGCGTAAAACGTTTTTCGTAAAACCAAAGGAAAATAAGACGAACCGTGTGCACTTCAAGACGGCGAACAAAAGAGAATACACGCTGTATGTTACAGAATGGAGACACTCCGGCAGCGCGGTTATTTATTGAGAATATGCAATTAAATAAAAAGGTTAACGAGAAAAGCGCATTTCTAGAAATGCGCGTAAGTAAGTAAGTTTGAATTCATACTGCCGTTACTCACCGGCGGAAAATATCGTAATCCGCAAAAACATATTTTCATGACACAACTGTGTATGATTTACGCCGTATTGTCAATAGCTCCACGGAAATTGATTTTGCAAAAGTTAGCGCAGCCTTTAAACAGAAGAGAGCATCTATTATAGAAAAGATTGCAGGTTTCCTGAGTATTTTACAAATATGCCCAACTAAAAATCTGTAGCAGAAGCGAAACGGAAACACGCCTCTAACACACTGGCCGACGGCCGCATTTCCGCAGGCGGCCTGCTGCACTTTTAAAATCTGGAAATTTCCATCATGATTCCTATTATTCTTATTGCTGCTGCAACTGTTCTTATCGTTGGCATCGCGGTTGTGCTCGTCAAGTCAGTTGTGACTCCCAAACGTGCCGATGCAGTGAGAAGACTTATCAAACAAGGAAAAAATCAAGCGGCGGCAAAACTTGCCAAACAGCTTATCGCGAAAAAAACAAAAGACTATCCTGCTCATTATTATTTGGAAAAGCCTATCTTGCAGACAAGCGCGGAAAGCTGGCGCTCATTGAATTTAAAACCATCAATGACAATGCGTTGTTCGGCCCCGCCCTGCTAGAAATTCCGTTTCGGCAGGAATTTCCGACGCTCCAGATGAAATTCAATAATGTTGACGAGGCGCTCAAGGAATATTTGCTTTTGACAAAGATGGATGCAAATAATCCTGATAAGTTTCTTGAATGCTAGAAATAACTTGCCCGTCCGCCTTCTATTTTGCCTTAGAGTCTCATGAAAGAGATTGCTAGAACCTGTTTGAAGTATTCTAACTACTTGTTTAGGGGATGCCCTTTGTAGAACGCGATCTTTTTTTCGCGTAACCTAAGTTTTCTCAGCCGTTTCGGCCCAGAAGATGAATGACAGTCGAAGACTTCAGCGATTTATTTGAAGTCGGCATCCGGGTGCGCTTCCGCATATTTGATGATTAAACCAGTTCGGAAACTTCGGCTTTTGACTGGTTACCTTGAAATACAATGCTCTAAATCGCGCTATTTGTGCAATTTAGAAGCCCTGTTCGACAGCACAGTTATCGAACAAATTGTGTTTTTCAGGAATAATTTTCTTGTTGACCGGGCGGCGGACTTGCGTTTTTTGTCTGTATCGTTTTCTCCTGCCAATGAATGTATCGATATTTAATTTAAATACCGCCGCAGCCTGCGCCAACGTACGGCCTTCTTCCATATATTTTGATTGCTCGCAGTCTTAAAGCTTTATCATACGGCATGGCACGAGTATAGCTACGCGTATTGAAATGAACTAAAAATAGATGGGGCGTTCTAAAGCGGAATATTGCAAGTCAATGCCATCGCTACAGCTCCGTTGCAGAGCGCTTTATTTGGCTTTATAAGGCAAGTAAATATAAATCCGGCAGCCGGCAAAATAAAATCTGTTCGGAAACTTTGTTTCTGAGCGGGGTTCCCGCAACAAATTGTATGCGCATCCTACTTGCACGGTGTACAGATGGTTTATTTTTCTTTTGGCATATTGTATACTAAGATTATGAAAAGCGATGACTTACGGATGCTCGGATTGGGCTTAAAGGAAAACGGAAATATAGAGCTCGACGCATCGGTGCTCAAAGGCTTGAAAAAGATGCCGGTCGATATTTTTGATAACGTATACCTTGGAGAGATGAAGCCTGAGGCGCTCATTCTTTGTATCGATATACGAAATTTCAGTAATTTTCTTTGTCAACATGGCGAGCAGACCGTGTTCGATATGTTGACGTCGTTTACTTCGAACTTTTTATCGTGCGTGAACCAGCTTGGGACAAACTGTTCCTATTACAAACTGCTCGGAGATGGAGCACTCGTCATTTGGGATACAGCGGATAAGGTTGCAGTCGAAGAAGCGCTCATGGTGTTTAATTCGTATTTGAGTTTTGTCAAAGAGGAATTTTTTACAACCTATCCCGATTTGGGGCTTGGCGGCGCGCTTGTGCAGGAAGTGATTTATAAATATGAGATTTCTGCTGAAATGTCATCGTTGAAGTATCGGGATTATTTTGGCTACGGCATTAATCTTGCGTGTCGGTTGCAAGGCATTGCAAACGGCGATCAGCTCATTGTCAATAAGGCGCTTGCAGAAAAAAAGCATTTTGACACGGTAGTTTCAATGGATGCAAAACTGCTGGAAGAGCTCCGGCGTTTAAAAGGCCTCAAGGAAGACGATCGCGAGGCAGCTATTTTCTATACGCAGCAATAATCCTGCCAGCCGCCGGTCAGTCTGTCCGGCGGCAAAACGCAACGCCCCGCCTCCCCTTGTAGCCAGCGACTTCAATCGCCTCCTGTTTACCTGCTTATAGTTTCATGCTTGTACGGCTTTTTCCGAACCCCGCGCACGATCAAGCGCGCTGGATGCTCCTCTGCCATCTCTAGATTTTCTTATTCATATTCAGTAATGTAATTTTACCGGATGCGGAATGCCGTTTATAGCTTCGGCGATGGGCTTCCGCGCACATCCGGCGCAATCATGGTAACAAGAATGAGGTCTCATCAATGGCAATGGACGGCAAAACGGCTGAACCGAAAAAAACGAACATATTTACGCGCTTTATCGTCGGAGCTGCGGCGACATTTTTTATTCCGCTCCTTGCGCTTGTACTGTGGTGCGCAGTGTCCGCGTGCCATCGGCAAGCTCCGCTTAAAATGCTTCCTGCAGGCTATTCGATGTACATCCGGATGGATTCGCTGCGGCAGGCGATTGATCCGTTGCTTGACTTGCGGGCAGCCGATATTTTGTTCTCATCGCCTGAGTTTTCAACATTCCGCGCACCGTTTATGAATCTCCGCGCTTCAAGCCTCCGGAGGAACAAACTGGTTACGCGCCTTGCCGCCCGCCGCGCCGACATTGCCCTGTACGGCTCTTCCGATAATACGCAGGATTTTCTTGCACTCATCGATTTGGGAGCGCTTTCCGCCGTTACCCGCCCGGCTCAATGGTATGCCGCAGCGCTCAAGCTACCCGGCCTCTCGTATTCAAATGCGGCCTCCTGCTTTGAATACCGGCAGAACAATTCGGTTTTCTACATAAAGCCGTATCGGAATCTTCTTATTATTACGCAAAGCGCGACGCTGCTGGCGGCTTCGCTTTCGGCAGATAATGATGAAGCCTATTCGTCATCCGAGCGGAGCATACTGAACGCAAAAAGCGGGCAGCCGATTAAAGTTGTCGTCAATGCGCAGCAGCTCGCTTCTTCTATTACGGCCGAAGAGCCAACGCTGTCGAAAATGCTGCCGCTCCTGTCAAAAGATACGCTGAGCGTCCTGTCATTCGGTATTTCCGATGCGGAAATCAGCGTGAACGCCGCGGCTCCGCTTTCGCTGCCGGACGAAAGTCATAACGCGCTTGCCGCTTTGATAAAACGAAACTCATCGATACCGTCGTCGCTCGCAAAAATGAGCGGCATTGTCAACTACTATACCATTATTAATGCCGGCTCTGTTGAAGAACTCAAACAGGCGATCTTTCCGTTTTTTCCGAAATCGGCCGATGCGGACGCAGCATGGGCGAAGGGCAATGCCGCCTGCAAAACGCTCTTTTCTCTGTCGCTTGAAGATGTCATTTTTTCGTGGACGGGAAGCGAATTTGCGGTGATGGGCATCGAGGGGCGTACTGCGCCGGTTTTTGCGGTGCAGATAAAGGACGAAAAACAACGCCAACGCATTTTTTCAAAACTTACTTCTTCAATATTATTGCAGGACGATACGAGCCTCATCTTGGACGGCGTTCGCATTCCCCGCATCGCAATTCCGCAGGCGGTGCAAAATGTCCTTGCCCTCTTCGGGATTGCGCTGCCGTCGCCATATTACACGATACGCGGCGGCTTCATTTATTTTTCCGAATCGGCGGAAAATCTTGCGGCGCTCAGCGCGTCCATCAACGCAGGAAAGCGCATCGCAAAAAATCCGAATTGGCAAACCGTTTCCGCACAGCAAAATCCCGAATGCGCAGTGAGTTTATTTTACGACCTTGCGCACAGTCTGCCGTTTTTCCTTCGTGGGAACGCCGTTTTTTCAAGGATTCTCAAGCTCTACACGCTTGGCCGGTGCGATATGCGCATAAAAAATTCCACGCTCACCCTCCAGCTCCACGCAGTTTCCCGCAGCGCAGGCGATTTACGCGCCGTTCCGGGCTTTCCGATCAGCTTAGCGGCTCCGGCATCCCCTGAATTGCAAACGGAACCGGGTAAAAAGGCCGGCGCCGTTTTTTGGACGGAGGGCGGAACGACCGTCAAGTCGCTTGAACTTTCTGGAATGCAAACGGCCGCCTTCGAACCGAACGATTCGTGCGCCATCGTTTCTGCGGGAACGCCATCAAAAAACGGCGGCGTACTCTGGGCGTTGACCGCGGAAGGAGCCGTATATTTACTAAACCGGCAACTTCAAGCGGAAGCGCCCTTCCCCATCCTTACCGGCGAACAACCTGCCGCAGAGCCGTCCGCAGCGGAAAACTACGTTGTCTTCCCGACGAAGGGCGGCGCGCTGTGCTTCGTATATTTTGACGGCGCAGTAAAAACAGCGCTCCTCCCCGATGCGCCAATCGTGCGTTCCGCTGCGACCGCGCTCGGGAAAACCGCCGCCGTATACGTCAAAGGCTTTGAGGGCGCAATCTACTTGTTTGACGACGCGCGCTGCACAAACGCGGACGCGCCGCTTGCCGTTTCGGGAATCGGATTCGGCAGCCCCGCGCTCTTAAAAAAAGACGGCGCGCTCTTTGTCGCGTTTATTACGCAGGCAGGCAACCTTTCGATCTGGAAGGACGGCGCGCTTCTTGCAGGCTTCCCGCAAAAACTTGACGGCGTTTTTTATGCGAATGCGGTCGCAGGTTCACACTGCTTTTTTGCAGTCTCGGCAGCGGGGCGGCTGTATAAAATCGAACTTGACGGCGCACACTGCGCAATCGACATTCCAAACGGCGCCGTGAAAAACGGCTTTATTACTGTACGCAATCCCGATTCGTCCGCGCTCTCCTCCGTTTTTGTCAATACAGACGGCAACGTCCTCTACGGATTCAGCAGCGGTCTTGAACTGCTTGCAGGTTTCCCGCTTGCAGGATGGGGACGGCCGGTTTTTGCGGATGTGAATGCCGATCATTTTGCCGATTGCTTTGCGCTGACTATCGACCAAAAACTAAACGCATGGAATTTGAGGTAATCGATGATGATAAAAAACAAACTGATGTACGCCGGATTGTTCGCCGCGGCGGGCGTTTTTTGGGGCTGCGCGACGTTGCAGGATGTAGTCGTTTCTTCCGAGCAGAGTGCGCAAATTCAAGACATTCGGAGAATCGAACAAAAGATTGCAGAACTTGATGGAGCCTCCATTTTGAGCGACGGCAAGGAGAGCGCAGAAGATAAGAAGGAACGCGCTGCCGAATGCGAAAAAACGCTCGGCGATATTTCCAAAACATTGACGGAGGCAGGAATGCAGGAGGCGCAGCTTTCGCGGTTGTGGGCATTGCGCGGCAGGACGTTTTTGCTTACCGGCGACAAAAACCGCGCCGCCGAGTGCTATAAAACGGCCGTCCGCGCGTACAAGGGCGATGCGCAAGCAATGATTTTAGCGAACCGCCTGCGCTTGATCCAAACGCTCGATGATCAAGCCGCAGAAGATGCGGAAAGCAACGCGCTTTTTACGCTTGAATCGGCAATTGATGCCTACAAAGACGGCGCGTATGTTAAGGCGATTGCGCAATTTGACGGCGCATTTATTGCGCTTCCGGATTTTTACCACGATGCGTATGCCGCGCTCCGAAACCGCGCATGGAACTTCCGGAATGTTGCAGAAACGACAGCCCCCGACATCCGCACCGTGCTTGAACAGCCCCAACTAACCGCAGGGCAGGCGGCGCTCTTGGCTGCGGACATGGACGGGCTTTTATACGCCTTCACCGCCGGAAAAAAACTTCCGGAAAACGCGCTGTTTTCAAAACTTGCCGCAGCAGGGCTCTTTTCCGCCCGCTCATCGGTAGACGGAAAGCCGGATACGCTTTCCAAAGACGAAACATTCATCCGCGTAAAGTGCGCGCGTTTTTTGTGGAATCTCTTTATCGCGCACAGCGGAGAGGCAAAATCCGCCGTAAAATATTCAAACCGCTACCGCTCGCAGGGCGCGCCATCGCCCGTCCCCGATGTTCCCGCCGCGTCCGCCGACTTTGATGCCGTATTGGGCTGCATCGAAACAGAATTGATGGAACTCCCCGACGGCGAACATTTCTTTCCGCAAAAAAACGTGAGCGCCCTCGAATTTGCCGAATACCTCAAAACGCTCCGAAGCCGCTGATCCCCCGCCCGCGCCGGAATTCCATCTTGCACAGAGCCGGTAACACAGCGCCAGCAGGGCAGGCATCGCTGCCTTGCTGGTTATCACGCGGCATATCCAGCTGCCTCAAAATCCAAACAAATCCCTTACTATCTTCATACAGCGTTACCTCCGGCGCGGCCAAGCGAGTGAAAGTGCAGGCAGCAAGTAAACAACAAGCGGATGCCATTGCGTTTTGTAAGGCAGACTCCGGCTAATCAGGTTCCCCCCGATGCCGCGTCGGGGGGATGATGCGCATTCACTTGAATCCTGACGGCGGAACGTCTGCTGCATTCTTGCCGGAACGCCGCTTACACAGCAGACACGTTATTATATGGAAGAATTATTTTCCGTCCCTCTGCACATACCGGCCGTAAAACAATTTCCTGCCGGCGCAAAGCCGCGCCCCGCATCCGCCGCCCTTACCGCTCTGTCTTGAACTTACTTACTTCGTGTACGAGGTTGTCGATGCTTTTTTTATTTTTTACGGCAATTTCATGCGACTCTTTCGTAGCCTCGTTGATTAATGCGACTTGCGACGCGATTTCGTCCATGTTTTTCCGGAGAATGTTCGTCAAATTATCGAGCTGCCGCGTTTCAGTAATGATGGTTTCGCCGCCTTCAAGCATTTCATCGGAACTGCGCTTGATTTCGTTCGTCATGCCGTTCACTTCTTTTATCATCCCGTAAATTGCCTTGCTGCTCGCCATCTGCTCTTCCATCGCATGGACGACGCTTCCGATTGACGCATTCACTTCATCCGAATAGCCGGAAATGACGTTGAACTTTTCAACGGCGCCGGACGCAGAGGCTGCAAGCGTTTCAATTTCATTACCCAGATTTTTAAGCGTGAGGGTAATTTTCTTTCCCTGCGCACTGGAAACCTCCGCAAGTTTCCGAATTTCTGAGGCGACGACGGCAAAGCCCTTCCCCGCTTCTCCGGCATGCGCCGCTTCAATCGCCGCATTCATTGCCAAAAGGTTCGTTTGACTTGCAATATTTTGAATCACGCTGCTTGCTTCAATCAATCCGCCGGATTCTTCAGAAATATGCTGCGAAATATCGTTCGCTTTAACGAGCGTAGCGCGGCCGTCATCGGTTGCCGCCGCAAGTTTTTTAATCGATTCCTGCGTTAATTTGACTTCTCCGCCAGCCGTATCGATGTTCGATGCCATCTTGTCGAATGACGAGGACGATTCTTGCACAATCGTTACCTGCCGACCAACGCTGTCATTAAGCAGCCGGATTGTCTTGATGATTTGCTCGATGGCGGAAGCGCTTTCGGCAATGCTCTGCTCCTGCTCGGCAAAGCGTTTGTGCAAATCTTCAATGCCGGCAGTAATTTGGACGACAAAATCCGAAACGGACAGCATATTGCTTTCAAGATCGCTTCCAATTTCGTTCATCCCGCTGGAATCGGTGCGAACCCGATGAATCGAAGTGCGCAATTTGGCAATCGTCTGATTAAAATAGAGCGACAGGAGCCGCATTTCGTCCCTGCCGCGTACTGGCAGCTCCGCAGTCAGATCGCCGTCGCCCTGCGCAATGTCTTTGAGCAGATCGACGACATGGTTAATCGGACGAGCGATCATGCCGGAAATAAACACGGCGAAACAGGTTGCAATAATCATCTGCACAACGACCAGCAGGAGGAATATTTTGATGACGGCGGACATATTTTCCGCAATAAATTCCGAAACAGGAACGGTAATGAGGAGCGTCCAGCCGGAATATTTCATGTGCGATACAACCGAAATGTGCCGCACATTGTGCAGCTTCGATATGTTGACCGCAGACTGCTTTGTCCCCAGTTGGCTCCGCAAAAAGGAAGAAAACGCAACGCTCTCTGAATCGACAATTTCCGTAAAAATGCTTTTGTACAACAATTCGGGATACCGGTTCCCCAATATAATTCCGTTCCCATTCAAGAGATAGGCGATGCCGGTTTCTCCGACCAGAATATCGCTGATGAGGTTAGATAAAGAATCGCCCAAAATCACCGCATTCATCACGCCGGCAATCTTTCCCTGCATATCGCGCATCGGAATGGCGACGGTTGACACGTAGGCGCGCGTTTCAGACGACAACGCCGGCTCCGTAATGACGTACTTTCCCGCAAGCGCAGATCTGAACCAGTCCTGCCCGGAAACCGTTTCCGTTTTGCCGTCGGTATGGTACAGCAGCCCGTCATGCGCGGCAATGCCGAAGCTAAGCCAGCCGTACTGCCGCTGCATTTGTATTTCATCCTTGCACACTTCGATTTTTTCGCGGAGCGATAACTGCTCATCTTGAAGCTGCGGAATGTTCGACAACGCCTTGAGCTTTCCGAAAATCGATTCGGCGCGTTCGTTGAGCAGCTTTGAAGAGCCGTCAACCAGTTTGGACATAAAATATTCGGTGTTCCGCAACAGGGCAACCGATAAAAGCAATGCGGCCGTAACGAAGGAAATTGCGATTGAGCCGATTGCAATAAATGCGAACGATGCGATCATCTTGTTTGTGATTGAAAAAATAATCCGGTCAGTGTTTGCGTTTTTTTTCTGCATAATTGCCTCTACTTATTCAGGGTACGGTTTGCATCGGCGACGAAGCGGTCAAGCGTGTTCTGCACGTCTTTGCCCGCGGCGGCATCCTTGAGAGCGGTATTCCAACACGCCCGCATTTCCGAAAATCCGGTGAGATTATTGTAATATTGGCCGAAAAACTTTTGGAGTACGGAGTTGTACAAAAACTCCGCGTCTGTCGTTTCAATTTCGATTTTTGAACTTGCCGGAAAACCGCCGGTTGCTGCAACGAGCCTTGTTGCCCAGATTTCATCAGTTGCCGCAAATTGCAGGAAGCGTTTTGCCGCCTTTATCCGGTTTGCATCGCCGGTGTTGAACACGCACGCGCCGCCGGCGATAAATTCCAACAACGGCGCTTCCGTGTCGTTTGGGAACGGCATATAAATAGGCGTAAAATCTCTTCCATTATATTTGCGTTTGCCATCGTATATTCTGTTGAGCTGCGGGGAATACAAAATCGTGTGCGCCGCACGGGCATCGACAAACATTTGGATGGCATCGTTTGAAGTCAGCGAGGAGCCGTTGAGCAGCAAGCCGTTCCGCATCGCCTGCAATGTCCACTCAATATTTTTGACCGCCTGCGGCGTGTTAAACGTGTAGCGCGAATAATCATTGCTCAGCAGCCGGACGCCGCCGTATAAGTTCATCAAAAACGCGCGCGTTCCCTGATCGCCGCCCTGCGTCTGATAATAAAACACGCCCGGCGTTTTTCCTGTAGGCAGCCGTTCCTTGAGCGCAGTCAGTAACGCTTCGTATTCGGCAAGCGTCCAGCGGCGGTCTTTGCGTTTGTACGGCAACAACTGAATGCACCCCAAATCTTCAAGCATCTCCTTGTTAAACGCCATCGAAAAAGGCGCTTCATGCATCGGGTACATATACGTGCGTCGGTCGGCGCCGGCGGAAACGGAAAGCAGCTCGGCGGTGATGTAGGATTTTTCCGTCGCAAGCGCATCATCGAGCGGCGCAAGCAGCCCGCGGTTCGCCCACGCGAGGATGCGTCCCGGCGCGTCGTATGTGATGTCGGGCATTTTGCCGGCTTTTACGGCCTCCTCAATTTTCGATTCGCCGTCGGCAAAAGAGAGCGCGGTGTAGTTTACTTTTATCGATGGGTTTTCCCGCTCAAATGCGGCAATGAGTTCCCGTTCAAAGTCCCCTGCAATTCCCGATTCCGATGTAAAATTCGGAAATCCCCAGAATTCAATTTCCGTAACGGCGGTTTTGCCGCTGCCCTTGAACGAACAGCCGGACAGTACGGCACAGGAAATAAAGCAGAATCCAACCAGCATTCTGCAGCTACGTTTGTTCATACGAACTCCTTTTTCTGAAATACGCGGGACAAGCCGCCTGTGCAGAGCAATTTTCCGCTCCGCTTTGTAAAATAAAACCTGTTCGACAACGAAGCCATCGAGCAGGTCTATTTTTAAAATTGTATTGTATCCGGCAATCTCGCGCCGCGTTATGGCGCGTCCGCCGTTAAACCGTTTGCGCTTCTAATGATTCTCGCCATTTTTGCATGAGTATTCCGAATGCAACGCCTACATTGAGCGATGCCTTTAGGCCTTTCATTGGAATGGAGACGCGGCCGTACTCCGCCTTCTTTAAGGCTTCGGGGCTGATGCCAAGCTCCTCCGAGCCGATGATGCAGATTCCCCGACGCGGGAACACGAAATCGCGAATCGGCGTGCCGCCGGTTTCAAGCGCGAATACCGGCAGATTTTGGGGCAGCGCGTCCAACGCCATCCGTTCCCAGTCCAGCGTTTTTGTGCAGCCCATCGCGCTCCGTACTGCGCGCGGCTGTTCGGGATCAGCGCAAAACGGCGATAAATACAATTTTTCCGCGCCCATGCCTTCCGCCGTTCTAAAAATGGAGCCGACATTAAACGGAGAGCGAATGTCTTCCGCATATACAAAAACGCCGGTGTAAAAACTTCGCGTTTCAACCGTGCCTTCCGCCGGCACGTGCGGCGCAATAATTAAATCCCACTCGGCCGGAAGCGTTCCCAGCAGCGTCAAAAGATGGTTTCGGGCGCAGTTGCACACGCGCAGCTCATCAAACGGCTCTGCCGCGAGCATTGCTCCAAGCTCATCCGCGGCAGCTTGCGGCAATTTCGGGTCTTTCAAAACGATTGCCGCAAGCTTTTTGATGTATTCTGAACGCGGCATATAATGAAAGGCGTATTCCGCGCCGCGTTCGGCAATCCCGTTTATATCGCGTTCTAGCGCACCGAACGTCAATGCAAGTTTCCGACGCTTCTGTCCGTTTGCAAGCTGAAAAAGTTTTTCGGGAGCAATCACGGTCAGTAGGCTTGCTTGATAAGTTCAAATAAGTCGTCGGCGGACATACTCCGTTGCAGAGTATTCACAAGATCGAGCTGTCCCGCATCTTCGGCAGCGAGCGCAAGCTGCTCAATCGACAGCGAAAGCTCTTTGAGCCGCACCGGAAGATTCGCTTTTGCAAGCCGCTGACGGATATTTTCCGCAAACATCTGCACGGCCTGCTCCTTATACGCTTCCTCCGGAATTACATTCATGATGCGGGCAAGCCGTTCAATTCTGTCCGTTTTAAACTTTCCGGCATCTTCAATGATGAATGGAAAAAGAATGGCCGTAACCAACGAACGAGATATTTTAAATCGCGCATTTATCGCAAGCGCAAGCAGCCCCGCAGCGCCAACCGCGCTTGATGCAGATGCAAGCGATGCCATACAACCGGCCTCCGCCAACAACTGTTCGGCAGGCGTTGTGATGTCCAGCGTGTTTACGCCGTCAAGGCCGTAGCCCATAAGCTCGACCGCTTTTTCCGCAAACATATCGCTGAAAAAATTGGCTTTTTGAGAAATGTAAGACTCCGCTGCAATGCAGAGCGACTCAATCGCAATCGACGCTTTTTGATTTTCCGTCAATGTAAGCGACAAGTTCGGATCCCAGAGCACAAGTTTACAGACGCTTGACTGCGTTTTCAGCAGCTTAAGCAAGTGGCTGCGCGAATCGATGAGCGGCAAAGAACCGGTAAACACATAGGGCGCACGGATTGTTGTCGGAATACATATCAGCGGCAACGGGGACGAGGCCAGCGCGGCGCCTTCAACGTAAGCGTAAACCGCCTGCTCTTCATGAAAAAGAGCTGCAACCGCAGCGCCTGCGTGCATTGCCTTTGCCCCGCCGACGGCAATAATGCCGTGCACATACCCCTGACGGGCAAGCGTTAATGCCTGCGTCACTTCTTCGGTGTTCGCTCCGTCATGCAAATCGTCGAACACAAAATAATCAAGCTGCCGTTCTTTGAGCGGCTGCAAAATCTTGTCAGCAAGATTTACTTCTTTTAAAATCGGATCCATGACAACCATGAAGCGGCTTCCCCATTCTTTTGCATATTGCGGAATCCTGCTTGCGGTATACGGACCAAGTACTATATTCGGCGATATTTTATATATAAAATCTGCCATCGAACTGCTCCAATCTATCTCGTTTGTATGACATTATCTGAAAAAACAAAAAGGCGGGAAATACTCTTCCCGCCTTCTAGTAATAGGTTCTCCATATAATTTTTTCCGAATGCTACAGACCTAAACTTTCCATAAAACGATCTGCGGCAGATGCAAGAACAGCGTTATTAATATAAGACGGATCTTTTATTTTTTCCTTGACGGCTGCAACGCGATCTGCACGGACATCGGGAGTCTGTTCACTAATTTGGTCTATATAATACTTTTCCGACATCGCTTTTGCTGCATCCGATACATAGACCGTATCGGCGCCAAAATTGTACTTCGCCGCTTCATTATTGCGCTGCGTTCCTTGTACATTGCCAAGAGGATTCGTTCCTCCGATTTTGTCTATCATCATATTAATCCTATTCCTCTCTGCCTTATTAATATTTATCGGCAGATTTAGTGAAAAACTGAAGTATTTTTTGCCCCAGTAACGAAAACCGCAATTTCCCCTTTTATTGATTCCCGCGCATCGAAATTTTCCAGCAGTTCCGCCGCCGTTCCTTCTATAATTTCTTCATGCACCTTCGTCAATTCCCGCCCAATAACGACCATTCGCTCGCTTTCTATATCGGCAATATCTTTCAGCAGCTTTACAATCCGGAAAGGGGATTCATAAAGAACCGCCGCACTCCCCGATTCCAAAAGCTCCCGGAGCCGAGTTTTCCGTTTGCCGGGCTTCGGCGAAAGAAATCCCTCAAAAACCAGCGTTTTTCCGCCGAAACCGGCCGCGCTCACCAATGCGGTAAACGCCGAAACTCCGGGCACCGGTGCCACTTTAAAACCGGCCTTCCGCACCTTTCCTGCGAGCACCGCGCCGGGATCGCTAATGCCGGGCGTCCCCGCATCACTCGCATATGCAACCGACTTGCCGTCTGTAAGCAGCTGGATGATTTTATCCGCCGCGGCCGCTTCATTTTGCGCACGGCATGAAAGCAGCGGCTTGTGAATGTCAAAATGCGTCAGCAGCTTCAGCGTATGCCGGGTATCCTCGCACGCAATCACGTCAGCGGCCCTGAACGTCTCCAAAGCGCGGAATGTTATATCATCCAAGTTCCCAATCGGCGTTCCGACAACATATAAGATTGACACGGGCAAAAGTATAGCCTTAAATGATTTCTTCGGCAAGGATTAAACCAGTTAGGAAATTTCCATTCCGGAATAGGTTTAATCAAATCCGTCATGCCGCGCACACGCGATTCGCAGTATCATGTGCCAAGATAAAAGAAATATTGAACAATAGCGTGTGACTAGCAAGCGCTCGATGAAAACGATAATGGCAGGGACTGCAACATATTGCCGAGCAAAAAAATCAATATAGCCGATGCACGAATAAAACTGCCGCTTCACCGGCATGACAATTGCGTGCGCTGTCCCGCAAACAGCAAAAACCAAGCGCACTCCGCCCGCGCATCTGCATGACCGGCAACAAAGGCCCCGCAATCCGTCAATTCATACTTGGTTGGTAAATGCGGAGCCTGCAAAAAAAACAGCCCAAGGGAACCGAATAGGTCTGCCCCTGCATCGCACCAAAGCGAACGGCACACGCCGCCTTTGCACTCGATTCAGCAAAAGCAAGCCCCGCACGCATATCAGTAGCCGTCAATTTGTTACACGCAGCGAATTTCGCAGCAGGCGTCTGGCCAGCAGCGCTTGGCGCAACGGCTACGCAAGTTGCCGTCCGTCCGCAGGTAGGCATTGTAGCGGTGCGCATACTATACATACGCAGGAAACAAAGCTATCGCCCATTCCCTTGCAATCCCCGCGCTGCGTCATTGGCTTGCACGATGCAATTTTCATGCAAGCGCCAATTTGTACGGAATTCTACAACTCCCGCCGCAAGAGCGGCCAGCAGAAACCTATGTCAGCGCGCAATATTCCACGATGTCGGTACCCCCGTATGTATTAGGCCAGTTCGATAGCCGAGTTGTCGAACAGGTTTATTGCAACATTCGCCTAAATCTATTATTTTCAATTTTATAATCGCCATTTACGCGGGATATGCGCCCATGCGTTTTTTGTGAAAGGGGATTTTTATGAAAGATTATTACGATATATTGGGCGTTTCGAAAACGGCCGGAACGGATGAAATCAAAAAAGCGTACCGGAATCTTGCTTTTCAATACCATCCCGACCGGAATTCGAACGACAAGGCTGCGGAGGAACGATTCAAAGAAATCAGCATGGCATACGAAGTACTCAGCGACGCTAATAAACGGGCGGCCTATGATGCATCGGGCGGCTACACGCATTCGCAATATAGAGAAAACTCGGCCTATCGCTGGCAGCAGGCGCAACAGTCAAATGAAAACCCATTTATGGACGAAGAAGCTTTCTGGCGGTGGTTTAGCGACAGCGCACGATATCAACGTAGCGAACAGCCGCATTATTCCGCCAATTTCAAGACTACCCGCAAAGGCGTAAAAATAACGCGGGCCGATTTGTGGTTTTCTTTACTCGGAAAAATAGGACAAATCATTGCCGGAATGTTTTTATTCAAAATTATGCTATGGTTCTTTCCATTCGGGCCGATTATTTCTATCGGACTCATCATATCGGGGGCGACCGGCGCTCTGTCAATACTCAAAAAGCTGCTGCATTTTAACGCTGACGGAAAATAATTCTTCCCCTGCTGAGGTCATACGGAGACAATGCGACTTTTACACTGTCGCCCGGTACAATTCTAATATAATGTTTCCGCATTTTTCCTGAAAGGTGTGCCATGATGACGTGCCCATTCTGCAATGCAACCCGAAACATCGTGTTCGGCAGCGCTTCTTTTACAATTCCCTCAACTTCAATCGCTTCTTCTTTCGCCACAATTCCTCCAAAATCTGTAAATAGCTAGTGTTTTCGGTAAATTATTTTAAATAAAAAGTTGTCTTTTTATAGTCTTCCACTTATACTATGCAGTATCTACAAAAAAACAGGTTTGTCAACAGAAATGAAAATCTGCTGACAGCATGGAGACTGCTCGTATGGATGAAACTTTTATTGCTTCTGTAAAGGAGAATTTGCTTGCACAAAAACAGACTTTGATTGAATCGCTTAAAGCCCAGTCAGCGGATATGAATAATTTGGTAAAACCAATTGAAGCTGGGGATGAAGCGGATGTCGCTTCCGATGCGGTTGACCGTGCGCTTTTGGATTCGTTAGGAGCGCAGGACGTAAAACGACTCAGAAATATCGATAATGCGCTTGATCGGATCAGACAGAATAAATACGGAATATGTATTTCCTGCGGGAAAGAAATTCCGCAAGCCCGGCTAGAAACGTTACCGTACACGCTTATGTGCGTCGGTTGCGCCAGCGCGGAAGAACGGAGGCGTCGCTAGACAGGCAATTATACATCGCTTATAGACACAAACGAATACGCCGGTATGTTTTTGATAAACAGTACCGGCGTTTCTTGTTTATTCGTGTGTCTGGAGCAAATTGGCGCTCGGCCCCGCCTTCTACAAACAGCGATTTCTCCCACGCTGACAATAAAATGCAGCGAAACAGAAGAGCTACTCGCTGCCGATACAAGCCTACCGATGCATAATAGACCTGTTCGGAAACTTCAGTTTCAGAACAGGCTACCTTGAAATGCGATGTTCTAAATCGTGCTATTTGCGCGATTTAGAACTCGACGACCTGTTCGATAACTCCGTTATCGAACAGGTCTAATATATCGCCGCAGCGCATGATTAGCAGAGCGAAGCATACTGCACTTCCCCGCAGCGCAAAAGAACGACTTCATTCGAGCCATATAACCGCCACTCGCGCCATCTGCGCAAAAATAATTTCCGGCATTCCTAAAATCGGTATTTGACGCCAAGCAGCGCATTCAAAACGAATTTATCGTTCTTCCATTTAAATACCCCGTCAATTTCTGCGTTGCCGCGTACTCGTTCGCCCAACGTGTTCACGGAAATTGCCCCGCGCAGAGACACATCTGCGGCATCGGAGCGTTTCTGCTGGAACACTTGTACCGATGCCGCCAATTTGGAGCAAGTTTTGATTTCTTTATACGCACTAGAAGGCGTTACTTCGAACGCGGAGGAAAAGGATACGGATGGAGGCGCCTTTTGCGCAAAGCGCCATCGCAGCCCGTATGAAACATTTTCGAATATTAATTTTTCCGGCGGGACTATCCCCGCAAATATATGCTCTGTAGAATCGCCCAAATAAAATCCGCCGACGGTGCACATTACGCTCGAACTGTAATTTCTCCAGTCGGCCGCAGCCGCAGCAGAAAATGAAAGCATAAATGCTCGCCTTTGCGGCTTCCGTTTGGTAGGATGCCGTTTTTTTTCTTCGAGTAAAAGGCTCACGCCCGATTTGAACTGCACACCGCGCGCGGATGCCGGAAAATTAAATTGAGGATTCAGTTTGATTTGAGTCAACGTTCTCAATGAACGTGCAGATGCCGTAAGCGTATTTTCCGAAACTGCATAAAAACCTGCGACATTCAAATCAAACAAACCGATGTGCAGGCTGTTTTCTGAGGCAAAGACCGGAACTGCCGGCATACGCAAAGATTGAAACAAAAACGCAGTGCATTTTGTACGGAACACCGGAGAACGGAATGCCGCCTGCGCCGATCCGCTCCACATTCCATCGGGAAAGGACAGGTATTCGCGCAGCTTCCGGCCGGAATATGAGCGAGGCGCTTGCACGGGTGCATTTACCGCAGTGAGAGCCACTCCGAATGCCGTCCGGCCGGGCAACGCAAAGTCAGTCAACACGGATGCAGCAAACAATTTGTCGCTGCCCCAATAGGTCGCTGCTCCAATTTTTTCCAGTGCGTTCGCCTTTGCGCGCTTTCGATAATTGAACTCTGCTCCGATTGCGAGTGGTTTTCGATTAGCTGAAATGGATGGGAGCGAAGCTGTAACACCGGACAGCGCAACATAAGGCACGGAAAGCGCATTCGATGCGGACGAAAGCAAAGGATTTTTCAATTTATAAAAACTTCCGCCCAACGATAGACCGCCGCCTTTTACCACCAGCGGCGCACCGAGCAGTTCTTTCAAAGAAAAGGCCGCTCCGAATGCAATTCCGTCCCACTCCGGAAGCCTCGAAAAAGACGTTTCAGGAATTTTATAAGCGGCTTTCAGCTCAAAATCGCGGAAAACCAATCCGGAGCCGGTGTAAAATGCATATTTTTCCGGCAAAAACGCGCTGCTATTCATAAAACGCGCAGCGGTAGACAGCTCAAAGCGTTTGAATAAGTCCGCTTTACGTGCACTGGCTAACGGCATACAGCAAAAGCAGAGCGGAACGAGAACACACATTGCATTCCGGAGCGAAACACGCTGCCATACACTGCAAAAGAATTTTCCCTTCCGCCGAATACTGCCGCAAATAAAAATGCGCCTTTTCATACCATGTTATTAGTAGAAAAGGTGCATTTTCAGAAACAATAAAATGATTTTCTGCCGCTTTACGTCAAGCAAAAATTAATTCGTACTCGTTACATAACTTTCAGAAGCGGAAAACGACTCAATTTTCGCAATCTTATTGCGCCAATACTCCGCCTCGCTTTTTGTCGTATACGGCCCAACGCGCACCCGATAAAATAACTGCTTCTTATTGTTTTCATAGGTGAATACATCCGCAGCAATTTTATTTTCTTCGAGTATTTCACGAGCGGCATCCGCGCTCTTTTTGCTGCTCAGCGACGTAACCTGTACCCAGTACTGCGTTTTTGCAGGCGCCGCCGCAACTGCTTTTTTAGGCGTTGCCTTAACCGTAGCAACCGGAGCAGGCTTTGTTTCCGTTCGAGGCGGAGCGGAAGCCGCTGGTTTCTTTGCAGGCTGAACGGCTGTTTGCGTTTTTGCAGGCGCCGCCTTTTGCGCCGCTTCCTGCGCCCGCGCTACCGTCTTTTTCTCGCTCTCATTCGGCGCGATGGCCGCGCGTCCGTCATCATAAGCCGTCAAATCGATTGAAGTCGCCTCCGGTTCTTCCGAACGAATCGCTAATTGCGCAGAAAGCCCATCCGTCCCCCCCGCGCCGGATACATCCGTTTTATCTGCATCGGCCGGAAGCGATAAGCTGGCAGCGCCGTTATCCGCGCCCATTTCTCCGCCGCTTTCAAAAACCCCTGAATTGGAATCGGCGGCAACGACAGTCGCACCGGAGCCGCTTTCGTCCGGTTCGGAGTCAGGACTAAGAGACACCCATCCGTCCGCTGCCGTATTCCCCTCGGAAGCTCTTGCAAGCGTCCGGTTCTCTTGTGAAGCCGGAGAATATAATATGAGCGCCGCGCCTAACACGACAAGCAGGAACACCCCCACCGCTGCGATGATCCATAAAATCCGTTTCTGTTCCATGATTATCCTCATCAGGGCCTGTACGATTTCCGGAAGAGCCGGTTCACTGCACCGACCCTTCTCGTCCGTTTTATAAATCGCTGTATTGCAATGACTTACAAACGGCAGATTAAAGCCGCCCCCGATTCATCTTGTTTACGATAACCTGCGGCGGACTCTAAAACCTACGGCCTGTTCCCCTTCACAGACCGCCACACTAACAGTATCGGAATCTCAAATGGATTATTTAGGACTTTTGGAAACCATGCAGCAGCAACGCACTGCGGCTTTGAAGTCAGAAAAAAACGAGGCGGCGGATGCTATCCCCTTTTTTTATAAAGAGTTATGTAAAAGCATAGATCGCCGTTGCATTTCGAAAAACCGTTTGAGAGAGGCGGTTTCAAATCGCCATCTTCTGCGCATGATTCGGCTCTACGCGGAATAGATTGCGTTCGCTCCGTGTACAAAAGCAAAAAAATCCGGTATAGTCGCCCATCATGTTAATTTTAGAGGATTGCAGATGAGTGAAACGATTGATACGTGCCCGTGCGGGTCGGGAAAAAAATATGCGGAATGCTGTGCGCCGATAATTGGCGGGACGGTAAAGGCTCTGACGGCGGAGGCGCTCATGCGTGCGCGATATTCGGCGTATGTGGCGCAGGAAATCGACTTTATCGTCAATTCGTGCGAAGAGGGCGAAGGCATTGCCGGCATCGACAAGAAGGCGACGGAGGAGTGGAGTAAAAAATCGACATGGCACGGCCTAACGATTCTTAACACGACCAAAGGCGGCGAAGGCGATGACGAAGGAACCGTTGAATTCAAAGCCGCGTACACGCTCAAGCAGATGCATGACGTTCACCACGAGATTGCGGCGTTTAAGAAGGTAGATGGCGATTGGAAATACGTTGCCGGAAACATCGTTACGACGACGGTAAAACGAGAAGGCCGCAAAATTGGGCGGAATGAACCGTGCCCATGCGGCTCAGGTAAAAAATACAAAAATTGCTGCGGCAGAGATTAGGCGCACAATGGCAGAACGCATTATAACCGGTTTCCATGCGATTGAAGAAAAAGTGCTCAGCGCGGAAGCTGCCGGCGCTTCTTTCCGACTTTTTTACAGTAAAATCGGGCCGCGCGTAAAAAAAATCCTTGCCGCCGCAGAGCCGCGCGGCATTCCATGCACAAAAACAGATGATTCTGAACTAAACCGACTTGTGCAAACGCTGCCTCGCCCGCTGCAAGATCATCGGGGTATCGTGTTGCTTGCGCTGCATAACGACTACGAAAAAAACATCGACTTTGACAGCTGGCTGTTGCAGCTCAAAAATCTTCCGCCGGATAGCCGTCTGACGGCGGTTGCGCTCGATTCTGTTACGGACTTGCACAATGTCGGAGCGATACTCAGAAGTTGCGACCAATTCGGCGTAAATCTGGCTCTGCTTCCTGAACGGCGGAGTGTTAAAGCGTGTACGGAAAACGAAATTATCTCGCGCGTGAGCGCAGGAGCAAGCGCGTGGGTGCCCGTTGCCGTTGTACCGAACTTGACGCGAGCTGTCTGCCGGTTAAAAGAAGCGGGTTTTTGGGTTTACGGAGCGGATGCCGCAGGGCAACCGGTCAGTACCATTGACTTTCCGTCGCGCAGCGTCCTCGTAATGGGGAGCGAGGGGGCCGGCATTTCAAAACTATTGGCCAAACAATGCGACACGGCCGTTTCCATTCCAACGTGCGGCAAAATCGACAGCCTCAACGTGAGCGTTGCCGCCGGTATTCTGCTTTACGAAATGTACATCCGCCGCCCGTGCAACCAAACTCCGCCTGCGGCACAGCCCGCGCCTTGCTTTGAATGAACAACAAAAATTGACGGATTTTTTGTCAATGCGCCAACCGTCCGCTCATACATCGCTCCCGAAAGCAGACCTTTTCAGGATACAACCGAAATACAGCGGACGTTCTGCCGCTCGTTATTTTGCTATTTTCTCTTCGGCTTCGCTCGGACGGATGTATATCGGTCCGTCATAGTCATAAAGCGGAGCGACAGAGGATTGCTGCTGTTCCAATGCAAGCTCAAAAAGAGCTGCGGACGTGTCAGCCGTAAAAGGCATCAGATGGACGTTGCGTTTTTGAAGCGCGCCCTCCATGCGTTCATACAGCAGCCTTGAATCGGAACCGCAGATGAGTAGTTCCGGCTCTGCGGCAATTTTGTCTAAAAGCTCCGAAGGCGTATAATCGCCGTCAGCAACTAGCGTCTGCCCGTTTTTAATGATTTTTGCATAAAACCGGTCTTTTTTAGCATCCACAGCGCACAGCACGGCAAACGGCAACTTCCGATAATGGTACGCATACGCATCGAGCGTTGGAACAGCATATACCGGACAGCGCACGGACAACTGCAAGGCTTTAAGGAGCGCAAAAGAAAGGCGCAAACCGGTAAAAGAGCCGGGGCCTGCGCACACCGCAGTAAAATCCAAATCACAGGGAGCAAGCCCCGCCGTCTTTAGCACATAATCAACAGCAGGAAGCAGCAACTCCGACTGCCGCATCCCTACATCATAAGTGCAGCTAACCGTGTGACCGTCATTTTTTACCGCAACGGTAAACTTGGTAACTGCCGAATCAATTGCAAGCGCCTTCATGCTATATCGCCGTTTTTCCAATTATCAATTTCAATCAAGCGGGAATTATCGCTTTGCGCGGTAATTTTTATCGTAATCGTTTTTTCTGGTAATTCGCTCATAATTTTTTCGCTCCATTCAATAACGGAGATTCCGTCTCCGTAGAGCAAATCTTCCGCGCCCAAATCTGCAAAATCATCGGCGCCGTTCAGCCGGTATACATCCAGATGATAAAGCGGCAGCACACCGGAATATTCGCTTATCAAGCAAAAGGTAGGACTGGTAACCGGCTCCGTAATGCCGAGCGATGCGGCAATGCCTTTGGTAAAGGTTGTTTTTCCTGCGGCAAGCGTTCCCTGCATCGCAAGGATATCGCCCTTCTTCAAAAATCCGCCGACTTTTTTCCCTAATGCAATCGTTTCTTCAGCGGATTTTGTAGTAAATGTCATAGCGGAAGTTTTCCTGCGTCATCTTCTGCAAGAATATACGCGGTCAATGCTTTTTTGACCGGCAGAACAGGATAGTTCAACGCGCTGCTCAACTGGATTTCGAGCGTTTTTATGCCGAGCGGGTTTGATTCGATACAGAATTCGACAGGAGTTTCCAATGTTCCCCCGCCCATCTCAATGAGCGCATCGCATCTAAAATTTCTGCGGTAATATATGAACCCTTCTTCTCTGGTAATGTTTCTAAGAGCTAAAATTCTCATTTTTAAAATACCTCGTCAGCAAAAATAAACTATCAAAAAGAATTAAAACGATCCCTACCGCAACAGTTACGGAATATAACCGTACACCTTTGCCAGTATCCTATTCTGCATTTCAATCGAAATATCGATAAAATGGATGTGTATATTAAACAGCGACTGCTTTTGAAGGCGTCGCGTTTTAACAATTTTACCGATAATGAATCGGTCGCTATCGCAGAAATTAAAGAAAGTGCATATCAACTGCCCTTCTTTGAGCGGAAGACGGACGCGGAGACGGCAGCCGCTACCGGAAATATTCGTAAGAATGCCGTCATTCCGTTTGTCGGAAGGAATAAAATGCACCTTCCCATTATCAGACGCTTCTTTTTTAACAGCAGCAAATTGACACGGCTCCGTAAGTTCAAGACGTTTAAAATTCCGCTGAACCTTTTTGATTAATTCCGTCGAATGCGCAATCAACATACACGGGTTGCCCTCGCGATCCCGCTGGTAACGCATCACCCGCGTCAAGAATGCATGTGTCATTCCCGTCTTTGATACAAAGGAAAACGCCACACGCGAAAGCTCTTTCCGCCGCGCAGGAGAAGAATAATAATCTTCCGGCATCATAACCGCAATAAAATCCCTCGTGCATTCCGCAACGCTGCACGCAACCCGTTCGCCTTCCGGAGTATACATTGACAGCGGCGTAGACGGCGCAAGATTATAGGTGTTTGCAATATTCTGCGTACCCGCATAAATTTTATCCAGCCGGAAACGCAAATGAAACAGTCGGTTGATTTGCTCGTGGTTTCCGCTGTCCTTCAAATCGTCATACGCCCTATCAAAAAACTGGACGAGCGTCTCCGGTTCCTGTATCGAATAAAAGATATTTTGTATTTTGTACCGGCTGCATAAAAACCATAATGTCGCTTCTTCGATTTTTGACAAATTATAGCGTTCGGCCGCCTCTCTGACATCTTTCCGTTTCGTCGGCCGCGTTTTCAGACGTTCCTGATATGCAGGCGTATCTTGCATCTTTTTCTTCCATTTAAGGTATAGCCAGATGATGAAGAATAACGCAAGTACAATGAGGGCGACGAGTAACGCTGCATAAATAACGGGATTTTGCCTTGACTGGAGCGGCGTTTTTCCCGCTTGAAAATCCAAATTCAAATGAGCCCCTCCACAGTTTCCGCCAGCGCTTCAAGACGTGGAACGATTTCATATTCGCTAAGATCCTGCATACTGACGGTATCATTCGACCGCAACGCGGATTCAAAATCGGCAAGCACCGGCGAAAAATCTGCAAAAAAATCATCGATACTTTTATCAGCAATGTGAATTGCCGCATATTCATCAAACATGACAAGCAGGGGAACAAGGCGGCAAAACGCGCCGATTGCATCCGCTAGAGATACGATCGCTTTGCTCACATCCGAAACTTTTCCGCTCTGAATGGCAACCGGCACCTCAGACAACTGCGCCAAAAGCTCGCGGAAGCGCGTTGCAAGCTCTTTGAATGAAGCGAGCAGCTCCGGCTTGGTAATAACGCCGAATTCGATTTTCACATCCTGCGTAAGCGCTTTTTCCGCCTCCGAATCATAACGCTCCGCTGCAATCGCCTCTCCATTTACTGCAATATCCGTAATCACCGCATCATTTTCTTTGCAGATTCGCCGGAAGGCATTGAACACATCGCCTAACGAAGTCTCATTTTCAAGCGTAACGTCCGTTTTGTTTCCATTTATATAAAATTCCATTTTGCCTCAATTTCCTTATCTGTTCCCATTGTTTCTATTTGAAAAATTTTTAATCGTATCCTGCTGACTTTCAAGGCTGTTCAGCGCACCTTCCATTTGCCCGTACTTCGAGCGAAGCTCCGCCTCTTTCTTCTGCATCTGCGTTTCAAGCCGCGAAATCGCTTTTTCTTTCGCCTTTATCTTGCCGTCAAGCCCCGATGTTTTTATGGAAAAAATCCCGCCGGCCTGCACATACGCAGTCAGCTGCCGATCCATCTGCACGCCAACGCCCGCATCAATCACCAAATCGCCATCCGAATCGTAACCGAAGAGCTTTTTTATATCGTCAAGATGCTTTTCGATATGCTCATCCAGCTTTTTTTCGTCAATTTCAAGATAACCGCGGAGCTTGCCGGGCGTATATCCCGTATAATTCGTCGGATTCGTCGATATTCCGATCTGCGCAAGCATCGTAACCTGCGCTTCTTCGGCAATCGGATAGCGAGCCACCGTCGCCGCCTGCATCGCAGATTTGAGCGTTGTTAAGCTCGAATCGCTCATAAACATACCGAGCCGCGCACGTTCTTCCTTCTTTTCATCATCGGATAAATAGTCGAGTTCATCAACTAATTCCTGCGTATTTTGCGTGAGGATGTTTATCCGGCTCACCACTTGATTATATTTTCCGACAAACGTGATGAGCGCGTCTTTTGCGGCTTCCGCATCGGGATTGACGGTGATGGTCGCAGTTTTTTCCGTTTTGCCGTGCAGGTTCAGCGTTACTTCCGGCACAATATCGCCAATTTCATTCGTCGGGCGGCGTATTGTAATGCCTTCATATTTGATGACGGCATCTCCTGCAGTCGTTACCGGATGCTGCGGTTTGAAGTCCGCGCCTTCTGAGGGAGCAACTGCGCCCGGAATCGTCAACTCAAGCGCCGCGCCAGTATTCCGATTCCGTATGGCGATTGCAGTGATACTGCGGCCGCTCTCATCTTTGAGCGGCACATCGATATCAGCCTTGCCCCCCGCTGACTGAAAATCAGTCCCGATCGGCATCTCGCTTCCGTCATCCATGACAGCATACAGCACCGCTGAATCATTGATTGCCTGCAACGGCTCCGGCTCCGAATTGGAAGAGAGCGCTGCATCCACCGGCGCATTAAAGACGGTAACATCCTTATAATGCGCGGCCCCCGAATCAGGCAGCACGGGCTTAGAAAAGCGGCTATTTGCGGCAGCCGTTATATCATCCGCATTTGTCTTGGTAATTGAAAACTGCAAGCGGCTGTTTTCTTTTTCTTTGAGCGCATCAGGAATCTTGAGCGAAAAAGCGTTACGCGGAGGAACCTTTATGAGGCCGTCAGAAACCGTTACCCCCTGCATCGAAAGCTGCGGCATTCCGGCCTGCTCCTGCATCGCGCCGCCGCTTATTGCCGAAAGCTCCTCCTTCGTTGCGCCGAATTGCACCGGTTCCGGCGGAGAGTTGACGATCATTCCTGATGAATAGGCAAATTCTTCTGCGGCATCTTCAAAAAGCAACTTATTTTCCGAGCCGGTTTTCAGAGACTCGATTACCAGAACCTTTTTCCCCTTACTAACGCCAATCACTTGCGATTTGAGCACACTATTTCCCCGCCTGCTCAACGCATCCGAAAACGCTTGAAGAGAACCGCCCTTCCACCGCATTGAAACGGTTTTATCCGCAATTTTATAGGTATACTGGCCAGCCGGAACTTTTATGTCCGCAGATAATTCATCCGTAAGAAATTTATCCGCATGAGCGATCTCAACCACATCGATTTTAAACGATTCGTATGCGGCATTCCTCGTTACAGTCGCCGTAACCGCAGATTCATCCGAGGAAGATGCGGTTTTATTATTAAAAGGATTATCAAATGAATAAAGTGATTTTACGGTATCGCGCAGCGTACTGACTTTTGTATTGACATCTCTCCACGCTTGCTGCTGGGTCTTATACGTCTCGAGCGTTTTCTGCTCGCGTGTAAGCGGGATCCGCTCGATCTGCATAAGCTTTTCTACAGTTTCATTGGTGTTATACTTATTTGAAACACCCGGTATGCTAATTCCTGACATAGTTCGGTTTATCTGAGCGTCGGAAACCTAAACCAGTTCATCAAATAGAAGCCCCATTGTTTTTCTGATCCTGATTTCCAGTTTCTGTATATCTTCAGACGGAATCTCCTTTATCACCTGTTCAGTGTTCGGATCTACAATGCTGACAATTATTTTGTCCAGCTCATTGTCCATTTTAAATTGCAGTTTGTTACTCATTACCAAATCCGACATTCTTTGGAGCCGCTGTACATTTGCTTTTACTGCTTCAGCATTTTGCTGCAAACTCTGTGCCGTTTCAGCTCCCGTTCGGATAATCCCCGAGCCGGATGCTATATCTATATGGTAAACATTCTTTTTATAATTATGGTCTTCCCTGACCGACATTCGCCTTAATGAATTTGCTGCGTTCATAAGGCATCCTCCTGAAAAAAAAGAAATGGGAGAGGGGCGCACCCCTCCCACTCCACGCATAACAGTAAAAAGATTACATCCAGCGATCTTTTTACGCTTTACGATTTTAGCTTAACAGCGCAAGCACATTCTGCGTCTGTGAATTGGCCTGTGCAAGCATTGCAGTACCAGACTGTGTGAGAATCTGGTTCTTGGTGTAGTGCACCATTTCGCTTGCCATATCCGTATCGCGGATACGTGACTCAGAGGCCTGGATATTCTCAGCAGCAATGTCAATGCCCTTTGCAGCCATTTCAAAGCGGTTCTGATATGCGCCAAGATCGGCGCGCTGCTTTGATATAACCGTCAATGCAGCATCTACTGTTCCGAGCGTTGCATTTGCAGTTTCCGGATCCTTGATGGAAACAAAAGCGTCTTCGCCCTGTGCGCCACCTTTTAGACCAAGCGCCTGTGCAGTCATTGTACCAACAAATACACGAGCATTCTGATCCATATTTGCTCCGATATGGAACTGCATGATACGATCGGAGTTCGCTCCGAAACGTCCGGTCAGCATATTCATTCCGTTGAACTGAGCCTGGCTTGCAACGCGGTCTACTTCTGCAATCAGCTGAGAAACTTCAACTTGAATCTGCAGACGATCTTCATCGTTGTAGATACCGTTCGCAGACTGAACAGCAAGTTCCCGAACGCGCTGAAGGATATCTGTTGTTTCCTGCAGATACCCTTCCGTCGTCTGAATGAAAGAAATGCCGTTACGGGCATTCCTGCTCGCCTGATTCAAGCCGCGAATTTGTGCGCGCATCTTTTCAGATACTGCAAGTCCAGATGCATCATCGCCAGCGCGATTGATGCGTTCGCCAGAAGAGAGTTTTTCCATGTTTTTCATGATACCGTCACCGGTAAGTCCCAGTACACGGTTCGCATAGAAAGAACTCATGTTATGATTAATAACCATGTTTGTGTCCTCCATGTCATCGTACGACAGAGCTTCGTATCTCCGCCGCCCGCCATATGTAGGTTTCTTGCAGGTTTTGCGCCCCCTGCAAGGTATTCAGCCCCGTACGGCAGAAAAATCAAATCCATTCAGAATCTGATTTTCCTACCGTAGCAACATATACATGGCGCACACATTATCAAAGAACTCGGCATGGCTGAAAACATACCTATTAAACAACTGCATTACCCAAAAGGATAATGCAGTAAGTTATCACACCGTAAAACTTTACTTGTTACGGCGAGAGTATAATATACTATCGCAGCAATGACAAGACATTCTGAGACTGCGTATTGGCTTGGGCCAGCATTGCAGTCCCTGCCTGTTGCAGAACGGAATTTTTAGTGAACTCCACCATCTGCGCAGCCATATCCGTATCGCGAATGCGCGATTCCGCTGCCTGTAGATTCTCTGCAGAAATATCAAGTCCCTTCACTGCATATTCCATGCGGTTTTGATACGCGCCGAGATCTGCGCGCTGCTTATTGATTTTCTTCAAACCTTCATCAACAGCGCCGATTGCATGATTTGCATCTTCCGGCGTGCGAAGCGAAATCTTGTCTTCTGAACTGACATCGGTAACGCCGAGCGCTATTGATGTCATTGTGCCGATAAAAATCTGCACGCGCTGGTCCATATTCGCACCAATGTGGAACCACATAGAAGCCGTAACGGAGTTCTCACCCATTGGCTTTGCATAGCGACCGGTCAGCATATTCATGCCGTTGAACTGCGCAGAGCTTGCAATGCGATCGATTTCTGAAACAAGCGCGGAAACTTCTACCTGAATCTGCATTCGATCTTCATCGCTGTAGATACCGTTTGCAGATTGAACAGCCAATTCGCGAATGCGGTGCATGATATCCGTGGTTTCCTGAAGATATCCTTCCGTCGTCTGGATAAAGCTGATGCCGTTCTGCGCATTCTGCGAAGCGCGATTTAATCCGCGAATCTGAGCGCGCATTTTTTCAGAAACAGCCAGTCCGGAAGCGTCATCGCCAGCGCGGTTGATGCGCTCTCCAGACGACAACTTTTCCATGTCCTTTTCCATACTGAGTCCGGTGACTCCCAACTGACGATTGGCAAATATTGCCGACATATTGTGGTTGATAACCATACTATTCCTCCTTGGAATATTAAAAGACAGCATCCGTGCTGTCTGATTTACAAACTATTTACGAGACGCAATATTCATCGCGTATTTTTTTGGGATACATACCCTGCAATTATTTTCGGCAGCTTATACACGAAACTTTAATCTTTTTTTTTAATTATTTTAGCTATAATTTATCATCGCACTCGGCAAGGATGCCTTCGATAGCCTTCATTAGAATCCGCATTGCCTTTCCTCGGTGCGACAAAGCATTCTTTTGCAGGCCGCTGAGTTCAGCAGCTGTCTTTCCAATCGAAGGAAGCATAAAAATCGGATCATAACCGAATCCGCCGGCCCCCGCAGCCTGCTCGATACATTCTATAATTTTTCCTTCCATTATTTCCTGCACGGCAACAAAGCGATCCGCTCCCAGATACAAAACCGCGGCGCACGTATAATGCGCCGAACGCGGGCCATTTTTAAATTCGTCAGCGCCGGGAACTCCGCCAGCAAGCGCATCATTGAGCTGCTGTATCAAAGCGCGATTTTTTTCGTCCTGAGAAAGCGCTGTGCCGTCATCTTTTCCGCGCGGAAAGGCAGGGCCTCCGTAACGCGCCGAATAAATACCCGGCAGTCCGCCTAACGCCTCCACGCAAATTCCCGAATCATCCGCAATCACGGGACAGCGCACCTGCTCATACAACGCTTTTGCCTTAATCAAGCTGTTTTCATAAAACGACGTACCATTTTCAATCGGCTCAAAATCAATACCCTCATCTGATGGAATAACAATCGTATGCCCCGGAAGAATCTCTACTACTTCCTTTTTCTTATGCGCATTTCCCGTTGCTAGATAAATCTTCATGCCCGCAAGTTTAGCGGAAAGCCCAGCCCTCGTCCATCCAACAAGGCATTCTGACACAGCAATATGCGCTATTGGCTGCGAGTATGTACGAAAAAAAACACGGCATACAGCCGCTGACGAGTATCTTCATTGCCCAAATATTGCGTTCACGATCTTTTATCAATTCAGTGTATGAAATGCATCGTTTTGAGGCTTCTTTATCGTTTCAGAAATAGGAGGTTCTGATGCAAATCCAGCTTCATACTAACCCACTTTTTTCAAACTCCGTTTAAAGCTATCCTGCTGTATTTGCCATCTTTCCTTATGAACTGTGCGATTTTTCTTTCCCTGATTGAGCTTTGTATTATTTAGGTTCAATTTCGAGTTTTGGAAAAATAAAGAAGCGCCGCCGAGCATCCTAAACAAGATGGAACAAAAACGTTGAAATGCTGTAAAAGAAATGTCTGAACATCCCCGTCGCACTTCTTGCACGATGATAAATCAGATTGTAATTCAATTTCATAACTGACTGGACATTTTCTATTCTGTTGCGCTGCAAGGCATCTGGAACTGTTCTTTGGAAAGCACACGTTTCATATTTTTTCCCTTTGTCTTGCACGTCTTTCTTCCTGAATCAAACATCTTTTTGACTTTTTTATTTAAGAAGATAACCTGCATCAGGCACGAAAGTTCCTATAAGCCCTTCCGTTATACCAACGAAAGATCGGCTATCATGTTTTTTGCCCTGACGGAATTAGCGTTTTATCAGTGTGCTGTCGGCCGCGCAGCTTCCCTGCAATTTAAAGCCGAAAAAGCATCCTTATTGAGGATTTTCCCTGTCCGGAGGCCTTTCATGACTTTACGAGAGGAAATGTAACGGTTTTCTGAAGATCGAAACGGGCACTGAATCGGCATAAAACACATTTTCTCTACAGTGCAGTCTGTTCAGAAGAGAGCTGGTACTGCACGAAAGCGCCTATGAATCCCGAATCCCGCTGCCTTGTTTGCGGCTTTCAGAAAATTCTCGTAATTCGTGAGCATGGAAAAAAAAAGGGCATCTCTGAAAAACTGAAGTTTTTAGAGGTTCCCAAATATTTTAAGGTGCCAGTCCTGTCGAATATGCGGATAAGGTTCAATGTTACGACATCAGCAACTGTCATCCTGAGCTTCGGGCCTCACTTGCCATTATACAGAGGAGGTTCTTTTTTCCGGCAGGAGTTTTAAGAAAGCTATGAATAAAATCATCAATTATGCACTTCTAGTAATATAAGCTCCTCTCTAAATGGTAATGTCACCAAAATAAAGAAAAGGTTTCTTGAACTGCTATAATTTTGTTGACCAACAAAAACTAATAAGGGAAGAAAGAAACCTTATGCAAACAATATATGGAAAAATAAAAAAACTTCACTCACTTTTCATACGATGAAAGGTTCGTGCTGGAGCTTTATAGCTAATTGCCTTCTAAAACGGTATTCAGAACCTGAGAAACGGAGCCATATAGATGAACGCAGCCAGCAATCGTTCGCTTCAAAGCGCTCCACGTGTTTTCAATGGGATTGTATTCTGGCAAATACGGCGGTAGGAAAATCAGTTCCTGCGAGTATTTTTTTGCGATTTGATACAA
>CAUTOX010000012.1:0-33149 GCA_963539665.1 uncultured Treponema sp.
CAAGCTATGTCGTATGATAGAGATTTAAGACTGCGGGCGTGTTCAAAATAAATATTAGTACAATTATTGCTTGGAAAAGGCGATATGAGGCAACCGGCGACGTGAAAATGAAAATCCTCCACCCGGTCAACAAGAAAATCATTCCTGAAAAACACGCCCAGTTCGAGAACTTCGTTATCGAACTGGACAACGAGTTTTTAATAGCATTTCAAGGTAACCAGTTCAGAAACGGAAATTTCAGAACTGGATTAGTCATCGAATATGTGGAAGCGCATTTTGATGCCCTATCTCAAAGAAATCGCAGAAATCTTCAGCTGTCATTCATCTTCCGTACTGAAGCGGCTGAGAAAACTCAGGTTACGCAAAAGAAGAACACATTTTACAAAGAAGAAGCCCCCAAACAAGTAGAGGCATATTTAGAAAAAATTAAAGATATTCCCAAAGAAAAGCTTGTATATATCGATGAAACCGGCATTCAGACACAGATGTATCGTCAATATGCGCACAGAAAACGAGGAAAACGGGTCAACATTCACATCAGCGGCAAGCGGCATAGTCGAATTAGACTTATTGCGGAGTTATGTTCGGATAAATTGATTGCTTCTTTTCAGCATGAAAGGACAATTAATGGCGATTTGTTCGAGAGCTGTTTTGAAAGGAAACTATTGAAAAACCTGCCCAAAAAGCGCGTCAGCATCATGGACAACACGGCGTTTCATAAAAAAGAGGTTTTACAGAACCTTGCGGGGAAATTACTCGCAAACCGCGATCTTTTTGTTGCCGTATTTGCCGGAATACAATCCCATTGAACATACATAGAGCGCACTAAAGCGGAATATTGCAAGTCAAAACCAATCGCTACAACTTCGTCGCAGGCGCTCGATTCTGCTTTACACGGCAAGTAGCTCTACAAAAGCATTGACCGCATGAGCGTAGGTCAACTTTGGGGGCGGCAGACAGAACAAGAGGACTGCGCGGATCCAGTCGGCAGTTTTACGGATGCGAGGGATGCGCAGCAGCGGAAAGAGATGTTTTATCGCAGCGGGCGGCAAGTTTTCTTACTAATTTATGAAAACTAAAAGCACAGTGCACGAAAGATACTACGGCCTTTGCATAAAAACAACCGTCGATTGAGCGGCGGCATGAATTGTAGTATACTCCCGCCATTATGACGGATTTACCCGATACGCAAATCGTCCTACAGATATTGTTGTCTGTGGGAATTATTGTTATCGCTGCAAAGTTTTTAGGGGTTCTGGCAAAAAAGCTCGGGATTCCGCAGGTTGCAGGCGAGATTGTTGCAGGTCTTTTGCTGCGTTTCATTCCTTGGTTTCACAACTACGGCGGGACAGACACGAACATTGTTTTTAGCGAAGCAAATCATTTTATCTCTTACATGGCGGAAATTGGCGTAATTCTTATCATGTTTTCTGCAGGGCTTGGTACGAATCTCAAGTCGCTCGTCAAGTCTGGGCTGAATGCGACTATCATTGCGGCGTGCGGCGTATTGGTTCCGCTCGCGTTCGGAACGGCGATGGCGCTCGGATTTTGGGGATTCGACGGGTTCGGTTCGGTCAAATTTTACCGCTCGATGTTTATCGGAACAATTTTGACGGCGACCAGCGTCAGCATTACGGTCGCTGCGCTTAAAGAGCTTGGAAAAATCAAATCGGAAGTCGGGCAGGCGATTGTCAGCGCCGCCATTATCGATGATGTATTCGGCATCATCGTGCTGACCATCATACTCGGCGTGAGTACCGGTTCCGGCGGCTATCTTGAAGTTTTGCTAAAAACGGCGCTGTTCTTCATCGCGGCCGTTGTCGTCGGCTACATCATCTACCGCCTGTTCAAGTGGTATGACCGCCGCCACCCGCATTCACGGCGCATTCCGATTTACGCGCTCGGGATTGCGCTGCTGTTTGCCTACGGCGCAGAACGGTTTTTCGGCATTGCTGACATAACGGGCGCCTACATCGCCGGCGTTGTCTTTTGCAATTTGAACGACGCTTCGTACATGGAGCAAAAAATCGACATCAATTCCTATATGTTTTTTAGTCCCATCTTCTTTGCAAGCATCGGCCTGAAAACCGATTTAAGCGGCATGAACATGAGTCTGCTTTTGTTTTCGGCGACTTTTGTAATCGTCGGGTGCATTTCGAAAATCATTGGCTGCGGCGGGATTGCAAAAGCGCTCGGCTACGCAGGAAATGAACCGCTGCAAATCGGACTCGGCATGATGGTGCGCGGAGAAGTTGCGCTTATCGTCGCGCAGAAAGGATTGTCAGTCGGTTTGATCGATTCGAAATACTTTGCGCCGGTTATTTTGCTCATCATCGTTTCATCGATGGTCGTTCCGATATTGCTCAAAAAAGCATTTGCGCCGCCGATTCCGCAACCGGCCGGAAACATTTAAGCGGCGAAACGCAAATGGGGGAGGCGGACGGCTTTCCCGCATAAAAACAACGTGGAGGTACAAAAATGGTGTGGCTGATTGGGTGCGGAGGGATGCTCGGAACGGAGGCGGCGCAAAAATTGGCGGATGCCGGTATCGATTTTGTCGGCACTGACCGCGAAGTCGATATTACCGATTTTGACGCGCTCGATGCGTTTAGGCAGACGCAAAAAGAGAAAATCACCTTCATTATAAACTGTGCGGCGTATACCGCCGTCGATAAGGCCGAAGATGAACCTGCGCTTGCGAAGAAAATCAATGCAGACGGCCCGCGCATGATTGCCCGCGTTGCAAAACGCGCTGGAGCTCGGCTCATTCATATTTCAACCGATTACGTTTTTGACGGGGCCGCAACTGTTCCATACGCGGAGGATGCGCCGCTTGCGCCTATTGGCGTGTACGGAAGAACGAAAGCCGCCGGCGAAGCGGCCGTGCAAGCGGAAACGGATGCTTTTTATATTCTCCGAACGGCGTGGCTGTACGGAGACGCAGGGCGAAACTTTGTCAGTACGATGATTCAGGCGATGAACACGCGGGATTCGCTCAAGGTTGTTGCGGATCAATACGGTACGCCGACTTATACCGCTGACCTTGCCGCAGTCATTATTGCGCTCATACGGCGGGCGGGCGAAGGCGCGGCGTTGCCGTCCGGCATTTATCATGTTACCGGACTTGGAGAAACGAACTGGTATGAGTTTGCCAAGGAAATTCAGCGGCAGGCAGGCGCGCGCGGACTGATAACGCACGAATGCGCGATACATCCCTGCACAACCGCAGAATATCCGACAAAAGCCAAACGGCCGGCGTATTCCGTGCTATGCAAGGATAAAATTCAAACGCTACTCGGAATACAACTAAGGCGCTGGCAGGAAAGCCTTGCAGTTTTTCTTGCCAGTAAATGAAAAATCGGGCATTTTCCAGAATCGAGAAGATATAGAGCATCTCGAAAAACTTGCTTTTTGCAATTTTTTTCGAGCTTGCGGCGAGTTGGAACTCGCAGGATTATCGCGAGTTCCAACATCGCATTTCCAAGGCAGCCTGTTCGATAACTGCGTTGTCGAACAAGTCTATTTCCCCTTTACAACTTAGATTGAATTCTTGCAAAAGTCCTTAACGATTCCATTAAGACCATTCTTTATTCGTGCGGAGGTTTTAATCACTCGATGCCCTGCGTCGGGGGATTCTTCCTGTTCTTGCCATGAGCTGACGACAAATGAAATTGTATGATTTCATCGTTTGCGTTCTTCTGTGCCCTTGGAGGTTATTGAGGATGCATTCTGTTTTGCCATTTTGAGCTATTGCATTTGGATGCGCAACGGATTTTTTTACGCGGGGAAAAGCCAAAAGGTTTGCGCTACAAAGAATATTTGTTTGGGCGATAAACCTCATTATTGAGGCTATTAAATCTCTTGGTGCAGCGTTACTTCTCCGCTTTCAAGCAGGCGTGTTGTGCCGTCGGGAAGGCGGACGGAAAGTTTTGCGTCTTCGGTGATGTCTTGGACGGTGCAGGAATAGTTTTCCTGCGATGCGCCGATTATTGGAGAGACTTCGATTGTCTTGCCGAGTAGGTTTGAGCGCAGCTTGTATTCCCGCATAGCTTCTGTCTTGCCTTCCGGCGTGCCTTCAAGCAGGCGGAGCAATTCGCGGATGATTGCTGCGCACAGGCCGCTCCGTCGGTAATTTTCGTTCGGCTGGACAACTCCGCCGGCAATTTTTTTGAGTTCTTCCGGCATTTTTTCCGAAGATATGTTGACGCCAATGCCGATAACGGCGCTTTCAATGCAGCCGCTTTCAAAGTTTGCGATGCCTTCTGTCAGAATGCCGCACACCTTTTTGCCGCCGATAAAAATATCGTTCACCCATTTGATTTCCGCGTCAACGCCATACTGCTCCTTGAGCGCACGGCACACCGCAACTGCCGCCAACGCCGTCATTTTTGCGGGTTCGGAGATTTTTTCCTTGCACCAGATAAGCGAAAGATAAATGCCCGACTGCGCCGGCGAATAAAAACTCCGCCCCATGCGTCCGCGCCCCGCCGTTTGTTCTGCGGCAACCAATACCGTTTTGTGGAGCGCGCCCGTTTCCGCAGACGAAAGCCGCCGCTTCGCTTCCGAATTGGTCGAATCAATCGTATCGAAAAAAACAACCGTAACGCCGGAATGTTCCGGCAGCTTTGCGATGATCGCTTCGTAGCAGAACAGCCCGTCAGCTGCCAGCCGGTAGCCGCGTTTCTTGACGGCTTCAATCTTTGCGCCCTGTTTGCGAAGCGCATCAACAGCCTTCCACACCGCAACACGGCTCACGCCGCATTTTTGCGCAATTTCCTGCCCGGATATAAACCGCTCCTCTCCGTCCGCCGCCAAAAATTCATGCAGTAACATATCGCGTATCGTCATTTTTCAGCCTGCCTGCTTTTTTTCCCCAGTACGGTAAAGCCGTCTGCCGGAGAGCTGAACACAATGCCGCTGCCCGGTTTTGAAAGGAACGGCAGCGATTTGATGGATTCAAGAATTGCCGCCGACTTTTCAGATTCGGCAAGGATGAGCAGCATATCTTTTTCCGGCACAATTTCCATACCAAAGAATTTAGCATCGCCTTCCCGCGCCGTACCCCGCGCATTCATAATTGTGCCGCCGCCCGCGCCCGCTTTCCGCGCAGCTGCCATAACATCATCGGCATATCCGCGATTGACAATCGCCGTTATCAGTTCGTGCGAAGTTTTTTCCGCCATACCGCTATCCTCTTTGACCGCAAGACCGGTCTTCATAAAACATAACACATTCAGCGTAAAAAGAATGCCGAATGGCCGCCGCTTGCCCGCCGCCGCTTGGGTCATTGCGCGTTGCACGTCCGCATTATTGCACGCGTCCGTAATCACGAACACAATATCTTTTGCAAAGTCCCCGAAGCCGAGCATTTGAAAAACCGAATTTGAAGCCGTGCCGCGTCCCATGAGTACGGATGCGCCGCCAGCTCCGGCCGCCGCCGCCGCATCCGTCAGAAGTCTGCCGCTGTTGCGCGGAACAATTCCTACAAGTAGATTCATTGCGCCTCCTTTCCGGCTCATTTGCTTTCGCCCTGAACGGATACTGCCGCGCCAGCGAGCGATTTGCTTTTCAGATGATAGACAATGCCGAGTACCTGCACGGCAATGAGCGGCGTCATCGCGACAAGCGAAATTACGCCGAACGCATCCGCGCTTGCCCCCGACGCTCTGCCAGCTCCCATTGCAAACGACAAAACGAATGTCGAAGTAATCGGCCCGGACGCAACGCCGCCTGAATCGAAGGCAATTGCCGTAAACATCGGCGGACAAAAAAACATAAGCAGCACGGAAAGCGCATAGCCCGGAGCCAGTGCGCGCATGAGCGGAAAGCCGCTGACTGTCCGCCACATTGCAAGGGCAATCGCCGCCGCCGCTCCGGCTGACAAAAATATCAGCATCAACTTGCGCTTAATGGTTCCGCCTGAAATAGCCTCCACCTGTTCGGTCAACACCCAAACCGCAGGTTCCGCGCACACGACAACCGCGCCTAACACGAGCCCTGTCGCAATCAGCAGCAACGGCCAAAAACCGCCGTATTCTGCGGCTTTGATGCCCAAGAGCTGCCCTAATTCTCGTCCGGCCGGCATAAATCCGCCGTTTACGCCAAGCAAGAAAAGCGCAAGGCCGGCAAAACTCCAAATAAGTCCCGCAGCCATTTTGGTAAATTGGCGCGGCGGCATTTTCAACAGGAAAAGCTGAAAGATAATCAGCAGCGCGGTAAGCGGAGCGATAGAAAGCGCCGATTCCTTGAGTACGTGCGGTACAAGGTGAAAAAACACCGCCCAGCCGCCTTCGGCAGCAGCCGTCGCCGTCTGCTCTGCGGCTGCAAGCTGGCCGTTCCGCGATAAAAACATTCCGTAAATGAGAATGGCAAGAATCGGGCCGATTGAAGTGATGCCCGTTAGCCCGAAGCTATCTGCGTCCGATCGATTTTTGTCGCCGGAACGTACGCTTGAAACGCCCACGCCGAGCGCAAGAATGAACGGCACCGTCATCGGGCCGGTCGTCGCTCCGCCGGAATCGAACGCGATGCCTAAAAATTCGGCTGGGGAAAACAGGGCGCACGCAAAAACCGCGCTATAAAAAAGGAAAAGCGTAATTTTCAGCGGGAATTTTAGCATGGTGCGTAAGAGGCCGAACACGATAAATAATCCAACGCCCGTTGCAATAACGTACACCAAGTGCATTTTATTGACCGCATTGAAGACTGAACGTATCTGATCGCCGAAAACTTGAATGTCCGGTTCCGCTGCTGTAACCAGAAAGCCAATAACGAAAGCGGCTCCCAATAAAAGCGGAAGGCTCCGTTTGCTCGTCAACGCGGCGCCGCTCCGTTCGCCGATCGGCTGAATGCCAAGTTCTACGCCGGTCAAAAAAAGCGTCAGGCCGATTATTAAAAGCCCGCCGCCGATGACAAACCGCAAGAGCGTTCCGCGTCCGAGCGGGGCAGCGGTCACTCCCAAGACGATAACAATCGCCATGACCGGCGTTACAGAGATAAGGGTTTCCTTCAATTTCTTTATGATTTCCATACCTGTCTCTCTATTCGGCGTTTACGCGTCCGTTCGGGCTGCATATGTTCCTGCTGCGCCCGCTATTTCACACAAAGCAATTCCAACCTTTGCGTTCAATGCCGAAAACCCACTTTGCCGCAAGCGCTTTCGCCTCCGAAAGATTATGGTCGCGGTAGTTGCCGCATTCTTTTTCGGTTACGGCGGGAATCGGTTTATCCCATTCCGACACCTTCCTGAGCACATTGACCAGATGCGCCGCAATGTCCGCCTCGGTTGGCGAGCCGAACAGCGTGAAGTAAAAACCTGTGCGGCAGCCCATCGGCGAAAAATCAATTACGCCGTCAATTTCGTCGCGAATGTATTCTGCAATCAGGTGTTCCAGCGTATGAATTGCGCCGGTTGACATGAATTCCTTGTTCGGCTGGCAAAACCGGATGTCGAATTTTGATACTACATCGCCCTTGCTGCCAGTTTTTTGTCCCGCAAGCCTGACAAATGGCGCAGTAACCTTCGTGTGGTCAAGATTGAAACTATCGACATTATACTTTCTTTCCATACATAGCTCCTTTTCCATGCGCGTCTGCGCAATTACGCAAGATGCGCAATCATCCGTTCAACGATTTCCGCGCTTTCATCCGCCGCCGTTTTTTCATTAAACGAATACGCCGCCTCGTCATCCGCCGTATCCGACATACAGCGCAGAATGACGTATGGGATTTGATTCAGAAAGCACGAGTGCGCAATCGCAGCCCCTTCCATTTCGATGCAAGCCGGATTGCAAAGCGCAATGATGTGCGCTTTGCGTTCTTTTTCCGAGATGAATTGATCGCCGGAAGCAACCCGCCCGCACACAAGCCGATGCGTTGCGGCATATTTTGATTCCGCAAAGGCCGCCTTTGCCGCCGCAATGAGCGCCGCGTCCGCTTGAAAGGCGAACACATCCATCTGCGGAATCTGGCATGGTTTATAACCGAAGACAACAGCATCCATATCGTGATACAGCGCATCGGAGGACACAACCATGTCGAACACGCCAAGTCCCTGCGCCGCTGCCCCGGCAATACCGGTATTGATAATGCCATCCACCTTAAATGACAGCGCAAGCCGCTGGGCGCAGAGCGCTGCATTCACTTTGCCGACGCCGCTTTTCACCGCAACGATGTTTTTTCCATGCAGCATACCGCAATAAAAAGTCAAGCCGCCTTCCTGCACCGCTTCAAGCGCGCCGTTTTGTTCCATTGCCGAGCGCAAAATCTCAATTTCAATCGCCATTGCACCGATTATGCCGATTTTATTCATATTTACCTGCCCTCAATCTTTCAATTCAAGTTGAACCGGAATTATTCCGTCCGATATGCTTCATGCGGACGCTTTTTGTTTTCTCTCCGTATATACTGCAATCAAAAATGAAATCAATAGCAGCGCGCCGCACACGACAACCGCCGCGTCCGCAATATTGAACGTCGGCCAACGTGCAAGACCGAATATCCCGAAGAACTTGACATCGATAAAATCGATAACGCCGGCGCTTCTGAAAAATCGGTCAATCAGATTGCCGAATCCGCCGCCGATAATGCCGCAGATTGCCCACCGCTGGAGACGCGAAAAATCGTTACTGCGGAAATACACGCCAATTACCAGAAAAATAACGATGAGCGGAGCCAGCGCGAATAGCAGCCTGCGCATCAGCAGCGGCATCGAATCGCCCAAGCTAAACGCCACGCCGGTATTTGAAACGTGCACAAGACGCAGCGCATCGCCGAAAAACTCTGCGCCTACTGTAAACGGCGGGATATATTTTATGATAAGCGCTTTTGAGATTTGATCCGCAATAATAACTGCAAGCGTCAGCGCGAACGGCAGCAGCTTATTCTTTTCAATTTTCATGCGCACACTATAGCGGTTTTCTAAAAAAAAAACTATCGGCGAAGGGGAAATCCATAAGGGCGCGTCAATGAGCAAGCGATGGCAATGCCGGACGGCGTGAACTGCGTTTGATTTGGAGCGAGCTGAACGTTGCGCCGGCGGGTAAGCGCAAAAGTTTGCAGCGTCTCTTCCCATTCCCCCTACGAATGTTTGCTTACATCGCTTTCCAAGAGGAATTAAAATGTGCGCAGCGGACTAATTTAAGTATACGGGATACGTTTTTGGTGCGCCCAATCCCATTCTATCATACCGATTTTTAGATTGACGCAGCCGCCCTATTTCCTATATAGTTAAGCCCCGCACATAAACGGCGACTGCTCATCGCTGTTTTGCATATTATGCCGGATGCAAAGGCGTAAATGCACAGATTCAGATTGATAAGGTACCAGAGATGAAAACGATTTTCGTAAAAGAACACGAACAAAAGCGCGAATGGTTCGTCATTGACGCAACCGATAAGCCGCTGGGACGGCTGGCTGCAAAGATTGCGGCTGTTGCGCACGGCAAAGATAAGGTAACGTTTACTCCTAACCAGAACATGGGAGATTATGTTGTTGTCATCAATGCGGATAAGGTTGCTGTATCCGGCGGTAAAGAGCAGAAAAAGCTCTACTACAAGCACACCGGTTTTGTCGGCGGCTTGAAGGCGCGCACGTTTGAGCGGCTCATAGAACGGCATCCGACCGAACCGCTTTTCCGCGCGGTCAAGGGAATGCTTCCTTCCGGCAGATTGGGGCGAGTAATACTCAGCAATGTAAAGATTTATGCTGGAGCAGAACATCCGCACGCAGCGCAGAACCCGAAGCAGCTTGAAATATAATAGGAGTTTATAATGGTTAAAAATTTGGCGATTGGAACAGGAAGAAGAAAAACGGCAGTTGCGCGTGTTTTTCTGCGTGAAGGCACCGGAAAGATTGTCGTAAACGGAAAAGATATAAAGGAATATTTTGATTCGGAGGCACAGGTAAAGACTGTCCATCAACCTTTACTGGTTACTTCAAACGACAACAAGTTCGATATTCTCATCAATGTGTACGGCGGCGGGGTAAACGGCCAAGCGGCTGCATGTTTACATGGGATTTCCCGCGCCTTGCTTCAAGTTGATCCGGATTGCCGGACATCTTTAAAGGCAAACGGCTATCTTACGCGCGATTCTCGTATGGTTGAACGCAAAAAGTTCGGACAAAAAGGCGCGCGCAGAAGATTCCAATTCAGCAAGCGTTAACAGTTGGTTATCACAGCTACAGAGCAAGTTTCTGCCGAATGTATGAAAATTACGTTCGATGCGGGACTTGCTTTTTTTATTCGGCCTACATATCTCAAAACGCTTGATGCAAGAGAATTGATGCCCGGCGCGGAATTTTTCGGCAGCGATGAACTGGAATTGCTCAATGCAGGCATGGCTTTTTCCGCAGAAAAAAAGGCGCTCGCGTATCTTATGCGGGCGGAACAGAGCCGCTTCAACCTTGAGCGGAAATTGATTGCGAAAAACTGCGAGATAGAGCACATAAAAGCCGCGTTGGATTATTTGGAGCATACTGGAACGCTTTCCGATGCGCGATTTGCCCGCGCGTGGCTCAATTCAAGAAAGATACGCTATGCGGAGGGGCGGGTAAAACTGGAACAAGGCCTACGGAGACGCGGTATCGCAAAGGAAACGGCAGCAGCCGCGCTTGACGATTTTCTTTCAGATACATCGGAAGTCGAACTATGCCGCAGGGAATACGCAAAATGCCTCCGGCTCAACAAAGACCGCACCGCAATTATGCGCCGTCTGCGTTATTGCGGCTTCTCTTATGCGCTCATTAAAGCGGTTATGAATGAATCGGAAGAGGAGGCGTAGCTGTGTGCGGCCTTGTCCGCCCCAATTAAATCGCGCTTGAACTATAAAGGAATGCCGGATAGCGCAACGATGCCGCAGACAGAAGGCGGTCGGCCTTTTTCGAAAGCGCCTTATACGAACCGAATACATTTTGCAAAATATAATCGCGTAATGAGAGTTTGTAATTATAGCGGAATTCTTCAATTTTATATTTTTTCCCGTCAAAACAGTTATCCGCCATGTCTTGCAGCATCTCATCCCAAGAGGCGATGGTATCAATCAAATTGAGTTTTAACGCTTGCTTTGCCGTATAAATCCGGCCGTCGGCAATTTCTTTTAGCTCAAAAAGCGGAATATTCCGATTCATGGCTACAATGCCGGTAAATTGTTCGTATGCTTCATCGGCAATGCTCCGCATAATATTCCGCTGTTCGGAGGAGACAGGTTCATTATAGTTGAACATATTTTTATTCTTACCGGACGTTATCGTTTCGGATTTAATGCCGAGCGTTTTCATCAAGTCTGTAAAATCGAGCGATGTCCCCATGATGATGCCGATTGAGCCGGTAAGCGTATTCCGGTTCGCGTATATTTTGTTGCCTGCGCAGGAAATATAATAGCCGCCGGATGCTGCAAGGCTTCCCTGATAGACATAAATCGGTCTGCCGGTTGTTCTATAATCTTGGAGCGCAAGATAGGTTTCATCCGCTTCATATACCGCGCCGCCCGGCGAGTCGATAAACAGCGCAATGCCTTTGTTGGCGTCGTCATTTTTCAAATCTTTGATTGTTGCCAAGAGCCATTCTTGATTGTACGACATATTCGCTTCTTCGATAACGCCTTCAAGATACAGCGCCGCAACGTATCCGTGCCCATTCTGCTTCTGCGGTTTGAAAAACGGAATCTTATGCGATTTTGTTGCGTTCATCGCGAATATGTCCAATACCGCCGCAAGAGTCGCAATCAGAATTGCTGCAATAAAAACGATGAGTCCCGTTTTTTTCTTTCTGCTATTCATTTTTTACCCTTCGTGTGGAATCGTGGTTCAACCTACCAAATCTTCAGATTTAATTGTTCCTTTATCGACCGCTTCCTTCAAAAGCGCATGGTACACATTAGTCATCGTCATGTAGTAGTACGGCTCAAGCCAGAGCATCCCAATTCCGGCCGTCGCAAGAAATGCAAGAATGTACCACCCCGCAAAGCTCAGTTGCGCGCCAAAAATGTCGGCCTTGTGTCCATTGGTAATTTCTTTGCTGACAAGGAGGGCTTTTCGGATAGAAAGTTGCGGGTATTCGGTGATGAGGTAAATGACTTGCGAATATGCGAATGCCTTTATGATGCCGGGAATAATAAGCAACAGCGACCACAAGCAAACCAGTATGGATACCCACAAGCCGG
This sequence comes from uncultured Treponema sp., assembly GCA_963539665.1. Lineage (GTDB taxonomy): Bacteria > Spirochaetota > Spirochaetia > Treponematales > Treponemataceae > Treponema_D. The sequence continues at coordinate 12,162 of CAUTOX010000012.1, forward strand.
CAAGAATTGCGCGCAGCCACAACGAGAGGCCTTCAAAAAAATCCGAAAAGCTCACCGGATCTGCGCTACGGGACATTTTGAGATGCAGATTAATTTGCCCTACTCTGAGAACAAAAAGAACAAGCACTTCTAAAAGCAACGCTTGAAAGAACAAGAGTGATGGGCGACTATCTTCTATAGAAGGAATAAAAGCAAAGAGCGAGGGCTCTTTGAGCAACGAAAATAAATTCGGAATGCGTCCAATATATTGCGACACATTAAACAAAATGTCGATGATTAAAATAAAGAACGTAACAAGAACCGGCGTTGTCCATCTGTTTTTTAATTGAATCCGTGCAAATTTTTTATATTTTACAGTGTCAAACATGAGCGCACTCTACAGACTAATATTGATGTTGTCAAGTTTTTGGAAATCGCGGAGCGGCTTATTGTCCTTTTCCCCAAAATATAAAAATCTGTAAATAAGGAAGTAAGTAAAATTAGTTTATATAAAAAGCCAGAGCTTATTTTCATTGAATCATTATTCTGGTTATAAGATGATGGTATATGGGAAAAATAAAGAAATTAGAGTTAACGGCGGAGTAGTATACAGCACAGGAGAATGGATTTCGTAATGGAACGAGCCATTGTTTCCGTATGCGCTGTCGTCTGTTCTTTATGAAAGGCAATGGTCAGTTTTCGGTAAAAGCAGGAGAACGAACCGAGATGAGTTTTGTATCGGTGAATGACCGGAAAAACGCTTTCTCAGCGAAGGTATTGATGGTTTGCAAACGCGTCCCGGCCGCGGTAGAAAACCAAGCATGGACTTTTAGACGTACAAGCAGTGCGTTTAGCAATCGAACAAGATAGACAGAGCGTGAGCAAAGCCAAAGAATCATGCAGAGAGCGGCAGGACAACACACAAGTTATATAACGTTCAAACGTTTTTATCCGCATTGGCGCAAGATATACGCGTATAAGAACCTGTCTGGCGTCTTATATAAAAGACTGCTATAACGGTCAGTATTAAACCTGTTCGAAAACGCAGTTATCGAACAGGTCTATTATAGATTCCAAAGCGCTAATTAACCTTACATTTTTGTTTTTCCAACGAAACGGCTGTTTCAAGCGAACCAAAGCTTTATTTTACATCTCCTTGATTGAAAAAGACCTGAAATATATGAAAATCATTCCGTTTGATCCGTTTTAATTATCTACATAGAAGAGTTTAAACAGTTTCTAAGAAAACGCCCAAGGGGAAAGCCCTCGCCGCAGCTTTACCACAACAAGTATGATAAGCAAGAACTTGAAGCACAGCAACACGGAAATCAGTTTTTTTCATTTTCATAGGTTTTGAAGCCGAAATTACCGGAAAAATACTAAAACGGTACTTCCTTTTTTTCTAAAAACATTGAACCTGTTCGGAAACTTCAGTTTCTAAACAGGTTCCCTTGAAATGCGATGTTCTAAATCGTGCTATTTGCACGATTTAGAACTCGTCAACCTGTTTGACAACGCAGTTATCGAACAGGTCTATCATAGAAATACTTTGATTGCCATACCATTTTCAAAAAACTTTAGTTCCGGCGGCGCATTACCTCTTCCGGTTGCCAACGCCAACAGAGAGCGTGAGGCCTGTGCGGTTTTCTATTCCGTTGTCTTTGATAAACAGGATGTCTTTCAAGCCGATATTGAAGTGCAAGCTGATTTTATCAAGCGTCGTAAGCGGAATGCGGCAGTTGAACGCCCCGCCCACGGCTGCAAGTAAATCTGGATAGGCGAAGTGGCCGGGATAATAATCGATGGAGCCGCTGCATTGCGCTCTTCCGGCAGCGATGTGCGCAAAACCGCAGCCGATAACCGGAGTGTAGACGGTTTTATGCAGCGGAGAAACGTCAGTCGTTTCCTTTTTGATGAAACAAGCAAAACCGGCGCGCGCCTGTACATGTTCGCTGAACTTTTTTATAGAAAGCGTCGGTATAACGCGTACGCTGCCGGTGAGCGCGCCGTCTCCATTATACAGCGGGACAATGACAGCCGCGCTGCTAAAGTCAATGCCGACAGAAATCGGCTGAAACGCTTGCTCGTAGATGAGGTCGGCGGAAATGCCATATCGGAATGAATGATACCTCCAGCCGCTTTTTTTATCCGTAACCGTAAAGAAGGCGCCGTCGAACATACCGAATTTGAAAAGCCAAAAATACCGCCATGCCCGCTGCCGTTCAGCCGATAAATCCGCCGCAGTTGCCGTTTGCGCTCTGCCGGATTCCGCATCCTCTTCCGTGTCCGCCCCGTCGGCATCCTCCTCGTCTTCCAGCTGGCCTGAAACCGCCGCCTTCAGCGCCTTCTGCTGTTCCTGCGCGTTGATAATCGCTGAATACAGCTCAACGGCATCCTCGTTGGCCAGATTGTTATCGAGCACGGCAAGGTCTGCCAACATCGCCAGCCGATAATCTCGTTCGGCAATAAGCCGCTTGATTTTCTGAATGACATACGCTTCAAGCTGGCGGTAGTCCGCATCATCACGGTTTTGCGCCAAAAGCGAATGCAGTTCGGCATCCGATTTATGCGCGAACGCCGAATCAACATTCTGATACAGGAGGTGCAGACGATCCGATTGGGCAAAAACGGTTTGCGCAAAAAGGAGCGCCGCCAAAAGCAGATAGACGAACGGTTTTTGTTTGAACATTTCATTTTTCTCCGAACGGCGAGCCGATGCAGCCGCGCCGTCCAATCCGCTTCATGCTAAAAGACATTCACGCGGATACCTTCTGATATTTGCGGAATGAGATTTTTAATCTTCATTGTTCCCGTAACATCCGTCGGAATGAACCACAACGAGCCTTCCGTGTACAGGGCAAACGAACTGAACGCCTTTAAGCGTTGCAGTTTGACGCGCGGGAATTCAATTTGCGCAATCAATGCGGACAGAATCTGCGGCTTACCGCTTGCACTTTCGTCAAATCGGGTAAAATCCGCGCCGATTGCAACCGTTGCAGACAGCCAATCCCAGTCGCGCCCTAAAAAGAACGAAAACGGAATCTGCGTTACGTTTGCAAGAATCTTGATGCCCATAACATTATCGCCGCCGTAGCGCAGGTCGGTTTTAGAAAAAATATCGCGCTGCGCTTGCGTAAATTGCCCCCACTGAAACTGCACCTTAACATTGTCGTCAAAGAACGTCAGTCCTACGCCAATATCGAACAGAGTTGCGCCCCAAAAATGCATATCAAGGTACAAGCCCTGAATGAACGACGGAATCTGATACGAAGCGGCATCGCCCTTCCGGAGCGTCATTTTTACATCGCGCAGCCCCACATTGTCTTCCGCCAAACCTGCAAACTCAAGCTCCTCGTTGTAGCAGCCGCCTTGATTCGGAGATATGAGGTGGATGGACGGATGCTTATTGTCAATTCGGATAATTGAACGGTCTGCGGCAATTTCGCCGTTTTTCATCGTCGCGCGTACCAGCATAAAATGAAAGCCGTCTTCCATATCCAGATTTTCAATCCGGTAACGCCACTTGCCCGAACTCGACACCTTTTTGAACGTCCGGCCGTTGTCAAAGCTGATTTCGACTTTCTGCACCTTCTTCAAATCCAGCGCCTGCCTTTGCTCCTTGGAAGCGCCCTTCGCCTTCGCCTGCGTCAATTCCTCATCGTCAATCGCGTAGCCTGCGCGTCCGGTAATATACGGGCGGTTGACGGCAAAATCCCCGTAGCTAAAATTATCGACCGTAACCCATGCTCCGTGCGGCGAATACGTCAGCGTCTGCTCCTCTGAGCTTACCGAAGCGCCGCCTGTAATCTTCGCTTCGACCTTATACGAATGCGCGCCGGCAGAAAGCATATCCGGCGTTACATTGAATGTAAAATAGCCGGCAAGACTGACTTCCGTTTCTCCAAAATGCGCGCCGTCAATGAAGAGCGCAACCGAATCGATTTTATTTTCGGATGTAACCTGCCCGCTAATGTTGAACGCGCCCTGCTTGTAGTCGCCGTTGAGCGGATACAGCAGCTCCGTAAGCGCCGCCGGCTTATTTTTGTCCAGAACGACATAGCGGCTCAGGCTTGCCAAATTGCCCGCCTTGTCAGAGACCGTAAGCTCCACGCTGTACGAACCGTTTTCCAACGCGGACAAATCCAGCGTCTGCGCGATGATGCGCTCGATTTGCAGCGGAATCTTCTGCATCTGCTTGGGGACGGTTTTGCCCTCAAAGCTGCGAATGGAAATATACGCTTCGTCGAATGCAACATTGTCTTCGGCATAGCCTGAAAAAAACAGCATCCCCGCCGTGTTCGAATAATCCTGCGGCAGCGCGAGCGCTAATTCCGGCTTGGTATTGTCGATGTTCAAGATGCTTGAATACAGCCCTTCGATACCGCACTTATCGACAACCTTGAGGAATACCGCCTGTACGCCGTCCGGAATCGACTTGGAATCAAATGTGTACGACCAGTTTTCCGTTCCCTGCACATCGTTGTAGGTGTTGCCGTTGTCAAACGAAAGCTGCACCTTTTCGATGCCGTTTTTGTCGGAGGCCGAACCGCTCACCGTTACTATGTTTTTGACAAAGCTATCGATCAACGGCGTTTCCACCGTGCCCTTCGGCTCTTCAGTTGACACGCGGAATGTCCGTTCGGTTACGTTTCCTTTAAGTCCATTCGCGTCTACGGCATACACGGAAACGGTATGCTCGTTGTCGCTTAAATTTTTGAACGGAAGCGAAACGGCAAAGCCGGTACCCGATTCGGGAAGCTGTTGGTATTCGCCGTTATCAAGTTTATAAAAAATCGTACATGCGCCGTCATCGTCGAGCGCAACGCCGGAAACCGTAAAATCGCGCGTGATAACTTCGTTTTCGGCCGGAATGTGGATTTCCGTGCGCGGCAAGTCGGAATCGGCATCGATAGAAAAATGCCACGTGCTGAGCGTTGCGCTATTGCCCGCGTCATCGGTAAAGAGGAACGCCATTGCCGGATCGAGCGGCTGCTCCTTCGTCCCGACATACGTCATCATAAAGCGCGCAGGTTCGCCGAGTTCAATGCGGCCGTTATCTTTGCCGTTATCCGGCAGAAGGTAAAAGGCTTTTTCAAAGCTGCCGGCATCTTTAATGTTGAAGGCAATCAGATTTGTTCCGTTGACCGCCGCGCCTTCGGCAGGAACAAGTACCGTTACTTCCGGCACCTGCGTGTCCTTTTGAACTGCCGTGCGCACAGTCGCGCTGCCGCCTCCGCTTGCAGTAATGCGCACATCGAGGCGCACAAGGCCATCTTCAAGCGATGCAATATCGACATCCGCGCTGAATGTCGCGCCGATATTGCCCTTGGTAAACGACAGGGCGAGCGGCTGCCAGTTTTGCCCGCCGTCAATCGAAAATTCGCCCGATTTCAGCCCCGCCGGAGCTGCCGCCGTTCCCGAAACCTTTAGCGTGTTTTTTACCCACTGATATTTTTCCGGTGCGCTCAGGCGAATGTCCGGCATTCCCGAATCAACGATAATGTTCACCGGCTCAGAGGCGTAGGAAATGCCGTGCGCGTCCGTAACGCGGAGCGAAAGCGCGCTGTAAATGCCGTCCTTTCCGCCGGTAAGCGTTACCGTATTTCCCTGCTGTTCGAGCGAAAAACTGTCCGCATAAGAAAGCAGTTCCGCCGATTTGAGTTCCGGCGTATTCGCAAAAAAGTAGATTTTGCCGTCGGCATTCATGCGATACTGCGCAGCCGCCGCGTCATAGGAGGCGCCTGTACCTGCGATTGCGTAAACGCCGCGCTTATTATCGCTGTTTGCAGCATCGGCGGGGCGGACTGTCGCCGCAAAGCCCGTTACAGATTTTGAACGCCCGCCGCCGTAATTGACGGTCAGCTTGATCTTATTCATGCGAGCCGGAAGATTGGCAAGCGGGAATTCCGCTGTCCAACCGGAATTGTCAGCGTTTTTTTTCAAAACCGCATTTCCCGCTTGCCGCTCAGCTCCGCCGGGAACTTTGTCTCCCGTAATTTCGTAGACGGCTCCGCTGACATTTTCCGAAGATTTAATAACTGCTTGCGCCGTAACGGACGCGCCGGGAGCCAGTTCAACAGTCATCCCGCTCCGGTAGGCATTCCCGTTTATTGCTGAAAGCCAAATGGATTCGGCATCCGCTTCGCTTTCTTCATTCTGAAAGACAAGCTGCCGCGAATCGAAGCGGAGCCCCTGATCGGTGTGCACCCGTACCGTAAACGGCTCCGATACGCCGCGCCCCTCGCCCGGAACAAGCGTAATCATATTGCCGTCAAGCGCTGCCGTAACAAATGAGGTAGGCGGAACGATTTCTGCGCGGACAGCTTTGCCGCCGGTAAAAAAGCCCGTAACCGGAGCTGCCGGATGATTGACTGCAACGCCGTCGTCGGTTATCAGGCTGTCTTCAAAGACGACGTGCGGTTCTCCGGCGGAAACGATGGAGGTGTCCGTTACAAAGAGAAATGCGCGCAGCTCTTTTTGCGCCCCAGCCATATCCGCGGCGGAAATGCGAATTTTTACAACGCCCTTCGGAAAATCCGTCTTAATCGGAATCTCAATCGGCAGTTGCTTTTTCCCGTTGAGCGGATAGTCCTTCGTCTTTGCGCCGCCGTCGCCCCATGTGATTTCCGTGCGCGCCTGTGAAAGCCCCTTACTACCGCTGATATTTATGCGGAATACGGCTCCGGCTTCAGGATGCACGGTCATGCCATTGATAAACGGTTCGGCGCCCAGCTTCGGTTCGGAAAATACCGGTAGCCCGCCGGATGCCGTAATCGTTACGCTGGTCGGGGCGCTTTCCGTGCCGTTCCGGTCTTTTGCAATCACAGTAATCCGGTGCGTTCCCGTTTCAAGGTCGCGCCCGGCAGCAAGCGTTCCGGAAAAAACGCCCTTCGTGCTTTCTTCAATCCATGTATTTTCATCGATTCGGTATTTGACGGACGCAATGCCGTCGTCATCGTGCGCAATGCCGCGTACAAATACGCTGTCGCCCGCTGCAATAACGGCACCGGCCGCCGGTTCAAAAATGCGTACCTTCGGCTTGTCGGCATCCGGATTGAGCGCAATCGTCTGCGAAATGACGGTAACATTGCCCGCGCGATCGGTCGCGGAAAGTTCAAACTTTCGGGATTTGTCTTTTGAGCCGCTCGCGTCAAACATAACGCCCCAGTACGGGTTTCCCGGAATCAAATCGATGGAGCCGGAATCGTTGCCGAACTTCCATGTCAGCCGCTCAAGAGCAAGCGCATCGGAAGCGGAGCCGGAAACCAAAAACTTTCCGCTTTGCGCTGCCCCTTTTTCCGGATAAATGATAGCTGCCTCCGGTTTTGTGTTATCGATGAAGCACAAAAAAGAGAAAATGCCGACGGAACCGGTCTGATCCTTCGTACGAAACCAGATAACCGCCGGCCCGTCCTGAAAAGCGCCCGTGTCCACCGGAACGCTAAACGGCGCATCGGCATTCTTGCTGCGGAATTTTACGTTTTGAAAGTGCGCCCCATTATCTACGGAGTAAGCGATTTCCTTGATGCCGTTTCCGTCGCTTGCCAAACCGGTAAAGTGCACCTTGCCGGAAACGAGAGCGCCCGTTCCGTAATTGTCGATTGCAGTAACCGGCGCACGGCGGTCAAGATGCCACGTAAACGTTACCGGCGCGCTTGCAAGCGCATTGCTGTCGTAGCCGGTTGCGGTAATGGTGTGCGGCCCCTCGGAAAGCTCCGTTGTATCCAGATAGTACGACCAAAAATCTTTGCCGTTTGCGCGAACCGGATGTTCCGTGTCCCCATCGAGTACCAATTCAACATATTCAACGGCATCATCGTCAATGCAGGTGCCGACGATATTCAAATTCCCGATAACGCGCATATTCTGCTTCGGATTAGTAATGCCGCACACCGGAAGATCAGAATTCGGATCGACATACAGATTGTACGGCCCTTCGATAAAGCGGTTGCCGCCAAAGTCGGAGGCGGTAATCAGCACATTGTATTTGCCCTTTTTCTTTTCCGATAGATTAAAGCGTTCCTGCCAGCTGGCGGGGGTGTCGGCAAACTTTTCTTCGACATCTTTTTTACCGTGCGCGAACAGTGCGCTGCAAGCAAGAGCGAGTACCAACGCCGTAACGCAAGAACTCATAAATTTTTTCATAGGTTTTACTCCTCGATGGAATTGCCGACAAAGTCTCCAGAACTTTTATCAACGGGGCCTGCGGTTTTGTATGTACTTTTGATTTATGAGATTTGAATGAAATGCGGCATTCCCGCATAGAGCTTGAATTACAGCGGAGCGTCAATCCCCTGCGCAGAAAGTTAGTACCGACCGGTAGCAACATGCGGCGGATTATAGCAATCTATTTAATAAATAGCAAATTTTCGCTATTGCCCTGAATGTTGATTTTGTAATTTTTCATATATCAATCGTTTTGGAACCTGTTTGGAGTTTTTAAGAAGGCCTCCCTCAAAAGTTTTATCATGAATTTCAGGACAGTATTAAACTTGCATTTTTTGTTTTCCAAAGAGACCTCTGTTTCAGGCGAAACAAAGCTTCATTTTACGTCTCACCGTTTGGAGAAGACCTGAAATATATGAAAATATTCCGTTTTACCAGTTTAAACGAGGTACATAGAAGGCCCCTAAACAGGTTTAAGAAAAAGGCCTTGTATAAAATCGCCCCAAAATATTCGCAGAGACTGATTTTCTGTCTCCATATTCTTTACCCCCCAACTGAATATAGACTTGAAGAGCTTTGAAATGTAAAAACGAACTGCAAATCGTTCTATATGCCTTTACCGTAAGATACTTGATACGATTTTACAAGGTAAAATGCAATAAAAACTAAGACTTGTTCATATTTACACACACAATTTTTAGATAAATTACTTCATATCGAATTTTTCCATCAATTTTTCGTGCAAATCAATGAGGCCGTTATCTTCAAGTCCTAAGTTTTGCGCAGCAACTACGTCATTCATTGCTTTTTCATATTCATGTAATTCAAAATAAGCATTTGCACGACGATAATATGAATGCGACTGATATTTGTTAATCTCAAGAGACTTTGTAAAACACTGTACAGCGGCCAAATAATCCTTTTGGACGGCATAAACAATCCCCTCGTAGTAAATTGAACGAAAATTCCGATTGTCGAGGATAAAGGATTGTCTAAAATCATCGAGCGCTCTGGCATAATCATTTTTCGTGAAATATGCCATGCCGCGATGTTTGAGTATAACAGAAAGTACCACGTTGTTCGGAACCGGCGTTGAGTTAATTATTGTCGTATACAAAGTAATTGCATCATCGAATAGCCCTGCATTGTGCGCATGAATAGCTTGTAATAATAAATCATCGATGGTGCCGCTCACGTATGGATGTATGCGGTCAATATTTTTAGGTAAGTCCTTAGTAGGAGATTTTTTATCTATCGTATCATCTGCTTTCTCATAAAAAGTATGTCGCCGCTCATTTATTTCACTTTGCAGTTTCTTTTGATAATCCCGTATTTCTTGAAAAATAATATCTGCAAGACTCAATGAGGCATTCATGCTCGCTAACTTTCGTCTCAACGGCATATCAAATGGCGTAAATTCCGTCTTATAAATGAGTTCATGTTCAACTTCTGCCCAGGCATCCTGCAAAATTGTTCGAATTTGAATTTCGCATACCATATCATCCGGGAGTGGATACAAATCAGCATATTGAGAATCAATACAATCATCCGGAATCGTAACCAAAACATGGACCGATTCATAACCGAATTCCTTAAAATTTTGTTCCGCTCCTTTGTACTCCACTTCACGTATATCGAAGATATTTTTCATTTGTTCCTGTACCTCAGAAATATCTTCCAAAAAAGTACAGATAATACGGATTCCGATAATATCAGTAAGGGGAATAAGCTGATCGGAAGAAACTGCCGCAGACGGCTTTTGCCGAAGTAATTTACTATAATAACTGTCAAAACTTTTTATCCGTGCTTTATACGTTGGTTGAGAGGAAAGTTTTATGCACCCTTTTAGCTTGAAATGAATTTTCTTACAAATTTCTTCTAAATATGAGGTATATTTTTCATATACGCTTTTTATTTTTATTTTTACTGGCAATGTAGCATCAACAGTATTTAACATTGTAACCAACCCGAATGACAACGCATTAATGATCAAAAACCCATAAAAAAAGCACCTTCTTATTTAAGAAGATGCTTTTATAAATATGCAGAATTATTTTTTATTCAGCTGCAGTTGTTTGTGCATTAGAATCAGATCCTGCATTCAAGCTAGAAGTAAAATCAGCTTCTTTAGCCTGCTTTTCTCTTTCGAGATAACGCTTAACCTGTTTATTACCGAATCGTGACATCTGAGCAGCCTGACGAGCAGACTCCTTCTTTCCAATGATTCCCCACAGATCTTCATCCGCAATATCGCGATCAGTTGTAAGCAAAGCCTTATCAAAAATAATCTTTACATCTTTGAAGTAACCAATGAAATCGCCGCCGATATGATTTGCATCACGGGTAACTTGGAAGCCGACGAACTTTACAAACGGCAGACCTCTTGGATAGATAGGATATACACGAATTTCACGGTTCCTAATTTCTGAGATGTAGTTAGGATTGCTCCATGTTATGGTTTTCCATCCATCAAACTGAAGGTATCCCATAAAGTGGCGATATTCCACACCGTCCGTATCCTTGAGCAAGACATAAAGACCTTCCGGATAGTTCATACCCAGCGTTGTTACAGCAACAGATTTAAGAGTACCGACATTTTTTACTACGCCGTAGCCATCTTCAAAGAGCGTTTTACCGCTTGCTTTTTCTTCATCGGTAGGAGCCTGACGGACACCATTATCGTCCGCCTGTGAGAGCGGCTCATACGCAGGAATCTCAAAAGCAGGCTTAATATAAGCATTGGCATTTGCATTCCATTCAGGGAAAACAATGCGAACGCCCATAACACTTTCACCTGCGAAAGGTACATTGGCTTCGCTCTTTACAGGAGCAGCAACAACTGTTGAAAGACCAAGTGATTTTACAGATCTTGCTGAGCTGTTAAGAGATACTTCCCAGTCAGGAAGAACCAGCGATGTCCTCATAAGATTTTTCTGATCAGCTGTAAATGTAGTACCTGCTGCACGAGAGAAATCCATTACGGTACGGCTATTCTGAGTTGGATTTCCATCTTCATTGGAAAGACAATCAGCTTTCAGTAACGTAAAATCGATGACAGTTGCCTCTTCGGCAAAAGCACTGACACCAGCAAGCAGCATTGCTGCCGCAACAAACGAAAAAGTTCTCTTCATTAGAAGCTCCTTTTAAAATTCGATGTAGCCTTGTAATATATTACTATTATCTAATAAGACCCTATTTTTGTCAACGCTTTTTCACTAAATATACATGCAGTCTATTCATTTGAAAAAGCTTTTCTGCCGTCAATAAACAGCTCAATTGTTCTTATTCTGGGAAAGTTAATCGTAATATTCTTCTGAAAAGTAGTGAAGCTTCCCCTAAAATCAGTTGTTTCAAGATTTTCTGCAAACAGTTGATCTGAAATATTGAGATAGAGCGTCCCTCTATGAACAAAGCAGGCCAGGCAAGCGGTTCCTTTCTTAAAGAGCGGCATACTGTGCTCCGTCAGCGGCCCTAACAGCAGTTCGGAAACAAAGCGCTCAATATTTTCAGGCTTATTAGAGAACGGCAGCAAACGCGACTCAACAGTATAGCCGCTCCCATCGGCAGACGGAAAGACAAACGCGTAGCGGACTCCGCGCATCTTCGTAAGCCATATAATAGAAGAAACTGCAAAAGCCGCAACCGGCAACAAAATAAAAATGAGTGTGATTTTCCTTATGCGGCGCTTTCCGTCTGTCATTTTTTGGATGTAAAACCTCTTGACCGTTCAAAATGCGTTACAAACGCGGTAATTCCATTATATATGCCAAGCGATATCTTCTGCAAGTAAGACGGATTGTTCAAGTTGAGCGCTTCTTTTTGATTCGATAAAAATCCGACTTCTATCAACACCCCGGGCATATTAGCATTGCGGACGACAAACCACTCCTCCGCCTTTATGCCGCGCGCTTTCGATTTATCCCCGATCTGCGCCTGCAAGCCGTCCATGATGAATTTTGACATCAATATGCTTTCGGTGGTGAATTCTTCTTCCATCATCGAATTGAGAATCGGAAAGAGACTCTTATCGTCGCTGACGGTTGACTTATCAATTACGGTGCGCCGGTAGCCGGGCGAAAGATACCAGACTTCATAGCCGGCCGCCTTACGGTCAAACGAAGAATTCACGTGTATAGAAATATATAAAACGGCTTCATGCTTTTTGAGCTTGACGGCATTTGCAATGTCCGTGCGCTCAGGCAAGCTGACAAACGTATCCGTAGTGCGCGTCATGATAATCTGCTTATCGGGAAAGGCTTGCTTGAGCTTTTGATAAAGCGACTTGCCAATCGTGAGCGCAATGTCTTTTTCCATAATGACGGTTTTCTTGCCGTCAATCGTGTACGTCCGGCTCGCGCCCACATCCTTTCCGCCGTGTCCGGGATCGAGCAAAATAGCGCCGATTTTGAATGACGACTCGTTCTGCACAATCTCGAAGAGCGAATCCGCCGCTTCCATGAATTTTTCGGAAACTTTTATGCAGCCTTCGGTAAGCATCGGCGCATCCGTCAGCAGAAAGGACGCATTATCGAGCAGCACCAGCGGCTCTCCGATACGGAATGCAAGCTGATGGCCGTTCTTTTCAAGCATTCCTTCCGACGTAAGCGTATCCCAGTACACGGCGATGCCGTTTTTGCCCGCCCGCTCTAAAAGAGAAATGGCCGCATCTTCCGCCATGCAAAAAAATGCGCCCAGCAAATATGCCGCAAGGAAAAGCAGCTTTCTCATTTCCGCTCCAGCTTCGATGCGGAATCAGCGACATACGCGGCTGCCTGAAAACCGCCGCGAAATAACGCGCGCCAAAAACGCTCCTTCGGCAAGGCAGGATGATTTTTGTATTCCGCATCAAAGCGTTCGGCAGCGGCGAGCGCAGTAGAATATGTCCAATCCCGGCTTGGCTCCCGCAGCAGATGCAGCACGGCATCCGGAGCGGACGCAATCGCGCTCTGATTTTCTCCGATTTCTCCGGACAAATCGATAGCGTCCAAGTCCTCATACGCCGCAAACGCATAAGGCGGAAACCCCGCTTCATCTTGCAACTGACGCCCCGCAAGAAACGCTTCCGTGCGCTCATTATTCGGTTCAAGGCGCAAAAAGACTTTGCGAACGGCATCTTCCGCCCGCTCGACTGCCGCATTCGACGCGCTCGATGCAATCACGTTCCCGCACTTTTCTACATTGTTGCGCGGAAAATCAACATCGCTTCCGGCCTTCACCGCAGGACGCAAAAAAACGTGCCGCACATCCGGAGCCATTTCCGCCTCACTGATGCCCTCGATGCTCCGAATCTTTCCGGGAATCGAAATCCACGCGCGTTCGGCGCTGACGGCGGCGCACGGAATTTCAAACAGCTCGAACGGTTTTTCCCTGCCGCAACAAGAAGCCGGCGGCTCAAACGGAATCGGAACGCGCATCGCTTCAAGCCGCTCAGGACGCATCCCTGCCGCAATCAAAATGCCCTGCTCGGTGAGGTTCAAGCCGGAGGCATAGGGGAACGTCCAGCCGGACATATAGCCGCCGGAAAGCCGCGCCGCAATTTCTCCGATTGCAGGGCCTGATGGAGTCAATTTTATGTCCGCCTTCGCCGCGCCGGTCGTCAAGCCCAGCGCCTTTACCCCCAATGCAAAGACTGCAATGAGCGCGCGCCGTTCGTCCTCGCTCACCGCAGACGGAAGCGTATGCCCCGTCTCGATAAAATACGGCGGAAAGCGAATATGGCGATCGGCAAAGCCCGTAATGGTCATTGCGCCGTCATACACCAGCGCATCAATGGAAAACTCACTGCCTTCCATGTAATCTTCTATTATAACGGTTGCCGAGAGGGAATACCTACGGGCAGCGGCAACTGCCGCATACAATTCATCGCGATTACGCGCCAGACGGCAGCCGCGCGCCCCCATATTGTCAACCGGCTTCACGACCAACGGCAGCTGTAAATCATCCGGAATCGCCGCATCGCCGCGCAGACTGATAAAATGCGGAGACGGCACCGCAGCGCGTTCAAAACAGCCGCGCATCCGGTCTTTGACGCTCGCATTGAGCGCAGCCTCGTAGGAATGGCACGGAAGGGATAGCTTTTCGGCAACATAAGAAACGGACGCGGAAAAATCCGTCCCCGCAGTAAAAACAGCGCATAAGCCGCGTTCAGTTTGGAGGCGGCGGGCATATTCTAAAATCCCTTCTTTATCTTTAAGGTCGATTGCGCTGAAAAAATCCGCCGCCCCCGCACACGGCGCCCCTGCATCCGCATCCACAACGGCGGCCGCAAACCCCAGATTTTTCGCCGCCTGAATCGCCGGCTCTTGCATCAAGCCTGCGCCGAGAATCAAAACTGTTTTTTCCGTCATTTATATTTCCTGCAATAAATTTCAAAAGTGTCGCCCAATGCCGCCAGTCGGCTCAGTTTATCAAAAAACTGAAAGCGAATGTCATGCTTTTGCCACCCGTTTTTCTTCACAGGCGGAAAGCGTTCGGCATGGTGGCCGGTCGAAACGATTTTTACAACGCGGAATCCGAACCGCCGCATAATTTTATCGGCATATTTCGGCTCCCAAATTGTATAATGATCGGACGGACTGTTCGTAAAAAACGAATGCCGGTTGAATCGCGCGGACACGCCGGCCCCCGAAGGCGTCGAAAACGCGAATACGCCGCCGTTTTTCACCAGCGCGGCAGTTTTTTCGAGCACGGCCTTCAAATCCGTAAAATGCTCGATGACAAACCACATCGTAACCGCATCAAATTGATTTACGCCGAACGCTGCGCCCGCATCAAAATGCGGAAAGGCGGAAGCGACGGCCGGAAAGCGCAACGTCTTTTGCACATATTCAACGGCATCTTCCGCAACATCAGTACCGAACGAAAGCCACCCATCTTCTTCCGCAGCGGCCAGAAATGGCCCGTAAGCGCAGCCAATATCCAGCACGGCCGGTTTTTCCGGCGCACGGCTTTGCAACGCCGCATCGATTTCCCGAATCCGCCGCGCCGCCTGCGTTTTAATTGCTTCAAAATCTTCAAGATACGTGCGCCCGTACTGCTCCTTGTACTGCTCGGCAAAATACGCCTTCGTATATTTTTTGTCCTGCCCGTCCATACTCCACGACAGGTACGTCATGCCGCACTCGCCGCATCTCCGGTACGTCCGCCGTTCCGTCCGCTCCATAACCGCATCCACTTCCGCGCGTTCCCCGCCGCACACCGGACAAGAAAGCCGTTTTGCATGCGACAACTCCTGCACGAATGCGCCAAGATTCTTTGCTCCGCCGGAAAACTTGAGCGAAGGATAGAGAGAGGCCGGTTTGATTCCCGATTTGTCAAAGCCGCCGGAGGAGGCAAGCGCTTTTTTGTCGAGGCAGACGAAGCCGTATTTTTCGGAAAGCCGTTGATGCAGGTCAGTTGTTGCAAGCAAAATCACCGCGCACCCAGCTGCCGCCGCTTCAAATGCCGTCAGCCCGTAATGCGTAACAACGAGCGAATACGCGCAGAGCCGTTCGCGGAGATTTTTTACCGGCGGCGCAAATTCGATGCGGCCGCGTTGATCCTTGACTTCCGCAGACAACTTCGATTCCGGAACGATTGCCGTTACCTGTCGCCCCTCCGAAGCGAAAAACTCCGCCGCGGCCCAAGTCAAACCTGCCGGATCCTCGCCGCCAAGACAGACAAGCGCACTCGTCAATTCGCCGAGAGAACGCGCCTGTCCTTCCCGACGAGATGCCGGAAGCTCAATAAACGCCGTTTCTTGCATATTCGCCTGCCGCGTTACGCGGTAAGACGGAATAACGTCAAGCAAATAGTCGCAGTAGTCGGAGAACGCAGAGCCTTCGTCAAGCGCGGCAAATGGAGCTGCGGCGCGGAGTTTTTTCGCCATTTCGGCATCGCACGAAAACAAATCCGCCGCAATAAGCGAATACTCCCCTTTTTCGGGAAACTGCCGCACAATCTGGCTCTCTTTAAGTCCATCGGATAAAAATTCCTGTACAAGCGGCTCGGCTTCCTCAAGTTCCGCGCGTTCGGGAACATACACAAATGCGCCGCTTGTACGCGCAGCCTCCAAACAACGCCGAAGGTGTCCCGTTCCCCGCCCCTTTTGCACCGACGGAACAAAAAGCGCACGGTTATACACCGAAGGATTTTGCACTGCCGAAAGGATTTGCTCGGTCGAATACGGTTCAGAAGGCGCCGCGCCGCCGGAAAGAAAGTCAACGATGGCCTCCGCCCTGCGAAAATCAGCCGGAGTGTCGATTGTCGTTCGATAATCAGGGAAGAAAAAGCGCGACGGCGCGCGCAAAAACAGCGATGTAAAACGGTTTTTGTGATGGTAGAGCGCAGGGCCGACGTGCTCGCGGTCAAACGGGTCTGCCGTCTCTGCGGCTGCCGTCAGCAGCGACTCCGCATCAAATATCTCTACGCCCGAACCATGCGGCAATCCCGTCCACGTCATATAATCGATCTGCATCGTCTCTGACTGCCGGAAAAACTCCCCGCACAACGCCTCCGCCGCTTCGTAAAACAAAAACGGGTTATCGGCGGTTGCGCGCACCACGGTCTTGCATCCGAGCTTCTTAATAAGAAGACAATAGCGTTCAAGCACGTCCTCAAGCGGGCCGGCAAAAATATCCCAGCCGCATTTGAGCGCAATCGGTTTGAGCGCGTCAAAAGACGACTCGTCAACGGCGACATAATGCCGCGCAGCGTCCACACGGCGCATCGCGTTCAGCGTCCATTCGAGAATCGTTTTGCCGCCAAGCAATTTCAGCGCTTTTTGCGGAAAACGAGTTGAAGACAACCTGCACTGCACAATGACCGCCGTATTTTTTGATTTCATGATGAGACACCCCACGTTTTAATTAACTCCGCAATGTCCGTCCGGAAGCGGAACTTATTTTTTTCGACCCACCGCCGCGCTTCTTTAAATTGCCGCAGCGCCTCAAAAAAACCGCATGACGACTGGAGGAAAAAATTAAAAAATGCCCGAATCGGAATAACGCCGTAAAAGTCTTTGCGGCGCGGCAGAATGTTTTTCAGATAGAAGCGGAGCGAAGACAGGTTCGCCGTAATATCGTCAACCGCCGCCTCTCCCGCATAGCTAATGCGGAACGCCGTCGAAAGCACCGTGCGCTCGCCCCACAGCCACGCGCGGAGCGCAAGATCCGCATTCTGGTAATACGGAGATGCGATGGTATAGTCAAAACCGCCGAGTTCAATAAATTTTGCGCGGTTATAAAGCGCAATAAAATCGCGCGGCAGAAGCGTCGGCGCACCGTTTGAAATAGACGAGTAGGCGTTCGTCGTAAATTTTTTGCCGTCTTCAACCGGCTGAATGCGGACGGGAAGCGGCTCCCCATTGCCCGAAAAAAGACGCGGGGCAATGCAATACGGCTTGTCCTGCGTCAGCGTGTCGAACATATTTTTGAGCAATAGGCCGCCGGTAATGTTCAAGGTGTCGCGCAGCACTAAAAAGTATTCGGTATCCAGCTCGCTAATGCTCAAATTGATTAATTCCCCATCGGTCGCCTCGTCTTGCGGGAGCAAAAAACGCACGCCCGGATAGCGGCGCGAAAAATCTTCGATGTTATAATTTTTGGCAGGCGGCTCAACGGAGACAATGCATTTAAATCCGCAGGAAAGCAGCGTGTCGAATAGATGCGGCTTGAGGTGGCTGCCGGTCGAATTGAGCAAGATGGCGGCAGCATTAAATTTGGCGTGCGGATTTATCTGCCCGCCGCCGATGAGGGTTCTGTTTATCGGATGTTCATCAAAAATTGAAGGTATAGTACTCATCGCATTTACCGCAAAAATCACAGTATTTTCCGGCCATCTGCTCCTGCACAAACGGCGTAAGCTTCTCCCATACCGCCTCGATACCGTCAGTGAACGCATTGCCGATGATGTTTGACTTTAGGCATTCCCGGCAAAACGGCACGGAACCGTCAAAAAGCACCGTCAGATCCCGCCGGATGTGCCAACAGGGATTGCGTTCAAGCGGCGACAGATCGGCGGGTTTTTCATCACTTAAAACGCCGCAAAACGCGCTGTACTTTTGAATGATGTGTTTGCTGCCCGCCGGCGCATCTTTCGCGCTCCAAAACCGGTAGAACTGTTCAAGCTCACATTCGTTGACGCGCATACGCACCAGCTGCGGGTAGACGCAATCAGGAAAAAAACGCTGCAAGAGCGTTACCGCGCCGGATGCTCGCTCAAAATTGTCCGCATTTCCATGAATCTTCGCGTAAGTTTCTTTCGTAAACGCATCGAGCCGAACAATCCAAATCGCCTTGTCGTAGCCGTTCGTCCTGTCCGGCGCATTGTCGATCAGTTTTTTAAGCTGCCCGCAACGCTCCTCCGTTACGCCAAGCCCATCGGTTTCAATCAGCAACGAAAGCGTAGGTTTTTCTAACACAGCGGCGCACAACGCAGGAAAATCCGGGTGAAGCAGCGGCTCTCCCCATGCGCTTACGGACACAACCGCATTTCCCGAAAAATCGGCAATCCGTTCAACCAGCGCAGAAAACCGCTCTGCGCTCATGTAATGCCGAGCTGTCAGCTCCGTCTGCAACATTTCAGGCGGAATATAAATGCTCGGCGCATTGTCCGCACTGCAAATCTGAATGTTATAAAAGGAAGGCACTGTTTTAAGCGCATCCGCACAGGCGCACACCGCCCGGGCAAGCGCCTCCGGCTCATCGCTTACGCAGCCGTTCCGGAACGCGGCCGTACACGCAGCAGCCTCCGCTTTGGACGTGCAGCACAACGACACGCGGAAAAGCCGACTGTCGAACGGCGCAATTACCGTTTCCACGTCAAACGCATTGATGTCCCGCTTGATTAAATCAAAAACACTGCTGCGCGAAAGCGGCTTTTTTCCCTCATCGGCAAACGAAGAGCTGGCAAGAGTGCAGAGGATCTGAGCGCTCCCCGCAGTCAGCGCCTCCGGCATCAATCCGTAGGGGTATCCGTCAGCAAAAGTGTACTCGGCAACGTAGTTTTTATGCGTTTCAAAAACTTCACGCGCACCGGACACGCTTAAAAATGGACAATCGGCAAATGCATACATGATGTCGCCTGCGGCCGTCTCCTTTGCAAGTCGCGAAAACTCCTCAAACAACGTCAGTACCGTCCATGATTCATGACAGACGATTGCCGCTTGCAGACCGTTTTTATTTATAACGCTGCGGCATTGGCCTTCAAGCATCGGATGCGTAAAAATCACCGTTTCCGTGCCGCCTGCAAAATCCAGCGAACGCGCCCAATCCAATGCCCGCTCAAACGCCGAACGTCCGTCAAAAAAAGGCTCAAACAAAAATGCCGCCCGAAAATCTGCAAACAAAACGACAAGAGTTTTCATCTATTTATGTTCGGCACAGAACGAAGCGCAGATAAAATATATTTTCAGCAGCAGGGTTGGACAGGCGCGGGGCATCTGGATGTATATTTGTTTTTTGCGAACTTTAGGTAGGAGTTGATTTTAGAAAGCGCACGTATCAATTGAGCGGTCTTACCCCAAATAGCAAGTTGCTGCACAAGCAGAACGAAAATAGCGCGCGCACGAGTAAGCTGCACGCAAAATTGACGGTACAAGCTCTCTAAGAACCTTGCCGGATTTTAGAGGTGACGTACGATTTTAAACTTTAAGTCTTTGTGTCGAAATGACTTACACTTTAAGCATGACACTGTGCAAGTCATTCTGTAAATTCCTAAAAAGTAGGTACAGTGGTAAAATAAATACAGGAGCCAAGTTATGGCAAAAGCAAAAACACCACCCCACAAAATTGTAATGACAGAAGGCAAAGAAGAGATTATTAAAGCTTTGCTTTCAGAATACGACATCCAGACAGTGAAGGATATTCAGAAAGCGCTGAAAGACCTTCTCGGCGGAACTATCAAAAAAATGATGGAAGTTGAGATGGAGGAGCACTTGGGATATGAAAAATCTTGGCGTTCTGGCAACGATGATTAGCGAAACGGTTACAAGTCAAAGACTATAAAATCAAGTATCGGAGAAGTTGAGCTGGAAGTTCCGCAGGACAGAAAATCAAGTTTCGGGCCGCAGGTCGTAAAGAAAGGCCGGAAAGATATTTCCGACATCGCTCATAAAATCATATCAATGTATGCAAAGGGAATGACAACCCGTCAGATTTCTGCCCCTCCATCGAAGACATTTACGGCTTTGATGTTTCTGAATGCTTTATTTCCGATGTCACAGACAAGATACTTGTGCAGATTGAGGAGTGGCAGAACCGGCCGCTTGATGATGTTTATCCGGTCATGTACATCGATGCCATTCACTATTTCAGTCAGAGACAACGCAGTGATTATCAAAAAAGCCGCTTATGTCATTCTTGGACTTACCTGCGACGGGCGTAAGGAAGCGCTGTCGCTTGCCATCGGCGAAAATGAGAGCGCCAAGTTCCGGCAGAACGCTCTCTTAATGAGCTTAAGAAACGTGGAGTGCAGGATGTTACGATTATCTGCGCTGTATGGTTCACATGGTCCGCAGCACCTTGAAATACGTCGCATCAAAAGACATGAAATCTTTTGCCTCCGACCGAAAGACTATAGCTAATTGCCTTCTAAAACAGTATCTAGAGCCTGAGAAACGGATGCATATAGATGAACGCAGCCAGCAACTTTTCGCTTCAACGCGCTCCACTTGTGATTGTATTCAGGTGAATACGGCGGCAGGAAAATCAGTTCCTGCGAGTATTTCCCTGCAAGGTTCTGTAAAACCTTCTTTTTTATGAAACGCCGCGTTGTCCATGATGATGCCATGCCCTTTGGGTAAACAGCTTAGGAGTTTGTTTTCAAACCAGTCTTCGAACACAGAAGCTTTCATCGTTCCGCTGT